>CAZRZN010000303.1:0-4574 GCA_964604565.1 uncultured Rhodobacterales bacterium
CCTTGTCGATCGTCAGATTCTCGGCATAGCTGCCGGCGGCGATCTGGATCGTGTCACCTGCCGACGCGGCATCGATGGCGGCCTGGATCGTTGCGAATGTCTCAAGGACGTTGCCGCCGCTGTCGAGGCGGAACACAGGGTCATTCAGGTCGATCGTGATGTCTGCGAATTCGAGCACCTCGATACTTGTCAGGCTGTCGGTGCCCTCGTTGCCGTTTGTCGTGTCGTTGTCCGCCACACCGGAAAAGCCGGTGACAAGGCCATTGGCGTCCGTGCTGGTGGTCACCGTGTAGCCGCCCGCCGGGCCGCTGTAGACCGCCGTGTCGGTGCCTGCCCCGCCGTCGAGGCTGTCATCGCCGGTGCCGCCCTCCAGCGTATCGTCACCCGTAAAGCCGACCAGCAGATCCTCGTCACCGCCGCCGGAAAGACTATTGCCGTTCGGATCGTCACCGACGATTACGTTCTCGCCCAGTTCGCGCGGTGCGCCTCGGTCTACGTCTTCGGCGGTCCCGGCGATCGTGTTGTTGGCCAGAAGACCCACGAGGTCGAAATCAACAGCCGTTTCGTTGGCAAAGGGCGTGGCAATATCAGTGAACGTGTTGCCCGAAACGGTCACGTTGATTGGGCCGGCGTTGTCCTTGCCCGTCTCACCCAGACGCAGGCCGACTTCGGTCTCGGTCGGATATGTGAACGTGTTGGTAAAGGTGTTGCCGGTGATCGTCACGCCATCAAGGCTGGCCGGAACGGGGCTGTAGCTGCTGCCGTCGTCCCTCGCCTTGATCTGCAACGCGCCCGAAATGTCGGCAGTGCCGCCGTTTATGTTCTCGACGTAGCGACCTGAGTCCTCAAAAACAGAATTGGTGATCGCGATGTTCGTGTAAGTGCCGAACTTGAGGTTGATGTCAAAGCCGGCCGGAACGCCGGAAAAGAAATCCCCGGTGGGCGCATCGAAACGGCCGCTGTCAATCACCTCGATGTTGTCGAAGGTCGCATTATCCAGCTTTTCAGCGTACAACCCCTTGACCTGGTTGCCGTTAAAGCTTGTGTCCGTGATCAACACGTTGGTCAGGGTCGACGGGGATCCCGAAAGCGAATTCTGGAAATACATCCCGTAGGATGAGCCGTCAAAATGGCTGTCGGTAACGCTAAGACCATCCACCGACGCACCATTGGCGATCCAGAGACCCGCGCTTTCCAGTGCGTAGTTCGCTGTCGAATGATCGTTGGAACTGACACCGGTCAGGACAAGATTGTTGGCATTGGTGCCGACAAAAATGCCGTTCCGGAAGCCGCTGATGCCCAGACCCTCCAGCGTCACGTCATCCGCCTGGATATCAAGGCCGTTGCCTGAACTGCCCGGCCCGGTGATCAGGGTCGTGGTATCGCTGTCGCCAATAAGCGTCACCGCCTTGTCAATCGTCAGCGCCTCGGAAAAGGTGCCCGGCCCGACGAGGATCGTGTCGCCGTCCGCCGCCGCATTTATGGCCGCCTGGATCGACATCCCTTCATACACAAGGAAGGTGGCACTGCCGGTGTTGGCAACTTTCAGCACTTCGATATCGGTCAGCGTTTCGGTGCCATCCGGCCCGGCTATCGTGCCAGAAAGGCTGCCACCCGCGACGCTCGCACCGGTCAGGGTGAAATTCGCAAGGGTGACGGGACTCCCGCCGCCGTCTGCCAAGACGGCCGTATCGATGCCTGCGCCGCCTTCGAATGTGTCGTCGCCGATACCCCCGTCCAGCAGGTCATCGCCTTCAAGACCGATAAGTGAGTCGTCGCCTGCGCCACCATTGAGTGTGTCGCCGGATCCTTCGGCCGCAGCGTCGAACGGATCGTCGCCGATCAGTATATCATTGCCTGCCGTGCCCGTAACTACGTCCGCGCCGTCGCCGCTGACGAAAACCAGCGTGCCGTCCGGATCTTCCACCTCGGTTCCGCTGATCCTGTCGCCCGCCAGCGCCACATTGTCAGTGGCATCAAGGTCGATGGTAATGTCACCCGACAGCCCGCGCGCATTGAAGTCGGTATCGACGTCCTCAAAGGTGTTTTCGGTGATCGTGGTCAGTGCACCCTCGGTCGGCAGACCGATGGAGATACCGCTGCCCGCGTCCACAAAGCTGTTGCCGGAAACGTCAGAGACCGGGTTGTCGTAGTTTTCGAGGTTGAGGCCCGTCCGGGTGTTTGAGAAGGCGTTGCCGGTGATCGTCACCGAGACACCGTCGCCCCCGTTCGACCAGACGCCCCGATCCCATGCGGCTGTGGAATACCTGTCGCCATCGTCAAAACTGGAATCGCCAGTAAAGGCGTTGTCGACGATCGAGAAGGAAGATCCGCTGCCAAGCGCATTTGAGAAAATCGCCCGATCACCTGCGCCACCCCCGGAAACCGTGCTCTCGAACACGGAATTGCGGATCACGTGGCCCGCGCCGCTGGTCAGGGTCACGGTGTCGATGCCGCCGCGGGTTCCCACGGGCTCGTTGTTCAGCATCTTCATGCCGTCGATCACAACCGGCCCGGAAGCAGAGATCGTGATCGTGCCATCGAGGACGGATTCCGCCCCTCGCATTCCCGCATCGGCGCCGGCCTTAATCCCGGCATTCGCGCCCTCGATCGTCACCTGTTTGTCGACAACCAGGTTCTCGTTGTAGACGCCGGCCGCCACCAAGATGGTATTGCCATTTCCGGCGGCAGTCACCGCCTCCTGAATCGTGTCGAAGGTGCCGATCAGGGCGTCGCTGGCGTCGAACAACTGCACATTCTGCGTCAAATCGAAAATTGTCGCGCCCACATCAAAGCTCAGGAACTCGACCGAGCTCAGTGTGTCGGTGCCTTCGTTGCCATTTGTCGTATCGTTGTCGGTAACGCTCGCAAAGCCGGTCGCCCGGCCAGAGGCGTCTTTCGTCGTCACAACCGCGTATCCGCCCGACGGTCCGAAATAGACCGCAACATCGTTGTCCAGGCCGCCATCGAGCGCGTCGCTGCCTTCGCCACCGATCAGGATGTCGTTTCCGCCCCCGCCCGACAGGTTGTCATTGCCGCGCTTGCCGTTGATCTGATCGTTGCCACCGGTGCCGATGATCGTCGTGTCCACGTCGATCTGGCCGTCCTTTTCACCCTGCAATTCGGCCTGCACCGCGACCCCGGCGGGGAAGGTGATGCCAAAGACCGACGCATCAATTTCGGTGTCCGTCGTCCCGTCGATGTTGAACGGTTTCCAGATGCTGTCGACCCCCGACAGATCCAGACCGGTGATGGACAGACCGTCGATCTCGCCGAAGTTGAAGAAGGCGATCGGGTTTCGGTAATATTCGCCCGTCACCGTGACACCGTTGAGAACCACGTTGCCGATGTCCGGGGCGCCCCCGGGGACCGGGTTCGCGTTGCTCTCGGACTGGATCGAAACAGTCAGTTCCAGCGCGTTGGACGGGCGTCCGGCACTGGTCGGATTGCCGGTCGTGCCGGCAAAGGTCACCCCGGTCAGGGCCGCGTTCCCCGAAAAGCCGAACAGCTTGACGTCCGCGCCCCGGCCGTTCGTCGTCCCGTTGCCGGAGAAATCGACATCGGTCAGCGTCAGCAGATCCATCGTCGGGGTCGTTCCGGGCTGGCCGTTGTCGCTGGCATAGATGCCGCGATTGCCGAATCCGGTGATCTCGCCATTGATGAACGACAGTTCCGCAAGCGCCGCGCCGGTTTCGACATCGATGCCGATCGTCGCGCCCGCGCTGTCGAGGTCGATCCCGTCGAAGGACACGACACCGGAGGTGCCCGGCGCGATGAAGACGGCCGTGCCGGAGGTGGGCGTGATGTTGACGTCACCGGTCCCGACAAGGTTCAGCGCCTTGTCGATCGTCAGATTCTCGGCATAGCTGCCGGCGGCGATCTGGATCGTGTCGCCCGCCGCGGCCGCATCGATGGCCGCCTGGATCGACATGCCGTCCAGCACGATATGCGTGGCAGATCCGGTGTTGGCGACGGTAATCACCTCGATGGAGTCCAGCGTCTCTGTCCCGTCGGGGCCGGTCATCGTGCCGGAGACGGATCCCCCCGTGACCGTCAGGCCGCTGTAGTCGAAGTCACCGGCTACATAGGGCTGCGAGGCGCCGCTCGCGTCGGAGTTGTCCGCGACGATAGCGGTATCGTTGCCAGCGCCGCCATCGAAGCTGTCGTCGCCCGTCGACCCAAGCAGCACATCATTGCCGGACCCACCTGCAAGACCGGGACCAACCATGATCTTGTCCCCCGGCTGCGCGGCAGCCGCGGCCGCGTCCGCGTCGGCGTAAAAGGTCACGTCCGACACGCCCTCTGCATCGGGGGCCGAAACCACGTGCACCGTGCCCGTCAGGGCGGACAGGTCCGGGCGCGTCACGCCATTGGCAAGGTCCCATGCCACGCTCGCCGGCAGATCGGTGGTCTCTTCGGAGGCAAGACCCGAATATGCGGGCCGCTCGCCGAATTTGGCCGCCTCGAAGCTGCGGGGGTCGATTACGACCTCGTCCACACCATCGTTGCGCGCGCTGAAGCTGTCCCCGGCATGCTGTTCGAATCGCGTGAAAATGGCGCCGTCGCCCAGATTC
>CAZRZN010000304.1:0-4535 GCA_964604565.1 uncultured Rhodobacterales bacterium
GTTCGGCCATGGGCAGATTGCCGCGCGCGGCATAGGAGGCGTAGAAATCCAGATCGCCGCCAAAGACCAGCCCGCCCTTGTCGGACTGGCTGATGTAGAAATGCCCCATGCCGAAGGTCACGACATGGTCGATGCAGGGTTTCAGTCCCTCTGTCACGAAGGCCTGCAAGACGTGGCTTTCGATGGGCAGGCGCATCCCGGCCAGACCCGCCACCTGACCGGAGCGCCCCGCGACCACGATGCCGACCTTCTTGGCGCGGATCGCCCCGCGCGAGGTCTGCACGCCGGTCACGCGGCCGTTTTCGATGTCGATGCCGGTGACTTCGCAGTTCTGGATCAGGTCCACGCCGCGTTGATCCGCGCCCCGCGCGTAGCCCCAGGCCACCGCATCGTGGCGCGCGGTGCCGCCGCGCCCGTGCCACAGCCCGCCGTAGATCGGGAAGCGCGTATTGTCGAAATCGAGGAACGGCACCTTGGCGCGGACCTCCTCCCGGGTCAGCAGTTCGGCATCGTCGCCCTGATTGCGCATGGAGTTGCCGCGCCGCGCAAAGGCGTCCCGCTGGCCATCGGAATGGAAGAGGTTCAGCACGCCGCGCTGGCTCATCATGGTGTTGAAGTTCAGCTCCTGCTCCATCCCCTCCCACAGCTTGAGGGAGTGGGAATAGAATTCGGAGTTGCCGGGCAGGTTGTAATTGGCGCGCACGATGGTCGTGTTGCGCCCCACGTTCCCGCCGCCGAGGTAGCCCTTTTCCAGCACCGCGACATTGGTCAGCCCGTGTTCCTTGGCAAGGTAGAAGGCGGTGGCCAGCCCATGCCCGCCCCCACCGATGATGACGATGTCATACTCCGGTTTCGGCGCGGGGTTGCGCCAATGCGGACGCCAACCACGATTGCCGGTCAGCCCTTCGGCAAGGATCCTGAGACCAGAGAAGCGCATCGCCCCCTCCACTTGAGTTCGGCGATACAAAAGCAGCCTCGCCGCGAAGTATCAATGTCCCCCAGCGACGAGATGTGCCGTTTTTACCAATTCCGCCAAGCCTGCGCGCAGCTGTCGCGGGCAAGGCGGCCTGCCCTTGTCCCGCGCCGCCCCGTGCCGTCGCCATGCCCGGACCGTGGTCCCCGGCAGGGGATCGGCGGGACGCGGCCGGGGCGGGGCAGGTCAGCCGTTGCTCCAGACGATCTTGGGCGCGAATCGCGGGCGGGTGAAGCCGTAATTGTAGAACAGACCGGCGTCGTTCAGCCCGGGAAGGGCGAAGGGCGGGACGTAATAGGTTTCCGTTTCGACCACGATCACGCGTTCGTTGTTCAGCATGGCTGGCAGCTTGTCGTGCATCTGGGCCAGATCCACGGTTTCGAGCGTTTCCAGACTGCCGCGCGTGCGGGACCATTCGGTCTCATAGGTGTTGTCGCCGCCATCGTAGCGCACCAGCGTCACACGCAGGGAGGAATTGCCGCCGGGCCGCGTCAGGAAGTCCAGCAGTTCCACCATGCCGTCGAGATAGGCGTCGTCGATGGGATCGGTCTCCCGCGAGATGGCATCCGAGATCGTGTAGGCGGCCTTGATGTTCATGCTCTTGTAGCGAAAGGCGTCATGCAGCGAGAAGGTGGCCGCCAGCAGGAACAGGACGAAGGGCAGCCAGATCGCGCTTTCCAAGGCGATGTTGCCGCGGGTGTCCCCGGCGAAGCGGCGCAAGTGACGCAAGATCAGGGAATGTGTCATGGCGGTTACCTCGGTTCCTGCACGAAGGCGGATGTGACGATCATCTGGGCGTAACCCTGTTCGTCCTTGTTCAGCGCCAGACCAAAGGAGGTGGTCGGCATGACGGGCTTGTATTTCAGGCAGGCGCGCATCAGCATCATCTGGTTGTCCAGACCGTTGACGAAGTTGCGCACCGGGCGCGGTTCTTCCTCTGCGTTCAGGCAGTCGGCGTCAGGCTGGATCGCGGTGAAACTGCGCGGGTCCACCTCGAGCATTTCCAGCCGCAGGTTGCCGGCGCAGTCATCGGCGATCACCGTCTCTTCGCAGATGATCGCGCGCACTTCTTCGTAGCTGGGAATTGCACCGGTGTTCAGGCGGATCTCTCGCGTGGCGACATCGAGACCGCGTTCCAGCATGGCGTGGCGCAGGTTCATGTAGCCCATTTCCACAGTGGCCGCGAGAATGAAGAAGAAGACGGTGAAGTAGATGGAAAATTCGATCGTGCTGGACCCGTCCTCCTCGCGTCGGAACCTGGTCAGCAGGGTTGTCAGGCGATGGGTCATTGGATCAGCCTCAGGTTGTTGATTTGGCGGGCGATGGTGTCGAAGGTCTCTGCGATCTCTTCCCCCTGAACGTGGAAGAAGTGGCTGGCCGATGAGGCGCAGGAGAGCATCTCGGACGCGGCGGTCGCGTTGGTTTCATAGGCGATGGTAAAGACCGTGACGCCGTTATGCTTGGCCAGGGTGCACTGCTTTTGCAGGTTGTCCATGTTCCTGCTCTGCGCGGAGAAGCTGTGATAGCTGCCGCTGCCCTGAACCTTCAGTTCGCTTTCGCCGTTGATGGGCAGATCCGGATCGTTGGGACGGTATTGCTCGGTTGTCTGACCGTCGGTCATCAGCACGATGTATTTTTCCGTCTCCGGGTCGTTCCAGTCGATCGGGCGCCCCTCGAACCGGGGATCCACGAGGCCGTTGGCGATCAGGTGGCTGACCTCGTCGCGGTTGGCCGGGTCCAGCAGGGCAAGACCGTATTTCATGCCGTATTGCGTGCCCGTGCCGTCATGCATCCGCATGTCGCCGATGAACTGGACGAGCCCCTCACGGTCGGCGGAGTAGTATTGGACGGCGGTGTCCTCTCCCGGGCACCAGCCCCAATCCATGACGTCCGAGGCGATTTCCCAATGGTGGAAATGCGGGACATAGTCATCCGAGAGGGGCAGGTCGGTGGTGTCGAATTCGGAGTCGTAGATTTCGACACAGGATCCGGGCATGTTGATGTTGGTGTCGGGTTCAACCGTTTCCGGGGCGGCCTCGGGATTGGGCGAGACATAGGCGCTTTCCCACATCACGTAGTCGATTTGCCCGTAACCGTAGGTTTTTCCCGGCACCTTTCCCTGGTTCTTGGTCGGCCCCAGATCTGAGGTTGCACCGTTCAGGTTGCCCTTGACCTGGAAATAGCGGTTCTTTTCCTTGCCGCCCTTGATCGAGATGCCGAGGAATTGCGCGGGATCGGTCAGGTCGCTGTCCTGCGCCATCACATAGGCCACCGCCCCCTTGAAGAAATCGTCGACATCGCGCGATGCGACCTCCGGGAAATCCTCGATCTTGTGCGCCACGTCGTAGATGTCGTCGCCATCGGTATCGAAGTAGATCACGACATTGGATATCGCCTGCGGCCAGGGCGAGAAATATCCGCCCGTCACCGGTTCCGACGTGCCGTCCGCGCAGGATGGATCGGCAAGGCCTTCGTCGTAGTTCTCGGCGTTGTTGTTGCAGAGCGACCCGCCGGGGGCGTCCTGGTCGCCGTTGCCCCAGCCATTGTTGCCCTTGATCTTGGGGCGCTTGCCGCGGAAATAGTCGAACAGGATGTCACCGGGGTTCACCGATCCCGCGAAGGGCACGAGGTTGAGCGTGGTGACGCCGTTCGTCGCGTCGGTCATGACCTTGTTGACGAAGCCCTGCGCGGCGGGCCGCAGTCTGGTCATGCGGTCGTTGAACCGCATCGAGCCCGAGATATCGAGGACGAGGGAGATTTCGACGTTGGCGATCTTTTCCTCGGCCACGCTGAGGGCGGGCGGCGTCAGGTCGTCATAGCCGCTGAGCTTGAGAAAGAACGTGGGGATCGTCGCCTCGCCCCAGGCCTCCACCGTGCGGTGGTTGAGGCCCCATGTGGTCTTGGTCCCCAGCAGGACGTCCGTCATCCCGGCCTTGTCCATGTAGTCCCGCACCACCGCATCGGAGGTCTGGTCCTGATCGAGGTCGGCGGCGGCCAGAACGGCGCGATCCATCTGGGTCTGCATCTGGGCGCGGGTGGCTTCATACCTCATGATATCCACCGCAGCACCGCTGACCATCAGCACCAGAATTGTCATGAAGACGGAGAAGACCGTGATATTGCCGTCTGGTTCCGTCATGAACCGGTGGGCGACAGCCCGAGTCGTTTTCCGGTGTTGCATATCCACTCTCCCACAGCCTGGTGCCATTCTGGCGAGAGTAAGATATGGTTAAGGATTGAGCCGAAATTGCGTCTCTTGTAAGGGCTTTCCAGATCATTTTCATGGAACCCGGGCCCGTGGCATGTCCTTTCGTGGCGCAGGCCCGGCCGGGATACAACGTGGCGGCGCGGGTCATTGGATCAGCCTCAGATTGTTGATTTGGCGCGCGATGCTGTCGAAGGCATCGATGATCTCCTCACCCTGCACATGGAAGAAATGGCTGTCGGAGGAGGCGCAGACGCGCATGTCCTCTGCCGCCGCATCGGATGTCTCGAAGGCGATGGTAAAGACAGTCACGCCCAGTTCGCGCGCCAGTTCGCACTGCTGGTAGAGATTGGCGAT
>CAZRZN010000305.1:0-4526 GCA_964604565.1 uncultured Rhodobacterales bacterium
GGATGCGGTGCGGTTGCGATTGTCGGTCATCGCCTCGACGATCACCGCCACGCCGCTCGGCCCGTAGCCCTCGTAGCGGATTTCCTCGTAATCGTCGCCCTCACCGCCTGCGGCCTTCTTGATGGCGCGTTCGATGTTGTCCTTGGGCATGGACTGGCCCTTGGCCTCCTTGACGGCAAGGCGCAGGCGCGGGTTCTTGTCGGGATCCGGGTCGCCCATCTTAGCGGCGACGGTGATCTCCTTGGACAGTTTCGAAAAGATCTTGGCCCTCAGCTTGTCCTGACGGCCCTTGCGGTGCTGGATGTTTGCCCATTTGGAATGGCCGGCCATGATGATTTGCCTCTTTCGCGTGCCTTTGTGGTCGGCGTCTCTATAGGCCAGCGACGCCCCCCTTGCCAAGTCCGCGCGGTCTCAAGTTGCGCGCGCCCCGGACCTGGGGTAGCGCATGTGGATGAGCCGATTCCTCCTCCTCCAGTTGCGCCCCGAAACGGAAGCGAGCGACAGTGAGTTCCGCGCCTTTCTGGACAAGTCGGGCCTTGAGGCGGCGAATGTGCACCGGATCCGCCTCGATTGCGAGGAATTGCCGCCCGGACTGGACCCGGGGCATTATTCCGGTGTCATCGTCGGCGGCGGTCCGGGCTGCATCAGCGATCCGCCCGGCAGCAAGGCGCCGGTGGAACGCCATATAGAGGAAACGATTCTGCGCCTGATGCCCCGCATTACCGCCGAAGACCTGCCGTTCATGGGGTGCTGCTACGGAATCGGCGTTCTGGCCCATCACCTTGGCGCCGAGGTGTCGAAGGCCCGTTTCAGCGAGCCGGTGGGCGCCGTGACCTGCTACACGACGCCCGAGGGCGCCCGCGATCCGCTGACCGCTGGCCTGCCGGAACAGTTCGACGCCTTTGTCGGACACAAGGAAGCGGTGCAGAACCTGCCCAAGGGTGCGGTGCATCTGGTGTCCTCCGGCCCGTGCCCCTACCAGATGATCCGCTATGGCCAGAACGTCTATGCCACACAGTTCCATCCCGAGGCCGACGCCGCCGAATTCGAAACCCGGATCCGGATTTATCGGCACAGGGGTTATTTCATCCCCGAAGAAGCCGATCAGTTGATCGAAATGTGCCGCGCCGCCACCGTGACGGAACCGCCGCATCTGCTCGAGGGCTTCGTGCAGCTTTATGGCTGACGTCTGACAATTTCAGCCCCGATGTCGTGCAATACGGCGACGCGCAAAGATCAAGACCCTGACGATCGCCCCTTGGGACCATTTGCAGGGACGGAGCACGCCCCGGGTTTTCCGGACGACCGCTGGAAAAGACCCCCTCGCCCCCACGGCAAGCCACATTCAGCCGCATTCAAGCCTGCGCGCCAACGCGATGATTTCGCCGGTGCGAACCGCGCGAAACCGGTTCCCAGCCATGGGCAACCTGCTCCACGGGCGAGCGCACCAGCATTGATGCAAAAGGGGGCGGAGAGGAACAGATTGGTCCGTCCCACGGGCCGATCGGATCCGCCTTCCCTTACAGCGGCCAGAACAGCGGGATCAGCAGGGAGGCGACCACACCGACGCTCAGATTCAACGGCAGGCCGACCTTCAGGAAATCGGAAAACTTGTAGCCGCCCGGGCCATAGACCAGCGTGTTGGTCTGATAGCCGATGGGTGTCGCGAAACTACAGGAGGCCGCCACCATGATCGCCACCACCAGCGGCCGCGGATCCACCCCGATGGCGGTTGCAAGACTGATCGCGATGGGTGTCACCACAACCGCGACCGCGTTGTTGGAAACCGTCTCCGTCAACAGGCTGGTCAGCAGATAAACTGCCCATATCAGCAAGGGTCCCGGAAGCACTTGCATCCAAGGCGCCATCCCGCCCACAATCAATTCCACCGCACCGGAGGCTTCAAGCGCCGCGCCGATCGCCAGCATGGCGAAAATCAGCGCCAGCAACTGCCCCTCGACAAAGGAAAACGCCTCATCCGCATCGATGCAGCGCGTCAAAAGAACCAGCGCCACCGCGATGACCGCAAGTGGCAGGATGGGGGCCACACCCAGCGCCGCCAGAACAACGATACCGCCCAGGGCTGCCAGCGCCATCGGCGCATGGCCCCGCCGGAAGGCACGGGCAGAGGGCCGCGCAATGTCCACAAGGTCCATATCGTCGGCAAGCCGCTTGATATCGTCCGGGCTGCCTTCCAGCAGCAGCGTATCGCCGACACGCACCACAAGCTCGTCAAGCTGCCGGCCAATATTCTGATTGCGGCGATGGACCGCCAGTGGATACACGCCATAGCGTCGCCGCAGGCGCAGCGCGCCGAGGCTGCGACCCACCATCTTGCAACCGGGTGAGATCAGCACCTCGACGGTATTCGTCTCCCGGGCAGAGACCTGATCGACCCGTTTCAGCTCCTTGTTGCGCTGCAACGACAGAAGTTCGGTCATCTGCGTGCGCAGGACCACCCGGTCCCCCACTTCCAGCGTCACCGCCTTGAGGTTGCGCCTCAGGGATTCGTCGCCCCGGATCACATCGACAAGGCGCACGCCATCCCGCTTGAACAATTGGACGCTCAGCACGTCGCGTCCGACAAGGTTGCTCTCTGGTGGGACGATCGCCTCGGTAAAGAATTTCATCCGGGAGCGATCCGACAGCATGCCCGCCATGGATGTGCGATCCGGCAGCAGGACCCGGCCGAACAGGGCCAGATACAGCATCCCCCAAGCCACCAGAAAGATCGCCAGCGGAGTCACCTCGAAGATCGTGAAGGGTTCCATCCCATGCGTCCGCGCCACCCCGTCGACCAGAAGGTTGGTCGAGGTTCCGATCAATGTGAGCGTGCCACCAAGGATCGCCGCATAGCTAAGCGGAATCAAAAGCTTGGAGGGCGCCACGCCCAGCGTCTTGGCAATCTGCACAAAGACTGGCAGCATCACCACCACCACCGGCGTGTTATTCATGAAGGCCGACGCCACGACCACGACAAGCAGAATGCCCGCCATGGCGCGTCGGGGCCGTTGGACGACCTGCTCCTGTGCATGGCGTGTGAAGGCATCCAGTGCCCCGGTCCGCACCATCGCCCCCATGACCACGAACATCGCCGCGATCGTCCAGGGCGCCGGGTTCGACAAGACATCCAGCGCTGCATCATAGGGCAGAACGCCCAGCACCAGCAGGACAGCCACACCGCCAAGGGCCGTCACTTCGGTGGGATAAGTCTCCCGGACGAAGAGCACGAACATGCCCAGCACGACCCCAAGCGTCACCAACGCCTCGCCCATCTGGCCAAGCTCAATACCGATCATCTAGATTACACCGCCTGCGCTCACCCGGGGGTACTCTGGCCCGGCGCAGGGTCCGGCACAAGGGATTCGCGCCGTGGCTGAACCAGCGCAAGCCCGCACATCATCAGCGCGAGCGCCGCCCAGACCCAGCCTGTGTATCCTTCGCCAAGAAACAGCATCGCCCATGCAAGGCCGAAGAGAGTCACAAGATAGCTGACCTGCGCGGCAAAGACCGCGCCCGCGACCCCCACCAGCCAGACATAGGTCGAATAGGCAAAGGCGTGGAACACCGCGCTTGCGATCAGCGCCTTGTCCGGCGCGCCAAGGGGCGGCCATGGCACAAAGAACTGACCGCTTGCCAAGGCCAGTGGCAGGCTGATCAGGGCGCCCAAAATGGAGGCACCCGTCAGCACCTGGACCGAATCCAGACCCTGCGTGCCCCATCGCGCCACGACGTTGCCCTCCAACGCGTAGCAGGCAGAGGCGATCAGCGCGACGCCGATCCAGATGGAATCGCTTCCCGCCGGTAAGCTCGCCTCCGGCAGCACCAGAAGCGCCACGCCCGACAGTCCCAGAAACAACCCCAGCACGCGGGACAATTGCAGCCTGTCGGTTCCCAGTGCCAGCGCCACCGGCAGGGAAAACATTGGAACGGCGCTCAACAGGATCGACAAGACGCCCGACGGCAAGTGAATCGCGGCCTGATAAGAGGCCACGCCGGGCACGACGGATCCCGCAAGGGCGATGAACAGATACAGCCGCAGGGCGGGGCGGTGAATGGGCAGGCCCTTGCCACGGGCGCGGGTCAACGCTCCCAGCAACAGGCCCACCAGCACGGTCTGCCAGAAGATCAGGCCAAAGTGCCGATACCCTTCGGACACCGCAACCTTGGCCAGAGGCTGCGTCGCGCCCCAAGCCGCGCCCATGACCACAAGCGCGGCGAAGGGCAGAAGCCGGTTCATGGCCCCGCCTGTGCCAGCCGGCCACCTTGCCGGATCATGCGGATGTCCAGCGCCTTGCCGGTGGCATCGTCGGTTTCGACATAAACGCCGGACAGCGTCGCATCGCCCAGTGCCGGGCTGAACCGGCCCTTGGCCATGCCGTTCACGAAACGGTTCAAGGGTTCGCCCTTGTCCATGCCGATGACGGAATTGTAATCCCCGCACATGCCTGCATCGGCCTGAAATGCGGTGCCACCCGGCAGGATTTGCGCATCTGCGGTGGGCACATGGGTGTGCGTTCCGACCA
>CAZRZN010000306.1:0-4515 GCA_964604565.1 uncultured Rhodobacterales bacterium
AACACCTGCGCCGAGATATCGGTGTGATAGATCCCCCGCACCTCGCCGATCAGGACGTCATTGTCCGTGCCGCCTTCGAGCCGGTCGGGTCCACCGCCACCGATGATGATGTCATTGCCGCCAAAGCCACGGAACGCTTCGGGAGCGGGTGTTCCGACCAGACTGTCGTCCTCCGTCGTGCCTTCGATCACGGTGATCGCCGTCACCGGCGAGGTCGTTGCACTGGACGCGGCCTCTATGGTGCCGCCACCATCGGTAAAGCTGACCCGTACCGAGATCACCGAACCCAAGTCGACCGAGCCCAGAGTGTAGAACATTGACGTTGCATCGGCGATCGCCGTGCCGCTGCGCAGCCACTGGTAGGACAGCGGACCAACCCCGTCCTCATCCTGCAGCGTCGACACCGCGGACAGCGTTGTGAATTGGATCGGTGTTCCGTTGATGCTCACCCCGCCTGTCGGGGCATCGTTCACATCGTTCACGGCGAGCGCGAGGGACGTCGAGGCATCCGGCGTGCTTCCGACGGTCGTGTCGTCGACAGTCACGGTCACATCAAGCTGGCTGTCTTGTTCGAAGTTGAGGATTGTGCCGGCCTTCAGGAACAGTTCCGTTCCGTCGATCTCGAACAGGTCCTGATCGGTGCCGGTCAGCGCCAGAGTGTTTGTGCCGAGCGCGTCGTCGGTCACCGCGATATCCGCGATCTTGATCCGGGACGTCGTGTTGGTGTTCTCATCAATGCTGCTTGTCACGCCGGTGAGCGTCACGCTTGTGGGGGCCTCATTGATGTCGTTCACGGCAATCGACAGGGACGTGGTTGCGTCGGGCGTTGCTCCCACCGTTTCGTCGTCGACGGTCACGGTCACGTCAAGCTGGTTGGCGGTTTCGAAGTCGAGCGAGGTGCCCGCCCGCAGATAGAGTTCGGTGCCGTCGATTTCGAACAGGGCGGCATCCGCGCCGGTCAGGGCCAGAGTGTTGGTGCCCGCACCGTCGTCGGTGATCGCGATGTCGGCGATCTTGATACGGGAGGATGTATCGGTGTTCTCGTCAATCGACGTCGTGGTGCCGGTCAGCGTCACTGCCGTGGGCGCCGTGTTGTTGAGAATGGCGATGATCTCGGCGTAGCTCAGCGTGGTATCGTTGAACTTGATGAACTCCACGTCATCGTGGATCACATCGACGCCGTCTGCGCTGGTCAACTCAAGGCTGTCGGTCAGTTCCTGCGCGGTGAACTCTGTGCTGGATGCGTCGATGACCGCCGTGTCGGAACCGCTGCCGCCATAAAGAACGTCGTCGTCGGCGCCGCCCACGAGCATGTCGTTGCCGGTGCTGCCGTCGAGCGTGTCATTCCCGGCCTCGCCCATCAGAACGTCGTTGCCATCATCCACCCAGAACTGTTCATCCGCCTGATCACCGGCATTGCGCAGCGTCGAGGGGGTGGGGTCGGGGTAGGGGGACGAGGATACGTCGTAGCCTTCCTTGTCACCCTTGCCGCCGATCAGGATGTCATCGCCCGCATAGCCCACCAGCGTATCGTCCTGATACGAGCCCGTCTGGGTGTCGTCGCCGTTGAAGATATTGGTCTCGTAGAAATTCCAAGTGGCGTTCTGCATCGTTTCGAGAGACTGCGAGAAAGACTGGATGCCGAAGCGTGTGGTGTTGCCGCCTTCCGGGTCGACGATGACGCGGTTCACCTCGCCGGTGGCCGGATTGTTGAATCCGTTGCCCTCGAAATAGGCTCTGCCTCCGTTCAAGGGTGTGAAATGGAAATCATTGTTTGGATTGGAACCCTGGCTGGCCGGTCCGCCGACCAGAAAATCCCGTCCGCCGCCTTCGCGCGAAAGGTCAATCGACCTGCCGGTGAAATAATCGCCCGCGAATACCTGAACAGCGTTTTCCGGAATTTGCGTGGCACGCTGGCTGTCCACGGAGACGGTTTGATCGGTGAATTGCAGCATCTCGATCGATTCCAACTGAACGACGCCCTCGCTCGTTGTCACCTCGACATAGTTGGGATTGTCAAAACTGATCGTCGCATCTGCGCGTGCCACGCCAAACGCTGCGGTGTCCATGCCTTCGCCACCGTTGATCGTGTCATCGCCACCGCCGCCGGAAATGGTGTCGTCTCCGCCCAGACCTGGAAGATACTCGCTCTGCGTGTCGCCCATGACCATATTGTCGGCGTCATCAGACAAAGCGACCAATTGCCCACGGATCTCACCGCCAGGATTGCCGTTTGTGTGAAAATTGAAGTAGAGACCGGCGTCATCGCCCAAAACCGCCGCACCGAGGTCCGCGGTATAGCTTGAAATCGAAATGCTGGCCGGATCCGTGGTTTCCCAGATGCCTGACAGCGTTGTCGACCCGTCCGCGTTGGTTACGACAGAAAGATCATCCGTGTCCTCGCCGAGAAATGCAAAGGCAACACCGCCATTGGATCCGCGCGGTCCGTCATGTATGTGCGCCCCGGTCACATCGTCACTCGCACCCGGCGTTTCTTGTCCCTCTCCGGTCACGTTACCGAAATCGAGACCGGTCACGGTAACGGAGTAGGTCAGCCTGTTCCCATATCCATCAAATACGGCATAGCCTATTCCAGATGCAGCGGTGGTGACTGCGGGATTTTCCTGGGCGCCATCGGCGAATATGCGGAATGCGGTCGACATGTTTCTTCATCTCTCTATTGGGCGGCAACACCCAATAAAGAGAGTGCCGTTTAGTTTTTGTTGCGCGCATGACTTTTGTGCACGCTTGCGCATGCAGGGCGGATAACGCGGTGCTAATATTGATCGCGCAGGCATATAATCCACAACGCCGTGTGGCCGCCTATTCAATCGGCAATAAACAGAGGTTAGTATCACTAGATAATCGTCAGGAAACAAGAAAACTTCATTGGCAGTATAGGACCGATCGCCATGAGGTTTTCTTATTGTGAACCAGTAGAACATTCTCCAAAGGTTGGCAACCAAAGGTTTTCAGCACCTGCTCGGCGATGATTTGAATTCCTAAAAGGCGAGGCTGGAGAAAAGTCCTTGGTTCCACCGTGAGTCGGCAAGGACCCATTCGTCCTGTTCTGGTTTCGATCCCCCTCCGGTCCAATCGAAATGGAAACACCACGTGAATTCCTGTTTTGTTTTCCCTTGGAAGATTTCAACTGCCGATTGTATCCGGAGAAGCAAGACGCCCGCATTCAGGGTGGTCAGGGGGAGATATCGTGCCCCGGTTTTCCTGATGTCATCAAGAAATCAACGCACTTCCGGTTATTCTGGTCAAATCCCGCCGGGTCAGCGAACATTGGCGGCAGAC
Organism: uncultured Rhodobacterales bacterium; assembly: GCA_964604565.1. Lineage (GTDB taxonomy): Bacteria > Pseudomonadota > Alphaproteobacteria > Rhodobacterales > Rhodobacteraceae > CAZRZN01. The sequence goes on from CAZRZN010000306.1 coordinate 3,304, forward strand.
CCAGACCCGTCAATATAGGAAAACGGGCACATGAACCCAGCCTTTAGCACGGCGTCGATTCACACGGGTCGCGCGTCTACCCTTGGCGCTGTGCCTATGGGATAGACGTTGTTGCCTGCCGTCCATCGTCAGGGATGACAGCGGTCCACAACAAGTGCCACAGCTAGCCCTCGCCAAGAGTGTAGTTTGCCGATGCTCCCTCGAGGGGATCCAAAACACGCTAACCGATGTCTGGTGAAGCTGGCTTACGTCAGCAAGGAAAGGATCGGGAGGGAGAGGCGCCAGAGCTTGAGGTTGAGGCGGCACCCATCGGCAGCGGTTCAGAGGGACCTAAGCGTCGGGGTCTGGTGCCGTCGCGATAGATTGCATGCATATATCCGTTCGCCCCAAAACCTGCCCGTGGCGGCAGATATCCGTGCGCCTTTGGAAAAGCATGCGTCGTCGGGTGCCCCTCTTGTGTTTTCTGACTGTGGGTCGCCGATCCAATGATCATTCGCCGTCGGCACGATCGATGTGGAGATCGCGCAGAAATTCCAGGCAGCCGCGCAGGGAACACGGAACGGGCCGTGCATGTTATCCTGATCTCAGCTTCAGACATGGATCCAAACCGCGATCTTCTCAAAGGCAGGGCGGTCCCTTGATGCTTTTGGTCAGTTGCCGGACACGCATCTCTTAATGGCTGCAATCAGCGTCTGCCATTTGCGACAGGCAGGGGGGCAAAAGCGACGGGCATCGCCGCGCCCACCATTGGCGTCATGTCCCTCAGCGCGTCACCTTGATGGCGGTCCAATGAAAGCCGTTGTCAGAGCCGCTATCTAACGGGCGCCAAGTCAATGCTTTGCACATCCCGGGAAAAGGGCCATCCCCGAGAGGCGGTGGTAGACAGGAACCGAGCCGTTGGCGTCTCGTATGGATTGCCGCCGCTAGACGGGGACGAAGACTGTCAGGGTTGGTCACGTCACCGCGGGACGAGCCGCGTCCGGACCACGATTCAACACCTCGGTCCGATTCTCAGGTCGGTGATTCCGGCCTGACTCGCCTTTTGCGAGGCATCGTCTGTGGATAAGTCTATGCATAATCGCTTTCGTGCGGGTTTAGCGGCAGCTGCTGCCCGGGTCACAACCCGAAGCAGAAGATCCTTTCAAAAACTTCTCCCCCCAAGCTGTTGTTTTTGTGTATTTTTTGATCATTTGGCAAAAAAGTTGTTGTGTG
>CAZRZN010000307.1:0-4497 GCA_964604565.1 uncultured Rhodobacterales bacterium
CCGCGAAGGACATCAAACCCATGGTCGGCCGCTCCGGGCGGCCCGCCGCCGCACGACAGGCCTATTCCATGACGGCGGTTGATGAATTCGGCCCGGTGATCGACGACATCTACGATTTCGCCGAAGCTCAGGGCTTCGAGATCGACGGCATCACGCAGGAAGGTGGCGCGGGGCAGCTAGAGATCAACCTGCGCCACGGTGATCCGGTCAAGCTGGCGGACGAGGTGTTCTACTTCAAGCGGCTGATCCGCGAAGCCGCGTTGCGGCACGACTGCTTTGCCACCTTCATGGCCAAGCCGATCGCCGACGAGCCGGGAAGCGCCATGCACATCCACCATTCCATGCTGGACATAGAGACCGGGCAGAACCTGTTTTCCGGTCCGCAGGGCGGCGAGACGGACGCGTTTTTCCATTTCATCGGAGGATTGCAGACGCATCTGCCTTCGGCCATCGCGGTGATGGCGCCCTATGTGAACAGCTACCGCCGCTATGTGAAGGATCATGCCGCGCCGATCAATCTGGAATGGGGACGCGACAACCGGACCACCGGCATCCGCATTCCCCTGTCCGGCCCGAAGGCGCGCCGGGTGGAAAACCGTCTGGCCGGGATGGACTGCAACCCCTATCTGGGCATCGCCGCCTCGCTGGCCTGCGGCTACCTTGGACTGATGGAAGAACGCAGACCCCTGAAACAGTTCAAGGGCGATGCCTATGAGGGCGAAGGCGACATTCCCCGAGTCCTGGGTCAGGCGCTGGATCTTTTCGATACGGCGCATGCCCTGCATGACGTGATGGGAAAGGAATTCGCGCGGGTCTACTCCATCGTAAAGCGCACCGAATACGACGAGTTCCTGCAGGTTATCTCACCCTGGGAGCGGGAACACCTGCTGCTGAACGTTTGAGGAAAAAGCCGGGGAGGGCGCTGCCCTCCCCGGACCCCTCCCGGGATATTTGACGCCCGAAGAAAGACGGAGGCACAAAGGTGAACCTGTTGTTTTCCAACGACCGGCCCGGAACCTATCCCGCCAGCTGGTACGCGGCGGTGACACCGGAATTGCCAGCCTTTCCGACCCTGAATGGCGTGGGCCGGGCCGATGTCTGCGTGGTGGGGGGCGGCTTTACCGGATTGTCGGCGGCGTTGCATCTGGCAGAAGCGGGCCATGACGTGACGCTTTTGGAGGCGCATCGGGTCGGCTTTGGCGCCTCGGGGCGGAACGGCGGGCAGCTGGGTTCGGGACAGCGGCAGGACCAGCAGACGCTGGAGGATTTGGTCGGCCGTGACGCGGCACATGCGTTGTGGGATCTGGGTCAGGCGGCCAAGGCACTGGTGCGGGATCTGGTGGGCCGGCACGGGATCGCCTGCGATCTGCGGGACGGAATTGCCTGGGCGGGCCGCTCGGTCGGGAGCGTTGCGGAACTGCACCGATATGCCGATCACATGGCACGGCGGTATGATTATCCGCTGGAGGCACTGGGGGCGGAGGGGTTTCACCGGTTGTGCCCTTCGCCGCGGTATCGCGGCGGCGTGCTGGACCGCGGGGCCGCGCATCTCAATCCACTGGCGCTGGCGTTTGGTTTGGCGAGGGCCGCAGCCGCGGCGGGTGTCCGGATCCATGAGCGCAGCCCCGTGACGCGGATTTCCAAAGGCGCCAAGGTGCGCGTCGAGACCGATGGAGGGCAGATCAAAGCGGATCATCTGATCCTTGCCTGCAATGGCTATCTTGGCGGGCTGGACCGCCGCATTGCCGCACGCGTCATGCCGATCAACAATTTCATCGTCGCCACGGAACCGCTGGGCGATCGCGCCGCCGAGGTGCTGAACGAGGATGTTGCCGTTTCGGACGACCGTTTCGTCGTCAATTATTTCCGCCTGTCGTCGGACAAGCGCCTGCTTTTCGGAGGGGGCGAAAGCTATGGCTATCGGTTTCCGGACGATATCCGCGCCTTGGTCAGAAAACCGATGCTGGAGGTTTTTCCGCATCTTCGCGATGTGCGGCTGGATCACGCCTGGGGCGGCACGCTGGCCATCACAATGAAACGTCTGCCGCATCTGGCCCGGCTGTCGCCGAATGTGCTGACCGCATCGGGCTACTCAGGTCATGGCGTCGGCAATGCGGTGCAGGCGGGAAAACTGATGGCGGAGGCGGTGCGGGGTCAATCGGCCGGTTTCGACGCCTTTGCCGCGCTGCCCTGCCCGGCCTTTCCAGGCGGGCCGTCCTTGCGTGCGCCCCTGTTGGTGCTGGCGATGAGCTGGTTCGCGATGCGCGACAGATTAGGGCTGTGACCCTGTTTTTGCGACATTCGCTGTCCAATTGCGCGGTCCTGGGTTTCGACACCGCCTGATCCGTCCCGCGGTCGGCTTGCCCGTGGTGCCAAAACCGTGGCTGCCGGGCGCACGGCGGTTTTCATGCAAGGGCGCTTTCAGCGGAGCGGGCTTCGATCCGGCGCGCCTGTCCCGACGTCCGATCCGCAGGTTTGCCCCCGGATGCAGCCTCTCTCCGGAAGGTGCCTGCGACCTTAAAGGTGCATTAACACTTTCCTTGACCCAGGAACTGTTTTATCTTTTTGAAAACTCAGGTTCAGGATTCTGAAAACATGCTTTCCAACATGCACGACGCGGAACCGATTCCCGCCGAAGCCCGCGAAGAGATCGACCGCCTCCTGCAATCGGGTGACCTGTTTCGCTACACCGCGCCAGAAGACGCGCCAGTGGCCTTGCTGGAGCGGGAGTTCGCCGCCTTCATGGGGGCGAAATATGCCTTGGCTGTCTCCAGCTGCTCCGCCGCGCTTTTCCTGTCGCTGGAGGCGCTGAATCTGCCCAAAGGCGCCCGCGTCATGATCCCCGGCTTCACCTTTGCCGCTGTGCCCTCCTCCATCGTGCATGCGGGCTGCGTGCCCGTCCTTTGCGAGGTCGGAACGGATTACCGCATCGATATCGCCGATTTCACGGCACGCCTGCCGGGCGTTGAGGCCGTGATCGTCAGCCACATGCGCGGTCATACCTCAGATATGGACGCGATTCTCGCGCTTTGTGCGCAGGCGAATGTGCCTGTGGTCGAGGATGCCGCGCATAGCCTCGGGACGACATGGCATGGCCGCAAGATTGGGACGCTTGGCCGGATCGGCTGTTTCAGCTTTCAGAGCTACAAGCTGGTCAATGCCGGCGAAGGTGGCATCCTGATCTCCGATGACGCCGATCTGGTGGCGCGGGCGGTGATCCTGTCCGGGGCCTATGAACATGCCTGGCGCAAGCATCTGGCCGGGGAGGACGGCGCCCTCGAAGCGGCCTTTGCCCGTTGGCAGAACCAATTGCCGCTCTACAACCTGCGCATGTCGAACCTGTCCGCGGCGGTGATCCGGCCCCAGATCGCCCATATCGATCGCCGGGTGCGCGACGGACGGCGCAATCACGACCATGTGGCAAGGCAGATCGGCCACAGCCCCTGGATCGAGGTTCCGGATCGCCTTGGCCCCGAGGAACGCGCGCCGGATTCCCTGCAATTCAACCTGACGGGAATGACCGACGACGATGTTGCCGAGTTTGTCGCCGCCGCTGCCGCCAAAGGTGTGAAGGTGCAAGTCTTCGGCCTCAGCCGCGACAACGCGCGGGCGTTCTGGAACTGGCAGTTTCTGCCGGAGACCCCCGACCTGCCGCAGACCCGCGCCATGCTGATGCGCGCCTGCGACACGCGCCTGCCGGCCCGCCTGACAGCCGCGGAATGCGACGCCGTCGCCGCAGTGCTTATCGAGGCGGCCTCTCAGACCATGGGGCAGGTGCGGGCCTACGGCACCTGACCAGACCACCTTCAGACCGACAAACCGCGGGGAACCAAGAGCCGTTTCCCCCGGTCTCTGCCGGGGTCGGTCGCCCTCAAACGTCCGCGCGGGACCGTTCAGTTGGGCAGTGATGCTGGATGAAAGGGCAGATGACGGCCCGGGCTGAGCGGAGCCGACTTAGGATCCGGCGCGCGCGAGCTGTTGGCTCTCAGCACCAAAGTCAGCCAGACACTCGTTCCTGCCGACAGCGCATTGCCCTGTATCGGGATCGAAGGGCGCTCCCCCTCCGGGACGCGTTCAGCCAAGGGCACGCCATCCGATGTCACGGCGGCACACCCCCTCGGGCCAGTCTACCAGATCGACCAGCCCATAGGCGCGGTCGCGGGCCTCTTGCAGGGTGGCGCCCCGCGCCGTGGCATTCAGAACACGCCCGCCATTGGCCAGTATGGCCCCCTTCTCGGCCCGGGTGCCCGCGTGGAACATCATCTGGAAACTGTCTTCCGGCAGCGCCTCAAGGCCCCGGATCCGCGTCCCCTTCTCATAGGTTCCGGGATAGCCTTCGGCGGCAAGCACGACGGTCATGGCGTGATCATCGGCCCAGATGACCTGCCCCTCCGACAGGCGGCCCTCGGCGCAGGCATGCATCAGGTCCAGCGCCTGCGCGCCAAGGCGCATCATCAGAACCTGACATTCCGGATCGCCGAAACGCACGTTGTATTC
>CAZRZN010000308.1:0-4495 GCA_964604565.1 uncultured Rhodobacterales bacterium
ACATCTGCTGCGTGGGCGACGACGATCAGTCGATCTATGGCTGGCGCGGGGCCGAAGTGGGCAATATCCTGCGGTTCGAAAAGGATTTTCCCGGTGCGCATGTGGTCCGGCTGGAACAAAACTATCGCTCCACACCGCATATCCTTGCCGCAGCCTCGGGCGTGATCCGGGGCAATGCCAACCGGCTGGGCAAGGAGTTGTGGACCCAAGCCAACGACGGTGAAAAGCTGCGCCTGATCGGCCATTGGGATGGCGAGGAAGAGGCCCGCTGGATCGGCGAGGAAATCGAGGCCATGCAGGGCGGCACGCGCGCGATGCGCCCGTTTTCCCTCGACGACATGGCAATCCTCGTGCGCGCCAGCCACCAGATGCGCGCGTTCGAGGACCGCTTTCTGACCATCGGGCTGCCCTACCGCGTGATCGGCGGGCCGCGTTTTTACGAACGGTTGGAGATTCGCGATGCAATGGCCTATTTCCGGCTGGTGGTTTCGCCGAGTGACGATCTGGCCTTTGAACGGGTGGTGAATACGCCCAAACGCGGCCTCGGGGACAAGGCGCAACAGACCATCCAGAGGATCGCCCGGGACAACGGCGTTTCTCTGGTGGACGGCGCCGCGCTTGCGATTGAGCAGGAGGCGATCAAGGGCAAGGGTGCCAAGGCGCTTGGTCAGTTGATCGTCGATCTGGCGCGCTGGGGCAGGATGACCGGCGACAAGACGATCACGCACATGGAACTGGCCGAGATCATCCTCGATGAAAGCGGCTACACCGGGATGTGGCAGAACGACAAGACGCCAGAGGCGCCGGGCCGTCTGGAAAACCTCAAGGAACTGGTCAAGGCGCTGGAAAGCTTTGAGAACCTGCAAGGGTTCTTGGAACATGTCAGCCTTGTGATGGACAATGAATCCGACGATGGCGGCGCCAAGGTGTCGATCATGACGCTGCACGCCGCCAAGGGGCTGGAATTTCCGGCGGTCTTTCTGCCCGGCTGGGAGGACGGGCTGTTCCCCTCGCAACGCTCCATGGACGAAAGCGGCGTCAAGGGGTTGGAGGAGGAGCGGAGGCTGGCCTACGTCGGGATCACCCGCGCCGAAGAGGTCTGCACGATCTCCTTTGCGGGCAACCGGCGCGTGTTTGGTCAATGGCAATCCCAGATGCCGTCGCGATTCGTCGATGAACTGCCGGAGGACCATGTCGAGGTGCTGACCCCGCCCGGACTTTACGGCGGGGCCTATGGGGCGGCGGCCCCGGGCGCTGGCGCCATGACCTCTGGGCTGGAGAGCCGCGCGGCAGAGGCCAATGTCTACAATTCGCCCGGGTGGAAACGTCTCCAGTCACGTCAGCAAAATCGCCCTGTCAGTCAGCCCAGCGAGAGCCGCACGCAGGTGATCGACCTTGAGGCCGTGTCGGCGCATACGATCGGGGATCGCGTGTTTCACCAGAAATTCGGCTACGGCACAATTCAGGGGATCGAGGGCGACAAGCTGGAAATCGCCTTTGAAAAGGCGGGCACAAAAAAGGTCGTCGCCCGCTTTATCCATGCCTCGGACGATGTGCCTTTCTAGGGGCAAGTGCTTTCCTGTCAGGGCAAATCGCGTCGGTGATCCGGTGCTGCGGTCATGGGCCGGTTGACGATGCTGGATCGGGAACCCGATCGGGCAGCCATTTTTCTCAGCTCACCGGCAACGCGGCATCGCTCTTGGGCTGGTCCATCACGATTTGTGAGTGAACGCGCGCGACGACCGGATGGGCCAGCAAGACCTCATGGATCAACCGGTTGAGCGAGGGCAGGTCGCGGCAATAGATGCGCAGCAGGTAGTCGGCCTCGCCCGTCATGGTCCAGGCAGAGACGATCTCCGGGCGGATGCGCAGCAAGCGTGCGAATTCCGCCCCCTCCTGCGCGCCGTGCCGTGCCAGTTGCACCTGAACAAAGGCTTGCACATCCAGCCCCAGCTTCGCCGGGTCCAGACGTGCCCTGTAGCCCTGGATCACGCCACGCTCCTCCAACCGCTGGCGGCGCCGCCCTGCCTGACTGGCGGACAGGGCCAGCGCGTCGCCCAGATCCTGCGCTGTCACTTGCCCGTCGCGTTGCAACACGTCAAGCAAGGCGATGTCCATGGCGTCCAGATGTGTGCGGTTTTCCTGCATCTTTTCTCCCAAAAATGCGGTGAGTGGGCGTAATAAAAGATATATGCGAGAAATATGCGCATTCACCGCATGGCTGTAAAGATACAATCGGATAAGACGTTTCACATGAGACAGACAGGAGATGCGCATGGGACCTTTCCCGCACGACGCCCCGCAGGCCACCATCACCGATGAAAACCCCGCCGGCACCGACGGCTTTGAATTCGTGGAATTCGCCCATCCCGATCCGCAGGAGCTGCGCGATCTGTTCACGAAGATGGGGTATGCCCATGTCGCCAATCACAAGACAAAAGAGATCGAGCTTTGGCAGCAGGGGGATATCACCTATGTGCTGAACGCAGAGCCGGACAGTTTCGCCGCGCGTTTCGTGGGGGAACACGGCCCCTGCGCACCGTCGATGGCATGGCGCGTGGTCGATGCGCGTCATGCTTTTGATCATGCGGTGTCCAAGGGGGCCGAACCCTATGAGGGGTTGGACAAGACGGTCGACTGGCCTGCGATCAAGGGGATCGGCGGCAGCCTGATCTACTTTACCGACCAGTATTACGACACCTCACCCTATAACGCCGAATTCGACTGGATCGAGCAGTCCAAGCCGCGCGGCGTGGGATTCTACTATCTGGACCATCTCACCCATAACGTCTTTACCGGCAACATGGACAAGTGGTTCCATTTCTACGGGGACCTGTTCAACTTTCGCGAGATCCGCTTTTTCGACATCGAGGGCAAGTTTACCGGCCTTTACAGCCGTGCGCTGACGTCACCCTGTGGCCGGATCCGCATCCCGATCAACGAAGATCGGGGGGAGAAGGGCCAGATTGTCGCGTATCTCAAGAAATACAATGGCGAGGGCATCCAGCATATCGCCGTTGGCGCGCGCGATATCTACGACGCAACCGATGCGATTGCAGACAACGGGCTGAAGTTCATGCCGGGTCCGCCGGATACCTACTACGACATGTCCTTCGACCGGGTGAAAGGCCACGAGGAACCCATTGATCGGATGAAGAAGCATGGCATCCTGATCGACGGCGAAGGCGTGCTGGACGGTGGCGAGACGCGCATCCTGTTGCAGATCTTTTCCAAGACGGTGATCGGGCCGATCTTCTTCGAGTTCATTCAGCGCAAGGGCGATGACGGTTTCGGCGAAGGCAACTTCAAGGCGCTCTTCGAATCGATTGAACGCGAACAGATCGACGCCGGGGATTTCGACGAAGAAAAGAAGGCGTCGACCGGCTAGACGACGGTCCGGCACAGGTTGATCGCGTCGACAGTCCGCGCGGGTGGTGCCGCCCGGCCCCGCAACGCGGACAACGTCGGCGATCAGGCGTGGGCCGTATCCGACCCGATCCGCCTGCGTCAGGTCCTGGGTCGGCACCGCGTAGGGCGAAGTGAGCACCGAGGCGTCGCCGCGTCACAATTCCCGCAATCGGGACTCGGCCCGGCGTGCGCGACGTTCTATCCTCTGGGCATCTTCAGCAGGACGTCGCGGCTGCCTTTCCGGTAGCGCAATTCCTCATCCCCGATGGCGGACACGCGCCCCCCGTCAAGCCGATCGCCCACCTGCACCTTTTCGTATTTTCCATTCGCCAACCGCACCAGCGCCCGGCGATTCTCGGGCGTTCCGTAAATCCCGATCAGGTTGATGCGGTTCAGGTTGATCGCGTTTTCCAGTGTAGCGGCTCGCGCGACGCTTGCGGTGGACGGGATACTGGGGGCGATCGTTCGCGGTGCGACGGCGGCTGTCTGGACAGGCTCCGGGTCCGGGCGGACATCGGCCTGATCCACGATCGCGGCCATGTTGCGCGGCCGCGCCACGGGAATGAGAGAGCTGCGCACCGCTTCGTCGGTCGCATCCGGCGTCAGGACTTCGGCCTCCTCCTGAACGGTCGGTGGCCGCATCACGGGACGGATCTGGCCAAGTTCCTCAAGGGAAAAGCCCCGCAATTGCGCCCGTTCCCGCTGCTCGATCACATCGTCGGGCCGCGCCTCGGGGCGGACGCGGGGCATGGCCTCCACCCGCGCGACAATAGAGGCAGGGTCGGTCGCAATCGGCGCCTGTGACGCGGATCCGTCGCGCAGGGGCGGGATCACCGGGGGACGCCCGGTGAAGATGCGCAAGCCGTCCGGACTCAACGCTCCCTCTGGCGTTGCGCGCACCAGATCGCGGTCGTCGAAATCAAAGGTCAGGCCCGCCGGCGGCGGCAGCCCGGGATCGGTCAGCGCGGCGCTTTGCGCCAGATCCTGCGGGTCGGGCAGGGCGACCGCATCGAACATCTGAATGTCAGGATCGATCGAGGCGGCGTAGATCTCCTCCACGCCGTCGGCCGGTGGCGTCATCGGTTCC
>CAZRZN010000309.1:0-1514 GCA_964604565.1 uncultured Rhodobacterales bacterium
GAGGGTTTTGCCGATTACCGCACGCTTGACGAGTTGGTGCAGCGGCTTCTGGCGACGGCCGGGGTGCCGGACGGCGGGCTGACCACCAGCTACAACCGGTCGTCCAACCTGCTGGAATTCGACCTGACGCTGGGGCATGATTTCGACTTTACCGATGCCAACGGCAATCCGATTGATGCGCTTCAGGCCGGGTTCGACGTCTCCGAAAGCTTTGGCGCCGTGGGCAGCCTGAGTTCAGACGGAATGATCACGCTGGATGCGTCGGGGCAGTTGCAGATCACCTTCGGGTTCGATCTGACGCGCGTGTCGACGGCATTGGTGGCGCTGGCGCCGCCGCCGCCAAATGGCCAGCTGGATCCCGGCAGCCGCGCGCGGTTTGCGCTGGTGCTGGGCGATGGGCGGCGGCTGGACGTGGAACTGGATGCCTCGCGCACCACCGACAATACCGGGATCGCGGACCTTGCCGCCGATCTTCAGGTGGCGGTGTCGAACGCGCTACGCGCCGGCGCGATCCTGCCGGACGACGGCAGCCGCGGTCCGGCGCTTGGTGCGGATCTCATCGTGGTGGACACCACCCGGCAGGACGGGACCGACCGGCTGCGCATGACGCTGGAGTCCACGCTTGGCGGCAGCCTTGTCTTCAGCGCCGATCCGCTGGATCCGGCGCACAGTTTGCTCGGCTTCGGCTCCGCACGCGACCGGGCCACCGCCTTGGTGCGCGGCGACCTGCCCGCGCCGGCGGACGGCGTGCTGGACACGGATGCGGAGCTGGTCGTGACCGCCGCCGGACAGCCGCCGCAGACCATCACAATTCTGGCCGCGGATACATCGGGCAACAGCACGCTGTCCGATCTGGTGGCCGATATCAACCTGTCCCTGCACGAAGCCAACGTGACACGTCAGACGGCGGGCCTGTCCCCGGTGACGGTCTTTGCCGGGTCGGACGGGCGGCTGCGGTTTGCGGTGAACGGCGATGCGCCCTCACTGCGGGTAGAGGCCGGACAGAGCGATGCCGGTGGGGCTGCGATCCTTGGCTTTGGCACGCCGGTCGAGGTCGGGGCGCCGCAATCCGTCCAGATCGCAAGTTCCGACATCCTGAACGGGATCTATCTGGGCGATGTGCGGGCCTCTGCCGATGTGACGGTGGACGGCGATGTTTCGGCGGCGGCGCGCTTCGGTCTGGTCGATCTGGAGCTTGGCACCGACACCACCGGCGACGGCGCGCTGGACAGCGGCGCGATCCTCGATCTGGATGGCGGGATCACCTTCGATCTCCGCAATACGTCCTCGCGTTTCTTTCTGGCGGATATCACCTCGGACCCGTCTGCCCTTGGCGCACTGTTCGATGGGGGTGGGCTGTCCACATCCGTCTCGGGCAGCTTCAACGCGCCGGTCACGCTGTCGGGACCGGCGGCCACCCTGTTCGGGGCCGGAGGCACGCGGACTTTCAACCTTGATGTGGGCGATGCCTTCGATCCGGCGACATGGAACCTGTCGCTGCCGGATCTGGGCGA
>CAZRZN010000309.1:1614-4481 GCA_964604565.1 uncultured Rhodobacterales bacterium
GGGCTGGTGCCGAATGTCGACTTCAGCTGGGATCTGGCCACGCAAAGCCTGATCTTCGATCTGGGGTTCACGGCGGAATCGTCCGGCGATACGGAACTGGCGCTCGATCTTCAGGATCTGACCGGCGGGCAGATCGGTGGCCTGTCCGGAATTGCCGAAATCGCGGATGTCAGCGGCAATGCCACGCTTGCCTATTCCGCCGCGGCAGAGGCCGATCTGGTGTTTGGCATCGACCTGTCGCAATCCGCGCCATCGGTCTTTGTCGACGATTCCTCCAACCTGACGGTGGGGCTGTTCGCAGCGGCCAGCGACATCGACTTCGATCTTGGCATCCGGTCGCTGGGCCTGTTTCTGCGCGACGGCACGGCCAGCATCGCGCGGGGCGCCTATGACGGCACCGGCGATGCGGCGTCCAATCGCGGAACGCTCAGCTTTGGTCTGGGCAATGCCGGACAGCGGCTGGACCTTGGGACACTGGCCTCCGGGACAACGCTGCGCGACACCGCCAGCCTGAGCAGCGACATCGTTGCGACCGTCGATCTGCCGGTATTCTTTCCCACCGATGCGCCCGGCAATGCCGTCGCGCCGATCACTTTTTCCACTGGCGATCTGGGCACGCTGCTGGACCGGGTGATCCGCGGGCAGGCACTGACCGACCCGGAGCATTATTCCTTCTCAGCGCCGGACTTGCAGGATCTGGTGGACAACCTCGACTTGCTGGATTCCTTCGCCGCGATCGGCACCGGGATCGACTTTGCCCTGCGCGAGATCGAGAATCTGCTGCGCGGTGAGTTCCTTGGCATCGACCTGCCCATCGTGGGCGACGATCTGGGCGAGGCCGCGAATTTCGTCCGGGATTTCCGATTGCAGATCAGCAATGCCACGGATGGCTACACCACGCCCGGTTTCGGCGCGCTGGTCGACGCGATGGAGGTCATCTTTGGCGACGCGCTGGTCGACGTGACGCTGACCTATACCGAGAATGGCACCGACCTTGTCTACGATCCCGATGCGCCCGATCCGGTCGATCTGACCCTGCTGGAGGACGTGGAACTGGTTCTGAACCTTGCCGGGTCGCAGGACCTTGGCGGGCTCGATCTGGACTTCGATCTCGGGTTGCCGAACCTCGGGCTGGAGGTCACCGGGACGCAGGATGAACCGGCCCGGATCGAGGGATCCTTCGACTGGGCGCTGGATTTCGGTTTCGGCATCGGGGAGTCCGGCTTTTACCTGCTGACCGATGCCGGCGACGGGGCGCGCGAATTCCGCGCCTCGCTGAATGCCGGGCTGTCGGACAATTTCCGCGCGCGCGGCAAGCTGGGCATCATCGAGGCCATCGTCAGCCAGGGAGAGACCGATACCGGGGTATCCGGCACCGTCGAACTGGACATCACCGGCACGCGCGAGGTGGCGGTCACCAGCCTTTCGGCGGCCAATTTCGACCCCTATTGGGCGCTGACCGCGCAGGCGGATCTGGATCTTGCGCTTGGCTTCGGCTTTGACCTCGGTACGCCCGAGACGGGGCCGCAGCCCACCACGGTGTTCCCGTCGCTCTTTGCCAATTTCGCGGGCGGCTGGGGCATCGACGCGACCGGCCAGATGGTGAACCCGGACTTTGCCTTCCGCCAGATCGAACTGGATCTGGGCACCTTCATCAACAAGTATATCGTCGAGACGTTCCAGCCGATCCTTGACGTGCTGGAACCCTTCCAGCCGCTCTTGGACATACTGTTCACCCCCTTACCGCTGCTGTCGGATGTGTTCGGGCGCCCGATGACGCTAGTCGATCTGGCGGAGATGTTCAGCAGCGATACGAAGGTTGCGGGCTTCATGGGGTCGCTGATCGACGTGCTCAACGTGGTCAACGCCGCGCGGGCCTTCGTGCCGGGCGACAACCAGCGGATCACGCTGGTCGATGAGTTGTCCCTGAACGGCCTTGTCTCGACGGGCAACGCCCCCACCGCGCTGGACCTGGAATCGCTGGTGGATCTGGCCGGCATAAATGGTGAGGTCGCGGCCATCGCTGGCGGGGTGTCCAATGCGCTGTCGGCCGTGGACGACAGCAGCAATGGCACCGATGGCGGATCCTTCAGCATTCCGTTGCTGGACAACCCCGCGCAGGCGCTGATGCTCCTGTTCGGTCAGGACGTTGACCTGCTGGAATACAAGATGCCATCCCTGCGGCTGGGCTTTGAATTCCGCCAGACGATCCCGGTCTGGACACCGCCGCCGATCAATCTGGTGTTTGGCGGAGGTCTCTATGCCGGGGTGGACCTGACCTTTGTCTATGACACGCAGGGCGGGCGGCGCTTTCTTGACAGCGATGAGACGAATCCGGCCCTGCGGGCCGAAGAACTGCTGCACGGCTTCTACATCCGCGACCGCAATGACGCGGGTGAGGACGTGCCGGAGGCCTTCCTTGAGGGCCGTCTTTACGGCGGGGCGTCGCTGGGCTTTCCGGGCTTCAGCGTCGGCGCGGAGGCGGGCATTTCGGCCACCGTCAATTTCGACCTCGCCGACGAGATCAAGCACCGCGATCCAAGCCTGCCGCCGCTGCCCGGCGACAACGACGGCAAGGTGCGCCTGACGGAGATTGGCGCGAACATCGCCGCTGGCGGGCCGCTGTGCTTTCTTGACGTGTCGGGGCGGTTTGCCTTCTTCATCAATGTGGTGTTCGAATACATCTTCAGCTCCAGCCGGCTCAACGTGCTGGATGTGACGCTGCTTGATTTCGACATTCCCACCTGCATCGACAACACGCCGCAGCTTGCCTCCATCGTTGGCAATGACCTTGTGCTGAATGTCGGCGACCGCGCCGATATCCGCGGTGGCGGGTTCGAGAACGAAATCCACGAGGATTTCGAGGT
>CAZRZN010000310.1:0-4465 GCA_964604565.1 uncultured Rhodobacterales bacterium
GGCAATTTTTCAAGCGGCAGGATATCACCCGCCAGGTCAGCCACCCAGGATTGCGTTTGAACATCGTAGAGCGGCGAGAAATTGGCCGCCGTGTAATGGTCGATCACGATCTCACCGGTCAGGCGCTGCACCAGAAAGCTGGTCGATGTCATGACATGCGCGGTGCGGGCGTAAATCTCCGGATGCGTCCGCTTCAGCCACAGGATCTTCGGCCCGACGGATTGCGAGGTCAGGGCGTTGCCGCAGCGCGCGATGATGCGGTCCTCGCCGATGCGGTCGGTCAGGTCGCGCACCTCGGCCGCGGCGCGACCATCCACACCGTAAAGCACGCCGTTCATCAGCGGCAGGCCATCGATATCGACCGGCAACATGCAGGGGCCGATCGCGCTGCACGCAACCGCCTTTATGTCCATCGGGTCAACGCCGCTTTGGGTCAGCAGGCTTTTGCAGACAAAGACGAAATCGCCCCACCAGTCCTCTTCGGGGCGGTGTTCGGCCCAGCCCGGGCGCGGCACCAGCATCTTGTGCCCGCGCGCCGCCTGCGCAAGGATCGCGCCCTTGCCGTCCGTCAGAACCCCCTTTGTTGCATAGGTGCCGATATCGATACCGATAAGATAGGTCATCAGGTGTAGTCATCCCGGTCGAGTGAAAACGCAGGCCCGATCCGCGCCAGACCTGCGTCCAGCAAGCGGGTCAGGGCCACCAGATCTGCCAGATCGCACAACTCGCGCGCCGAATGCGAATAGCGCATGGGAAAAGCCAGATCGATCGACGCGACCCCCTGCCCGACAAGCTGAACATAGGACAGGTCCGTCAGCACCCCGATATGGGCACTGCGTTGCAGCGGAATCGCCTCGGCATCGGCCGCCTTTTCGAACAGATCGACCATAGCGGGATGCGGGATCACGCCGTTCAGCGTGCCGCGTCCGTGAAAGGAATACAGGCTCATGCCCGGCCCGCCGCCCAGCGTCACGTCCCCGCGCGCCGCCATGTCCGGCGTATCGGTGGCCAGCACCAGATCCAGTTGGATGGCGATGTCGGGCTGAATCTGCTGCGCCAGCGTTTGCGCGCCGCGCAGGTTGAATTCCTCCAGCACGGTAAAGGCCAGATGGACCGGCGGGCCGGCGCTGCGATCCTTGAGCAGGCGCGCCATCTCCAGCAGGACCGCGCAGCCCGCGCGGTCATCCACGCTGGTGCCGCCGATGCGGTCGCCGCCCATCTCGACGCACCTTGGCGCATAGACAACCGGCGTTCCGATACGGATGCCGGCGGCCTCCGCCTCGGCGGCGGAACGCAGTCCGGCATCGACGTAAAGCGACGCATAGGGCGTGACGGTGTATTTCTCGTCCGGGGTGGTCGCATGGTGGCTCTTGTTGGCGATGATGCCGAAAAGATCGCGCCCCTCACCCACGCAGATCAGCACCTCTTGCGCGGCCAGCGCCCGTTCGGGCACGCCCCCCAGACGTTCAAGACGCAAAAGCCCATCCGCCTCGATCCGGCGCACGACAAAGCCAAGCTGATCCATATGTGCGAACAGCAGGACCGACGGCCCCTGCCCCGGAAACTCCGCCACCAGATTGCCCAGCCGGTCCGACCGGCTGTCAACGCCGATCTCTGTCAGCTTGTCGCGCAGGGCGCGGCGCACGCGGTCCTCATGGCCCGACAGACCGGGAACCAGCATCAAGTCCTTCAGATCCCGTTTGATGCGCTCTTTCATTCGTGGCCGTTCCCGGCGCGGGCCTGCCGGACCTGATCCATGAAGCTGCGCGCGCGGTCCGGGTCAATCGGCTTCCACGTGTCGCCATCCACCTTCAGCGACGACCCGACGATACAGCCATCGGCAATCGACAGGACATCGCGCACGGTCTCATGCTTGACCCCCGTGTTGGCCATCACGGCGATGTCGGGCAGGACGGCCTTGACCGCCTCCAGATCGGACAGGGCCGCGGCCTCGCCCGTGATCTGGCCGGACACCAGCACCGCGTCGGGGATCGACGAAAAGACCGCGCTGCGCGCGCGGTCCGGCAGCGGACGCTGATCCAGCGAATGGGCGAATTCGGCCGAAACATTATACAGCATCGCCATGTCGGCCCGTCCCAACCGGTTACGATAGCGCATGGCCTTGCCCGCGTCCGGCGTCCACGGCCCCATGTCAGACGCATAGGTTCCGGTGAAGATCTCGCGCACGAACCCCGCCCCTGTCGCCACGCCCAGCGCGACCGTCGACATGGGATCCCACAGAACGTTCACCCCGAAGGGCACGGTGATCTGTGATTTGATCTGGCCGATCAGGCTGGCCATGGTCGCCACCGACGCAGTGTCCACCTGAAATTCGTAGGGGCGGTCGTTCTCATTGCCGAACATCACGGCATCGAAACCCGCATCCTGCAGCGCAAGCAGGTCCGCGAGCGCCGCCGCGACCAGATCGACCGAGGGGTCATGCAGCGGCGATCCCGGCAAAGCGCCGATATGCACCATTCCGATGACCGGTTTTGCCTGTCCGAACACCCGATTGAAATTTGTCGTCATTATAAGTCCTCCGGCGGCAACTCTAGGTTCCGCGGGCTGTTCAGGCAAAAGGAAACTGGTCTATGGTCGGCCGGAAAAGGGAGGATACAGGATGGCTTTGAAAACACGGCATTGGGACCGGCTTGGCAATGGCGGGCTGACGTTCACAGAACTGGGATTCGGCACGGCGCCTCTGGGGAACCTCTACCGCGCGATTAGCGACGCAGACGCACGCGCCACGCTGGACGCCGCGTGGGACGGCGGGGTCCGATATTTCGACACCGCGCCTCTTTACGGGCTGGGCCTTTCGGAAACCCGCCTGAATCCGTTCCTGCGCGACAAGCCACGCGATGAATATGTCCTGTCCACCAAGGTCGGGCGGCTGATGCAGGCCTGTGAGCCCGAATATCGCACGGGCGTGGGAAAATGGTTCGACGTTCCGCAGCGCCGCGAACATTACGACTATACCTATGATGGCATCATGCGGTCCTTCGAACATTCCTTCTCGCGGTTGGGGGTGGACCGGATCGACATTCTCTATGTCCATGACCTGTGCATATTCACCCACGGCTCCAAGGAGGCGTCGGACATGCGCATCGAGGAATTCTTTGGCGGGCGCGGCTATGATGCCATGATCTCCCTGCGGGATCAGGGCGTCATCAAGGCGATCGGCGGCGGAATCAACGAATGGGAGGTCTGCCAGACTCTGGCAGAGCGCGGCGATTTCGATCTGTTCCTGCTGGCCGGTCGTTACACGCTGCTGGAACAGAAGGCGCTGGACAGTTTCCTGCCGCTTTGCCAATCGCGGGGCATCGGGATCGTGACCGGTGGGCCCTACAATTCCGGCATACTGGCGACCGGCGCCCGCCCCGGTGCGTGGTATAATTACGATCCAGCCCCGCAAGAGATCATCGACCGGGTCAATGCGATCGAGGCTGTCTGCAACGACCACGGTGTTCGCATGGTCGACGCGGCCTACCAGTTTCCCCTGCTGCACCCAGCGCATGTGGCCGTGATCCCCGGTGGGCAGGGCGTTTCCGAAATGGCGGGCAATCTTCAGGCCGCGCAGGCCGACATACCAGCCGCTCTCTGGACAGATCTGAAAGCCAAGGGCCTGCTGCGAGAGGATGCGCCGACATGAAGATCGACGCACATCAGCATTTCTGGCAGCCGGCACGCGGCGACTATGACTGGATGCCGCAGGACAACGCCACGCTGAACCGGCCTTACGCGCCGCAGGATCTGGCCCCCGCGCTGGACCTGCACGGGATCGACGGCACGGTTCTGGTGCAGGCCGCCGCCAGTGTCGAAGAAACCGAATACATGCTGGGCCTTGCGGATGCCTTTCCCCGGATCAAGGCGGTCGTGGGCTGGATCAATTTCGAGGATCCCGGCCACATCGCGCATCTCACACGGCTTGCCCGCCATCCGAAGTTTCGCGGCGTGCGCCCGATGATCCAGGATATTCCGGATGTGGACTGGATGCTGCGAGAGGATGTCCAATGGGCTTATCGCGCCATCGTTGATCTGGACCTGACCTTCGACGCACTGGGCTTTCCCCAGCATATTCCGAACTTTCTGACGCTGGCCAAGCGGTATCCGCAGATGCGGACGGTCTATGACCACTGCATGAAACCGCAGATACGCGACCAGCGCGCGGGAAAGAACGCCTTTGCCGATTGGGCGGCTGGCATATCCCGGCTTGCGGATGAGACGGACGGCTGCTGCAAGTTTTCCGGACTGGTGACCGAGGCCGATGACGGTTGGACCGCAAAGGACGTCGAACCGTTTGCCCGGCATGTGCTGGAGGCGTTCGGGCCGGATCGGGTGATGTGGGGGTCCGACTGGCCGGTGTGCCGATTGCAGGCAAGCTATGATAACTGGCACCAATTGGCCTTGGATCTGACGGCCGATCTGCCGCAGGAGGCGCGCGGCCAGATCTTTGGCGCGACGGCGC
>CAZRZN010000311.1:0-4463 GCA_964604565.1 uncultured Rhodobacterales bacterium
GCAGAGCCTCCCAGAAGAACGGCCGCGACCAGAGCTTGCCGCGCCAGACGTTGATTTTGTCCCTCACCGTATAGGCACGCTCCTGCCAGACCGGGATGAAGATGCCCGTTATGACGGAGTCGATGTCGCGCGCGTGCCCGACGCCCGCCTCGTGCATCGCGCGGTCGCGCAGCCGCATCCATGCGGGCGAAAGCCCTTCGTCCATGCTGACCGGCGCGGTCTCCAGCCTGCGGACCATGGCCGTGTCGCCGCGCTCGCGGTAGACGTCCAGCAGGTGGTCATGGGCCATCACCTCTGACCGTAGCTGGTGGGCGATCTGCGCCATGCCGACATAGGCAAGAAAGCGGTCGGGCGCGACGGCCGCCACCTGGATGCCAAGATAGCTGCCCCAGGAATGACCGAGGAGAAGGATCTTGTCCTGCCGGAAACGCTCCCGCAGGTAATCGGCGACCTCGATCGTGTCGGCGATCATCCGGTCCATATTCATCGTTTCGGGCGGGATATCGGCGCGGAACGACATGCCGGCGCCGCGCTGTTCCCACCAGACCATCGTGAAATGGCGTTCAAGTCCCGTGGGATAATCCTGTTCCATGAAGAACTCCGTCATTCCCGGGCCGCCATGCAGGAACAGAAGAACGGGGTTCGTGGTGTCCACGCTCTGGATGAACATGCTTTGCGGGATGCCGCCGATTTCGACGGTGACACGTTCGGAAAGGCTTCCGGCGATGATCTGACCGGCGTCATCGCGCAGGGGGGCCGGCTGGCCCGGGCTGATTGCAAACAGAAGGCCTGTCCCGACGATCAGAAGCGTGACAAGGATCAGCATGGCCGCCGTCATGACGCGCCGGAGCTTTGCGGGCTTCCGAGATTCGGACTGGCCCACAAGATCACTCCCCCTCGGACAGAAGCTGCGCCCCGATCGCGTCGAGGGTGACCCGGTCCAGCAATTGGCCTCCCGCGATCACCGCACGCGGGTGGCGCAGCGTCGCAATAGATTCCAAAGGGTTAGCGTCCAGCAGAACCAGATCGGCGCGGCGACCGGGTGCGATGGTTCCGTCCTGATCGGGCAGATCGAAGAACCGCGGCGGCGCGACCGTGGCGGTAAAAAGCGCCTCGCGCGGGGTCAGTCCGACCTCGACATAGAGGTCCAGCTCGTCCAGCAGCGAGAACCCGTGGAAAAGGTAAGGGTTTGCGAAGGACGCATCGGTGGAAGCGAGGATCGGCACACCGGCGTCATGCGCCATCAGGAAGGTCCGGCGGTCGAGCGCGATGCTGTCCTCGGCCAGCGCGCGCACCTCGTCGGTCATCGCCTCCAGCCGGAAGTCCGGTCGCCCCCAGGCCGCACGCACCTCTGCCGGGATCATTCGCATCCGCGGGGCGTCCGGGGCGGGCCAGTTGCCGGTGTAGAAATCCGCCACCACAAGCGTGGGACTGACACGCATGCCTGACGCGGCGAGGCTGTCGAGCACGTTTGTGCACAGGTCCTCATCCCAGGTTTCGAGGACGATCCGGTTCCGGGCCGCCATGACGGCGAAGATGCCTGCCTGATCGGCGCCCTTGGCCATCGCTTGCCGCAGATCGTCGATCATCCGCGCCTCGGCGGCCGAACACGCCATGGCGACCCGCCCGAAATGCTCCATGCCGTCCTGCCCGGCCGCGATCGCCGTGCCGAGCGCGACCCGTTCGGGGATGTGGCCGACAAGCGGCAGACCGGCGTCATGCGCCGCTTCGGCCAGCGCCAGGTAGGTCGGCTCATCCAGCATCGAGTAGGCCTTTACCGCCGCCCAGCCCTTGGCGGCAATCCGGTCCACGACCGCGCGTGCCTCATCAGGCGTGTCGGCAAGCAACATGCCTGGCCATGACCCGGGCGCGGCATCGACCCAGGCGCCCGACAGGATCAGCCGAGGGCCGAGCACCTCGCCCGACTCGATCCGGGCCTGCAGGGCCTGCTGGTCCGCGATCGGCCAGAGCGCGCCCATGTCGCGGATGCCGGTGACGCCATGCAGCACGTATAGCGGCAGGGCGGTGTCGGGCTCATCGGGCGACGAGAAGATATGTACGTGGCTGTCCCAGAGGCCGGGGATCAGGTAGCCGCCGGCGCCATCCACGACATCCGTGCCGTCGCCAGGCGCGATCCCCGGGCCGACACCGGCAATCATACCGTCGCGGATCAGAAGCGATTGACCGGCCGTGAGGGTCCCGGTCTCGACATCCACCAGCGTCACATCGGTGAGAAGCGTGTCGGCATGGGCCGCCGGAGCGACGGCGAGAAGGCAGGCAAGTACGACGCCACGCTGAAAAGGGTGTCTCATGCCTCGGTCACCCGCATGACGAGCTTGCCCTGCACCTCACCGGCCTCGACGCGTTCATGTGCTTGGCGGACGTCCGACAGGGGGACCACTTCGGCCACCGCCGGGTCGATGCGCCCATCGACGAGCAGGGCGAAGAGCTTGCCCAGATCCTCTCTGAACCAGTCGGGGTGCAGGCGCCGCATCGCTCCGATGGAATAGAACGCGGTCGCATGACCGTTGGGCAGCCAGTCCCAGAGCTTGAGCTTCACAAAATCCAGCGGGATCGACCCGCCGCGCCCCAGCACCTCGTTCTGAAACCCGAAGGCGACCAGCATGCCGCCGCGCCGCAGCGCATGCATCGAGCGCGGGAAGCTCTCGCCCCCGAGCGGGTCGAAGACGAAATCCACACCGTCGCCCACGGCATCGCCGATGGCTGCCTCGACATCCGGGGCGTCCGCGTCGATGGGCGTCGCGCCAAGGCCGCGGATCAGGTCGTGCTTGGCGGCGACATCGGTGCCGTAGGCCGTGATCCCGGCCTCTCGGGCGAGTTGCAGCATCGCGGTGCCGACCGCGCCGCCGGCGCCGTGGATCAGCAGGCTTTGCCCCGTTTCGGCCCGCGCGACACGGTGCAGCATCTGATAGGGTGTGACCGCCGACAGGATCATCGCCAGCGCCTCCTCGTCCGCCACGCCCTCGGGCACCTTGGTCAGTCGCGAGGCCGGCAGGCAGACGTATTCGGAATAGGCCCCGATGGTCGTCAGGTCCGCCACCCGATCGCCCGGCGCGACCCCGTCGACGCCGCGGCCGAGTGCGTCCACCACGCCGACGAGGTCATAGCCAAGGACCAACGGCGGCTTTTCCTTCACGTCCGGATACATTCCTTTGCGGATCATCACGTCGGTGAAAGCCGCGCTGGTGACGAGGGTGCGGATGCGAACCTCGCCCGGCTTCGGCACGGGCAGGTCTTCGACATTGCGCAGCTCCAGTTCCTCGGGGCCGCCGAAGCGTTTGAGGACGACCTGGGTGAACGACATGATCAATTCCTTTCGTCAATCGACGGGGGCGGCCTCATGCGGCCCGATAAAGTTGGAAATCGCCTGTGCGACATCCGCGTCGTGGCCAAGCCAGATGTGCCCGCCAGTCGGGAAGATCGTCAGCTCTGCACCCCGAATGCGGTCGGCCAGCAAGCGCGCGGTCGCGGCGGTGCCGAACAGGTCGTCCTCACAGGACAGGATAAGCGTCGGCACCGCGATCCGCCCGTAGTCGGTTGGCGAAGGCGTTCCGGCCCAGACTCCGTCCGCCCTGAGACCCTCCACCTTGCGGCTGATCGGAAAGACCTGCGCAAGGATGACCTCGGCACGTCGCTGCTCGTCGGGCGACACCGCATCCAGAAGCGCCGGATCGGTGGCCAGCAGTGTGCGGATCATCTGGCCGGTTGCCATGCGCGACAGCGCCCAGAACCAGAAATCCGATCCGAGCACCGCACCGACCGCCAATCGTTGAATCGCCGAGAACTCGACCGGATCGCGGCCCGTGAGGTTCGCCGCAGGCACCAGCAGGACGAGATGCGAACAGCGGTCGGGATGGCGCAAAGCGAACTCGGCGGCGCTGAGTGCGCCGGCGGATCCGCCGACCACCGGCAGCCGGTCGATGCCCAGATGATCGAGCAATTCGACCAGCACGTCTGCCTGGCGAACGGGTGAGGCATCGTCGGGATAGGCGCTGCCGAGATAGCCGAAACGCGATGGCGCCACGATGCGAAACCCGTGCCGCCTGAGCGCCGAGGCAAACAGCAGCCCCTGATCGAACCCGCCGCCGGTGCCGTGGATCATCATCAGCGGTGGCCCGTCGCCCGCAACCGCGTATTCCAGCGCGCCGGCGGTGGTGGCGATCTTTGAGCCGTGGCCGAAAAGCCGGGTGCCGGCCTGCGTTCGCGCCTCGCGGAACGCGCCGGCCGCAAAGCTCCCGCCCGCCAGCAAAAGCCCCGCGAGCCCGAGGAGGATCGCGCGCCGGCCTGTCATGGCCCGGCCCTGCCCCCGCCGCCGACATGCGAGATGGCGAGATCGGCAAGTGCTGCCTCCAGCGCGGCGACGAGGTCGGTGCTGTCGTCCACGATACCGACATCGGTGTTGATCTGGAACGCGACCGTCACGCCGTGATCGGCGTAGTGGC
>CAZRZN010000312.1:0-4364 GCA_964604565.1 uncultured Rhodobacterales bacterium
ATTTCAACGGGGAGACCCGGCAGGGGCAGCTGATCGTTGCCGCCGATGTGGCCGAGGACATGCTGGACATCATGGCCGCGATCCATGCGGCGGGCTTTGCGATCCAGCGGATGCGGCCGGTGCATGAATTCCGCGGCGACGACGGGTTTTCCATGGCGGCGAACAATACGAGCGCGTTCAACTGCCGTGTCGTGGCGGGGACAAATCGCCTTTCGCAACATGCACTTGGCCGGGCCATCGACATCAATCCGGTGCAAAACCCCTATGTCTCCGGCGGGCGGACATCGCCCAGTGCGGGAGTGGATTACGATGAAAGCGCCGAGCGGCAGGCAAGCGTCAAGGGCGTGATCGTGGCAGGCGATGCGGTGGTCGCGGCCTTTACGGCGCGGGGCTGGGGCTGGGGCGGCGACTGGACCTCTGCCAAGGATTATCAGCATTTCTCCGAGAACGGCCGGTAGGGTCGCGAATCGGGGTTAATGCCCTGAGAAAGCGATTAAATCCCGAGTCACAAGCCATGCACAGGCGATGCACAATCCATGCACGGGGATGCACTGCGCCGGGTGACACGCGCCGGGTAAACGGGGCGCACGGTCCTTGACGGGTCATCGGGGATTCTCGCCGCTTGTGGAGGTGGCGATGCCGGGCACAGGGAAGGGACAGCGCGGCGGGGTCGCGGTTGTCCGGGGCCGTGTTCAAGACAGGCCCTTTGCCGCGCGGCGGCGCGTCCTCCTGCCCGGAACCGGGCGGGCAGGTCAGAGGATCTGGCTGAGAAACTCCTTGGTCCGGGGGTCCTGCGCCTTGTCAAAGAAGGTTGCGGGCGGGCCGTGTTCGACGATTACGCCGCGGTCGGTGAAATAGATGTGGTCCGCCACCTCGCGGGCGAAGCCCATCTCATGGGTGACAAGAATGCAGGTCATCCCCTCGGCGGCGAGATCCTTGATCGTGACCAGCACCTCCTTGACGGTTTCGGGGTCGAGCGCGGCGGTCACCTCGTCGAAGAGCATGACATCGGGGCGCATGGCGAGCGACCGGGCGATGGCGACGCGCTGTTGCTGGCCGCCGGACAATTCGCCGGGGTAGCTGTCTTCCTTGCCCTCCAGCCGGACCTTGCGGATCAGGGCGCGGGCGCGCTCCTCCACCTGTTTGGGATCCTCGCCCAGCACCTTGACCGGGGCCATCATGACGTTTTGCAGCGCGGTCTTGTGCGGGAAAAGGTTGTATTGCTGGAACACCATCCCGACCTTCTTGCGCAGCGCCAGCTTGTCCAGCTTGGGGTCGCTGACCTCCAGCCCCTCGACGGTGATGGAGCCGCCCTGAATGTCGTTCAGGGCATTGATGCAGCGGATCAGGGTCGATTTACCCGAACCGGAAGGGCCGATGATGCAGATCACCTGCCCCTTCATCACGTCCAGCGTGACGCCCTTGAGCACCTCGAAGGTGCCAAAGCTCTTGTGGACGTCCTTGAGGGAGACGATGGGTTGATCGGGGGTCCAGCTCATTGTTGGCCTCTCAATACAGCCGATTTACGGCGTCGTCGTCGATGATGGTCTCCACCTCGTGAAGGTCCTTCGCCAGCCCCCGTTCCAGCAGTCGGGCGTGTTCCATGATCCCCTCTGCGAGGCTGGGCACCTGCGCGCTGTCCGGCCAGTGATCGGGTTGCCAGAGCCGCGAGCGGATCATGCATTTGGAGCAGTGCAGATAGGCCTCTTGCACGTCGATCAGCACGACGAATTGCGCGGGGCGGTCGTTGACCGCAAGGCGCGCGCAAAGATCGGGATCGCGGGTCAACCGGCCCCGGCCCGCCACACGCAGGGTTTCGCCCCGGTCCGGGATCAGGAAAAGCAGCGCCACCTGCGGGTTTTCCAACAGGTTTTCGAAACTGTCGAAACGCTTGTTTCCCAGCCGGTCGGGCAGGGCCAGCGTGTGTTCATCCAGCACCGCGACAAAGCCCGCCGGGTCCCCCTTGGGCGAGAGATCGGGCAGGCCGTCGGCGCCGATGGTGGCAAAGACGGCAAAGGGCGAGGCGGCGATGAATTTTGCGCAGATCGGGTCGATCCGGTCGATCACCTTTCCGGCGGGGCGCGGACCGGCCGTGCCGCCTGCGGCGCGAAGCTGGTCGCGCGTGGTGATGGCTTGCGGGTCGTGGGCATGATCTGTCATGGCTGCCTCATAGTTTTACCGAATAGCGCCGTTCGAGCGCGATGGTCATGCGCGCGATCGGGTAGCAGTAGAGGAAGAACAGCACCAGCGCGTAGCCGTAGAAGGGCATCAGCAGTTCGGGGTGGTTGTTTTCGGCCTCCATCGCCTGCCGGGAATAGGTGATGAGTTCGCCGACGCCCAGAAGCGAGCAGAGCGGCGTTGCCATGGTCAGGATGGCATACCAGTTCATCCATGGCGGGATCATCCGCTTGATGCATTGCGGCAGGATGATCTGCCACAGGGTCTGGCTGCGGGTGAAGGACAGGGATTCCGCGGCCTCCCACTGTGCGGAGGGGACGGAATTCACCGCGCCGCGCACGATTTCGGAGATATTGGCCATGACCGGCAGCGACAGGCCGAACACCGCCTTGACCCAGCCGGGGATCGGGATGGTCACGCCAAGGATCGTGATCTCGAAGGGAAAGGCCAGCAGGACCACGAACAGCAGCACCAGCCACGGCGAATTGCGGAACAGTTGCGTGATGGTCCAGGCCATGCGCCGGATCAGACCGTTCTTGGAGATCTGGCCAAGGCCGAGCGTCGCCCCCAGAACCGTGCCGATGAGCATGGCAAAGAGCGAGATCAGCACGTTGAACAGAAAGCCCTGAAAGGTCAGGAAGGGAATCCAGCGCCAGAGCGCGGCAAAGGCATCCACGGTCCCGAAAGAGGCCGACTGCGCGAAGGCGGCGGCGGGCCATGCCAGCAGCAGGACAAGCACGCTCCACGGCGGAAGGCTGGCCAGCCAGCGGACGAGATACATCTCATCGTATTGATGGCCCTTGATGGCGAAGGGCTTCATCACCGGCAGGTCGGTCTGGCCGGTCAGTCTATTGGCCATAGCCGGGGATCCTCATCTTGCGTTCCCATTTGTTCATGCCGAAGACCAGAATGCCCACCAGCAGGATGTAGGTCACGAAGAGCAGCAGCATCGTCGGGTTCTGGGCCGAAGGAAAGTCGTTCCAGATGGACACGCTTTCATACAGCAGTTCCGGCACGGCGATGGCGAAGGCCTGTGTCGTCGTCTTGACGAGGTTCACGAGGTTGTTGTTGAGCGCGGGGATCGACACGCGCAGCGCGAGGGGAAAGACCACCTCCCGGTAGGTCTGCGTGCGGGTCATGCCGAGGCTTTCGGCGGCCTCTACCGTGCTTTCGGGGACCGCCTCTATCCCGGCGCGGAAGATCTCGACGTTGAAGGCGCCGGCGAAGAAGGACAGCGAAATGATCGCCCAGCCCACGTTCGAGATGATCGGCACCTCCAGCCAGCCATCGGGGCTGTAGGAGGGCGTGAACTGGCCAAGGGCAAAGTAGAAGAACAGCAGTTGCACCAGCGGCGGCGTGTTGCGGAAAAACTGGATGTAGCCCTGCACGAAGGCGCGCAGGAACCGGTTGGGCGCGCCCTGCGCCCATGCGCCAAGCACGCCGATGACGACCGACAGGATCACGCAGGCGATGCTCAGCTTGATGGTCATCCACAGGCCGGTCAGGATGCGACCGGCCTGCTTTTCATCGTAGAGCCAGATGAAGTTCCACCGCACATGCTCGGCGGCAAGATCGCGAAAGAACTCCTCGAAGCCGGTCATGTGTCGCTCATTCCCCGAAGGCGGGGGTGGTCTGGCTGAGCAGCTCTTGCTGGCGTTGCAGGAAGTCGGTCGGCTTGATTCCCCACTTTTCTTCGAGCGCGATCAGGGTTCCGTCGACGTGCCATTTGTATTGCATACCGGCCATGAAGGCGCCGAAGATGCAGTCCTGTTCGGCCTTGGGCACGGCGAGGCCCCATGGGCTGTCATCCTCGGAGGGCAGGGGCATTTCGAAGTCGTCCCAGTTGCCCGAGGCGATGTCCGACCCGATGGAGCTGTCGTCATAGACGAAGGCCACGCATTTCTTGTCGCGCAGGGCCTGCTTGGCCTCGGCGGTGCCACCGAAGGCGACAACCTCCACATCGTAGCGGTCCTCGACGATCTGGTTGTAGAAGGCGCCCTGGATGCCGCAGACGGGCTTGCCTGTCAGGTCGCCCCATTCGGAGAAGGCAAGCTGTTTGGGCGCCATGACGTTGGTGCCGGAGGTGTAGTAGTTGGGGCCGACGATGCCCACCAGTTCGCGCCGGTCGGGCCGGTCGGTCATGGTGGCGATCATCAGGTCGATCTGGCCCTGTTCAAGGAATTGCA
>CAZRZN010000313.1:0-4359 GCA_964604565.1 uncultured Rhodobacterales bacterium
CTTCTTACATCATTGATGTTAAGACTATCGCTAAACGTGAGTTCTACGAAACTCATTATCGGTGAAGGCCACACAGGAACACATGCGGCAGGTGAAGTCATACAGGGCTTTGCCAGTTTTGTTATGGGTGGTAGCGTATTCTTGGGTCTTGTAGTATTTGGCGTATTGATGATTGTCAATTTTGCGGTCATTACAAAAGGCTCAGCTCGAATGGCTGAAGTTTCGGCTCGGTTTGCACTTGATGGAATGCCTGGGAAGCAGTTGGCTATAGATGCTGATATGTCAGCTGGGGCCATTGATCATGCTGAAGCAAAGCGGCGTCGAGAAACGGAACAACAGGAAACCACATTCTTTGGATCACTTGATGGCGCATCAAAATTTGTCAAAGGGGATGCTGTTGCTGGCTTATTAATTACACTACTGAACTTCGTCATGGGCATTACGATGGGAACAGTCGTGCATGACATGGCCTTGGCAAATGCACTTGAAACCTATGCCGTTTTGACGATCGGTGACGGGCTCGTTTCACAGATTCCTGCAGTCATAATTTCTATTGCAGCAGGCTTGTTGCTGGCTCGTGGAGGAGCAACAGGTGCCACTGATGTCGCTGTAGCAGCGCAACTTGGTAAGCATCCTTCTGCTCTATTTGCCGTTGCCATCTTGATGGCTCTATTTGCGCTTGTGCCTGGTTTACCTTTTGTCCCATTTATTCTGGGGGCCGCAGTACTTGGCGGCGCGGCTTGGTGGATCGCAAGACGACCAGTGGCCGTAACCAAGGAAGTTAGTATCACCGAGGAAAATGAAAAACCCAATGTTCAACACATGGGTGACGTTCTAGATCTAGACGACATCCACGTGGAGTTTTCGCCAGATCTGGTAAATATGGTTCTAGACCCAGGGACAGGTTTGGACATCAGGATAGCGAATATGCGCACGCATATCGCCTCTCATTTTGGATTAATTTTGCCGGAAATAAGGCTGACGGATGCTCCCTCTCTTCCGACAGGCGTTTATGTTGTTCGAATCCAAGGTGTTGAGATGGCACGTGGCGAATTGAATCCGGATTTTGTGCTTGCGCTTACTCCAGAAACAAGTCGAGGACTGCCACAAGGTCGCGATGTAAATGAGCCAGTTTATGGAGCACCTGCACGCTGGATAAGACCTGAGGACCAAGAAAAAGCAGCAATTACTGGCGCAACTATTGTCACACCAACTGAGGTTCTTGCCACTCACTTGCTGGAGGTCATCCGTAGAAACTTTGGTCGGCTGCTGACACTCAAGGCACTGAGACGTCTATTGGATGAAATGGTGTCACTAAGCAATGAGACCCGCGCGGACGCAAACCGGAAACTTCTTGATGAACTCATCCCAGACAAAGTTCAAATTGATACACTCTTGCAGGTATTGCGGCTACTCTTGGATGAGCAAGTCTCGATCCGAAATCTTCCATTGATACTGGAAACCATAGCAGAAATGCGTGGTCAACAAAATCAGGCAGAGTCAATTTGTGAACACGTGCGTCAACGTCTTGGGTTTCAACTTGTCGCAGGAATGCGGCGGGATGATGGCACAATCCCACTGGTTCAGTTGGCACCAGAGTGGGAGGATACGTTCTTGGCATACCAGGTGGAAGGAAGCCACGGCGCATTGGATGTTGCATTGCCGCCAGATCGCTTTGAGGCATTGACCACGGGACTTGCTTCGATGATTGGAGACGCGGGCAACAGAGGTGTGATTCCGGCCGTCGTAACATCCGCTCGTCGGCGTCGTTTTTTGCGCACTGTGATGGTTGCCAAAGGATTGACCAATCCTGTCATGTCATACGAGGAAATTGGCTTGGAGGCGCGACCATCGCTCGTGGGCGTCGTCGCAGCATGAGCTCAACATTTCCGTTGATTGATATGCTTTCAGAAGGTCTATGGTCGGCGCTAGTCGTTTTTCTGCGTGTCGCTGCCGCGCTCGCGACTTTACCTGGTTTGGGTGAGCAGGTGATCTCCGCCCGTGTGCGCATCGTCATTGCATTGCTTTTGACAGCCGTTGTAGCGCCGGCAGTGGCACTTCAAATCGATCTACCAGCGCCAAGTTTCAACAGCTTTCTTTTGGCATTGGCGACGGAAACATTAGTGGGCTTGTTTCTGGGGATCACGCTACGACTTTTCATCATGGCGATGCAGACCGCAGGCGCAATGGCTGCTCAGGCGACCTCGCTTTCCCAACTTCTTGGTCAATCCGGTCTTGATCCTCTTCCAGCCCTGGGTCACATCCTGACTTTTGCTGCGCTTGCGCTGATGATGATTACCGGGTTCCATGTAAAGGCTGCCGCCTTTCTTGTCCTGTCTTATGATATCATGCCGCCCCTCCAGTTTCCGACCCCTTCAGATGTGGCAGAGGCAGGGCGCCAACAAATTTCAGAAAGTTTTTCGCTGGCTTTCAGATTGGCAGCGCCCTTCGTTATTTTATCAGTCCTATACAACCTTACGCTCGGCGTCATTAACAAGGCGATGCCTCAGCTTATGGTGGCTTTCGTCGGTGCGCCGGTTATCACATTCGGGGCAATCGCCCTGTTGTTGATATCTGCTCCGATCATGCTGGCCGCATGGCTGCATGCTTTTGAGAGTTTCCTTGCGGCACCCTTCAGGTAGAGTCGATGGCCGAACAAGACGAAGCTGCCGAAAAAAGTCATGAGCCATCACAGCGAAAACTGGATGAAGCTCGGAAAAAGGGTGAGATCGCCCGAGCCGCAGATTTGCAGACGGCCATGGCTTATGTCGGCCTTCTCGTATGCATGTCGGCCTTCGGCGGCTACAGTTTGACGCGGTTTGGCGAAGCCTTGCTGCCTATGATCGAACAACCTGATCGTCTTGAACATCTGTTTTTTCGGGATGGGGCGACCGCAATAACAGGCACAGTCATGATGGCCGGCCTGGTTCCCACATTGCCATTCCTTTTTGCGCCAGGAATTCTCGTCATATTGACACTTTTTGCGACAAGGGGATTTGTTTTTACCGGGTCAAAACTTGCTCCAAAGGCATCACGGATAAATCCGATAGAGAATGCCAAGAATAAATTCGGTCGCCGTGGCCTTTTTGAATTCTTCAAAAGCTTTGTAAAACTGAGTGTGTACTCAATACTCCTCGGCGTATTCTTGAGTGGCCAGATGGATATCATAATTGGATCTATCATGGGTAGCCCTGCTGAGGTGGTCATGCGTATGACTGACTTAATGGTAGACTTCCTTTTTATTGTTGTTTTGATTGCGATAGCCATTGGAGGAATTGATGCGTTTTGGCAGCGCGGCGAACACATTCGCAAGAATCGCATGAGCCAAAAGGAATTGCGAGATGAGATGAAGGAATCGGAGGGAGATCCCTACCTTAAACAGCACCGCAGAATGCGGGCTCAAGAGATGGCGTTGAATCAAATGATGGTGGATGTACCCAAGGCTGATGTAATCATCGTTAACCCCACTCATTTTGCAGTAGCCCTCAGCTGGAGCCGTTTGCCAGGATCAGCGCCTTTATGCGTTGCCAAAGGGCAGGACGCTGTGGCCGCGCGTATTCGGAAAGTTGCAAAAGAGGCAGGAGTGCCTATCCATTCTGATCCTCCCACGGCGCGTGCAATTTATGCCACAACCGAAATCGGGTCGGAAATTGCTTACGATCACTACCGTCCGGTAGCAGCCGCGATCCGGTTTGCAGACAAGATGCGCAAAAAAGCAAGGGGGCGCAGCCGATGAAGAACAAATACAGCAACCTGACTGAGGCAACCAATTTATTGCTGGAACGGGAACTTCAAGCCCATCGTCAGAATGTTGCAGAAAGCGCGCGGTTGGCGGCCGAAATGGCTCAAATTGACGGTTTGCGTGAGGCGGCGCAAGCCGATTCCGGGGCAATCGGAGCGCGGCAGATTCTTGGAGCTGATGCGTTGTGGCAAGGATGGTTGGTGCGTAAACGCGCACAAATTCTAAGAGATGCCGCAATGGCAAGGGCGCAGGAAACCGATAGTCTCTCTCAAGCGCGCATGGCTTTCTCACGCGCTGAAGCGGCAAAGAATCTTACACGGGATGAAACGAATCTGAATAAGAAACGGCGGCTCAAGTTTGAAGCAGAGACCTTGGATGCATTGGGTATGCTTCGACTTGAAAAAAACTGATCGTTACATGACAGCTGACTTTTGTCCTTTTCTTGCTGGCGGGTGGGCCCGACCCCTGTGTCAAGGAAGTTGTCCGCTGCTCTACTTTTCTTCTATTTCACGGGTGGGCGATATAGGACGATGACTTGGGATATTCACCGGAAGGCAAGAGCGCTGTGTTGAAGCGGATGCTGGCGCCGCACAACATGGGCATTCGGCAGCTGTCGC
>CAZRZN010000314.1:0-4347 GCA_964604565.1 uncultured Rhodobacterales bacterium
TTTTCATCCCGCAGTCACCGCTGTCCGCGTCAGGTCGTGATCCGGCATCTTGCAGCGCGTTGAACTTTAATCGGCGCCGGGAGCAGCGTCAGTCTGATCTTTCGCGTGCCTGTTCTGGAACCGCCGCCGAGTCTCGGAGCCCGAACTGGTTTTGAACATTCCGTGCGATCGGGTCAGATCACCCTTGAGGGTCTAGACAAGCAAAAGGCCCCCAATTTGGGGGCCTTTGGGTTTTTATCATTTCTGTGGACGGATCAGGAGAGCGTGCGCTTGATCTCTTCACGTTCGAAGATCTCGATCACATCTCCTTCGCGGACATCTTCGTAGTTCTCGAAAGCCATGCCACATTCCTGACCGGACTGCACTTCCGAGACTTCATCCTTGAAGCGCTTGAGCGTTTTGAGAGTGCCTTCGTGGATCACCACATCGTCGCGCAGCAGGCGCACACCCGCAGACCGGCGTGCAATACCCTCGGTGACGAGACACCCGGCAACCTTGCCGACGCCAGACACCTTGAAGACTTCGCGAATTTCGGCGTACCCGATGAACTTTTCCCGGATCTCGTTGGACAACAGCCCGGAGGCCGCCGCCTTAACGTCGTCCACCAGATCGTAGATCACGGAGTAATACCGGATCTCCACGCCCTTCTGATTGGCGGAGTTCCGCGCCGGGGCATTGGCACGCACGTTGAAGCCAATGACCGGCGCACCGGAGGCTTCCGCCAGACCCACGTCCGACTCCGTGATGGCCCCGACGCCCGAGTGCAGCACGCGCACGCGAACCTCCTCGTTGCCGATCTTCTCCATTGCCTGAACGATCGCTTCGGCCGAACCTTGCACGTCCGCCTTCACCAGGATCGGAAGCTCCCTGACGCTTTCGTCTTCCTTTGCCTTCTGCATCAGTTGGTCGAGCGTGGTGGCGGCACCGGCAGCGGCGCGCTTTTCTTTCGCGACATCGGCGCGATATTCCGCGATTTCCCGCGCCTGCGCCTCTGTTTCGACCACATTCAGCACGTCACCGGCTTCAGGCGTGCCATTCAGACCAAGAACCTCGACCGGAACCGAGGGACCCGCTTCCTGCACGCGTTCGCCCTTGTCGTTGATCAGCGCACGAACCTTGCCATACTGCTCCCCGACGACAAAGATATCGCCTTGGCGCAGAGTGCCGCGTTGCACAAGCACCGTGGCGACCGGACCCCGGCCCACGTCAAGCTGCGCTTCGATCACCGCGCCTTCGGCGGACCGATCCGGATTGGCCTTCAGTTCAAGGATCTCCGCCTGAAGGGCAATTGCCTCAAGCAGTTCATCCAAGCCCTTGCCACTGATGGCAGAGACCTCGACATCCTGCACTTCGCCGGACATTTCCTCGACGACAACCTCGTGCTGCAAGAGATCGGTGCGCACCTTGGTGGGGTTGGCCGACGGTTTGTCGATCTTGTTGATCGCCACGATCATCGGCACCTTCGCGGCCTTGGCATGATTGATCGCCTCGACGGTCTGCGGCATGACGGCATCGTCCGCGGCAACCACCAGAACCACGATGTCCGTCACCTGTGCCCCACGCGAACGCATCGACGTAAAGGCTGCGTGGCCCGGCGTGTCGAGGAACGTAAGCGTCACGCCACTGTCCGTGACAACCTGATAGGCCCCGATATGCTGCGTGATGCCGCCGGCCTCGCCAGCCGTCACTTTTGCATCGCGAATTGCGTCCAGAAGAGAGGTCTTGCCGTGATCGACGTGGCCCATGATCGTGATGATCGGCGGGCGTGTTTCCAGATCCTCGGGATCGTCCTTGATCTCCTTGATCACGTCCTCGACGTCCGCGTCCGACACGCGTGTCACGCGGTGGCCGAATTCCTCGATGATCAGTTCCGCAGTATCCGCATCAATGGCCTGATTCTGTGTGACCATGATACCGCTTTGCATCAGCGACTTGACCACATCGGCGACGCGCTCTGCCATTCGATTGGCCAGTTCGGCCACGGTGATTGCCTCGGGCAACTGCACGTCGCGCACGACCTTCTCGCGGTTCTGCGGTCCGCCCATGGCTTTCTGGCGCGCGCGCTCTTGCTTGCGCTTCATTGCGGCCATGGATTTCTGCCGTCCGCCTTCACCGCCCGAAAGCGCCTGATTCAGGGTCAGCTTGCCGGAACGGCGGTTCCCGCTGTCGTCGCGGGCGCGGCCGCGGCCGCGCTGATCGTCACGCGCGTCCCGTTCCGGTGCGCGGCGCGCAGGTTCGTCCTTCTTGGCCTTGTTGGCACGTGCAGAATCGTCGCCCTTGGGCACAGCCGGTTCAGACGCAGCTTTTGCCGCCTCGGCGGCTTCGCGTGCCTTGCGCTCTTCATCCTCGGCCTTGGCCTTGGCGCGCTCTTCGGCTTCGCGCTGCTCGCGCTCCTTCTGTTCCTTTTCGGCGCGCATGCGGTCACGCTCTTCGGCGCGTGCCTTTTCCTCGGCTTCGCGCTTGGCCTTTTCTTCGACCTCGCGTGACTTTGCGGCCTGCAACGCCTTCAGGCGGCGGTCCATCTCTGCGTCAGAGATTCCGGCCGGGCGTTTTGTGCCCGATCCACTGACCTGGGTGTTGTTTTTGTTGCCGCTACCACTGCCGCTGCCGGGGGCCGCGCCGGGCTTGGGAACCACAACGCGCTTGCGTTTGGTTTCCACCACGACGTTCTTGGTGCGTCCATGGCTAAAGCTCTGCTTGACGTTGCCCGAACGGGCCCCACCACCAACACCCAATGTCTTCTTGCCGTCGTTATCGCTCATAAAGCTTCTTCATCCTTTCCGGTGGCCCCTGCCACCGCGATCCGCGTCGGCCGCGCCGACACGTACACCCTTCAAGCGTTGGGCTTCCTGTACAATACGCGGCACGAGTCCGCCAGAGCCAAGCGCGGCATGTATCACAGTTTGTCGGCCAAAGGCCATGCCCAGTTCATCTGCCGTAAGCCAGCCGATGTAACGGCCGCCATATGGCGTAGAGAGTTTAGACTTTCCCCGGCCCGAGCCGTCTTCGGCTTGAATCAGGACAGTGGCTTGTTCCGTTTGCAACCAAGCCTTGACCTTTTCGTAGCCAGAAACGGCGTGACCCGCCTTCCGCGCCAGCGAGATCAGATCAACCACCCGTTTCACGAGCATCTGCTCTATCAACTCGCCTAGCCCCTCCGGCGTTGAAACGGGCTGTTTCATCCCGCGGGAAAACAGGCCTTTTGACACTGCCTTGTCCATCGCCGCGCGGTTCGCGGTCACATATAAACCGCGCCCCGGCAATTTGCCAGCCAGATCGGGGACGATCTGACCTTCGGGCCCCAGGACGAACCGGATCAGGCCCTCTTTGGGCTGCACATCGCCGGTGGCGATGCACTTTCGCTCCGGTCCTGCGGAGTGATCCTTGGCCTGTCCGCCGCGCGTCATGCTTGTATTACGCCTCCTGCTCGTCGGTTGTGGCGTCAGCATCTTCTTCGGCATCGTCGCCGTCTTCACCCGGCTCCAACTCCGTCGGATCAACCCAACCCAGCAGGACCCGTGCCGTCATGACCATCGTCTGGGCTTCGCTCAGATCGACCTCGAATTTCTCCAGCAGACCTTCGTCCTTGACACGCTGACCGTCGACAGTGGTCCATCCGCCGGCAAGTTCCCAGTCGGCGCATGTGGCGAAATCCTCGAGCGTCTTGATGCCGTCCTCGGCGAGCGCGACAAGCATCTGAGGCGTCAGACCCTCAAACCCTGCCAGACTGTCGTCCACGCCCAGTTCGCGGGCCTGTTCCATGGCCTTGCGGGCCTGTTCTTCCAGATTTTCACGGGCGCGGGTCTGCAATTCCTCTGCGGTGCCTTCGTCGACGCCGTCGATGACCAAGAGTTCTTCCATCTCGACATAGGCGACCTCTTCGAGATTGGTGAATCCTTCGGAGACCAGAAGCTGGGCAAAGAATTCATCCACGTCCAGCGCATCCATGAACAGCTTGGTGCGTTCCTCGAATTCGGCCTGACGGCGTTTGGATTCCTCTTCCTCGGTCATGATGTCGATGTCGAGGCCGGTCAACTGGGACGCCAGCCGCACGTTCTGACCGCGCCGCCCGATGGCGAGGCTCAGTTGTTCGTCAGGAACGACAACTTCGATTCGCTCGGCCTCTTCGTCCAGCACGACTTTGGAGACTTCGGCCGGCTGAAGGGCGTTCACGAGGAAGGTCGGCATATCCTCGTTCCACGGGATGATGTCGATCTTTTCGCCCTGCAACTCGTTGACGACGGCCTGCACGCGGCTGCCACGCATACCGACGCAAGCGCCGACCGGGTCAATGCCGCTGTCATAGGAAATCACCGCGATCTTGGCGCGGCTGCCCGGATCGCGGGC
>CAZRZN010000315.1:0-4222 GCA_964604565.1 uncultured Rhodobacterales bacterium
TCTCTGCCGGATCGGCGGCAGGCTCGGCCACCTCCGCGTCAGGCGCGGTGGTCTCGGCCGGGTCTGCGGCAGGCTCGGCCACGTCCGCGTCAGGCGCGGTCGTCTCCGCAGGGTCTGCGGCAGGCTCCGCCACCTCCGCCTCGGGCGCGGTGGTCTCTGCCGGTTCGGCGGCAGGCTCGGCCACCTCCGCGTCAGGCGCGGTCGTCTCGGCCGGGTCGGCGGCAGGCTCGGCTGCCTCTGGCGCAACAGCGGTCTCAGGACCGTCAGCGGGATCTCCCGCGCCCGCATCTGGATCTGCGGCGCCCATCGCGTCATCCGCCTGATCCCGTGCCGTGTCGATCAGACCATCGCCCGCCTCGCGCGCGGCATCCGTCGTTGCGTCCAGCGCGTCGGACAATGCGTCACCCGCCTCGGCCGATCCGTCCAGAACCGATTGCGCACCGTCGCGAAGCGCATCTTCAGCGGCATCCCTGGTCGTTTCGGCGGCATCCGCTGCGGCATCCGAAAGACTGTCTGCCGCCTCTTGGAGACCGTCGGCCGCGTCATCCACGGCTTCCGCCGCATCTTCGGCTGCGTCGACAGTTGTATCCGCGGTGTCCTGTGCGGCATCCACGGCCTCGCTTGCAACGGGTTCGGCGCTCTCCACGGCGTCTTCCGCTGTCTGGCCGGTATACCACAGATACCCGCCAACGGCCGCCGCGGCCGCGACGACCACCAAAATCAGATTTCGCATTGGAGCCTCCATCGCTGTCTCTGCCGCACGACGGACGCGCGGCTTTGCAAGGATTTGCTCATGCCAGGGCGCTGTCGCAAGGGGGCACCGGTCGCAGGACTGTAAACAAGCGCAGAATTGCCGCTTGAAAGCAAATCAGCCCAAGTTTACCTTGCCTCCCTGTAGAAAAACCAAAAAGGAGCATTCCAATAGCCCGCAGACCGCATAACGCGCCGCCCACGCGCGACACTGGCCCCCGCGTCAATGATCGCATCCGGGCCCCCGAAATCCGGCTCATCGGTGCCGAAGGTGAAAATGTCGGCGTCGTGACGCCGTCACGTGCAATGGATCTTGCCGAACAGGCCGGTCTCGACCTGGTCGAGATTTCGCCCAACGCCACGCCGCCGGTCTGCAAGATCATGGATTACGGCAAGTTCAAGTACGAACAGCAGAAACGCGAATCCGAAGCGCGCAAGAAGCAGAAGATCATCGAGGTCAAGGAGGTCAAGTTCCGTCCGAACACCGACATCCACGACTACGAGGTCAAGATGCGCAACGTGTTCAAGTTTCTGGAGAACGGCGACAAGGTCAAGATCACCCTGCGGTTCCGTGGACGTGAAATGGCGCACCAGAACCTTGGCCGGGAACTGCTTGAACGCGTGGCCGGTGACGTCAAGGAAATCGGCAAGGTCGAAAACATGCCGAAGATGGAAGGTCGTCAGATGGTCATGATGATCGGTCCCGCGACCAAATGAATGCCCAGCAGCCCGCCGCACAGGCGGGCTACATCGCTTCCCCGCAGGATTGGCATCTCTCATGGACTGGAACAGCCGCTATGCCACCGAGGATTATCTCTTTGGCACAGCGCCCTCGGGCTTTCTGACCGCGCATCCCGGCCTTGTGCCGCCGGGTGCACGCACGCTCTGCGTGGCGGATGGCGAGGGCCGCAACAGCGTCTGGCTGGCGTTGCAGGGATGCGAGGTGACGGCTTTCGACGCCTCGCCCAACGCGCTGGCCAAGGCACAGAGGCTGGCGGACGGCGCGGGTGTGGCGCCGCGATTTGCGGTTGCCACAGTCGAAGACTGGGACTGGGGCGCGGCGGAATACGATCTGGTCGTCGGGGTCTTCATCCAGTTTGCCCCGCCCGCGAAACGCGACGCGCTGTTTGCCGCAATGCGCCACGCGCTGGCGCCCGGCGGGCGGCTCATGCTTCACGGCTACACCCCGCGCCAAGTGGATTACGGGACCGGCGGGCCCAAGGATCCGGCCAATATGTATACGCCCGAGATGTTGCAGGAGGCGTTTTCCGATCTGACGATCCTGCGGCTGGCCGCCTATGAACAGGAGCTGAGCGAAGGCGCAGGCCATTCTGGACGCTCTGCCCTGATCGACTTCATCGGCGACGCACCTTTGTAAAGGGACTACTGCGCCACGCCGTGATGCAAACCGGACAGGCTGTCCTGGCCGTTCGAGCCGAATCGCTCGAGGACCCGCGAATCCCGCGCGGACCATGCAGGCACAGCGCCGCCGTCACGAAGCCCGCGCAGTTCACCCTCCCGATGCCAGAAAGGTCAGCCTGCACAGGCGTCTTGTTCCGGAACCGGTCGCAATGACGGTGGCGCAGAATCCAGACCCCAACTCTGCAAGGCCTCCACCGAGGCCACTTGTGGCACGATTCGCGCCGCGCGTGCAGAAATGCAACGGGAACACCTTCTCCGGGCGCAATCGGGCACCACGCCGACACGGGGGATTCCAATTGCCAAAAGCCTGTGGCAAAGTTTGCGAACGCGTCCGGCAAAGAGGCGTGATATGAGGCCGCAAAATGACACCCCGACGTTCCACCCCATCGCTTGGCGCGCTAGTTTTTTTCACCGTTACGCTGTGTCTTTCAACCTACTTCACCTTCGCCGCCGTGCAGGGGGATTTCGGCCTGTTCCGCCGCGCCGAGATCACGGTCGAACGACAAAGACTGGCGAGCGAACTCGACGGTCTGCACGCCGAAGTGGCGCGCATGGAAAACCTCACCAGACGCCTGTCGGACAATTTCCTTGACTTGGACCTTTTGGACCAACAAGCACGCGACGTTCTCGGCCTTGTCCGGTCGGATGAAATCGTGGTGCGCTGAGACAGCATCGACACGACTTATTTTCGCCGGACATGGAGGCCGAGGGGCAGCCTACTCGGGCAGTCGGACCGTGCCATCAGACGCCCTGAAAGATTGGTGCCCATGCGTTGAAATGGCCGCCCTGCGCCCGTCGACTGGGTTCCGGGGCGGGCAGGATGCAGGCGGTTCAAGACTCTCTTGCCCCCTGCCCTTCAGCTTGCCGCCCACGCAGAGAAAGTGTCGCCTGACTCGGCGCAATCGTCACAGGCCGGCCGTAACTTCAAGCAAAGGGCCCAGCTTCCGGCGCTTGTAGAGATCAGTTGTAGGGCTGCCGGATTCGAAGAGGTGGCGCCACGTTCGAGACGAAATCTCGAAGTGTCCCATCACCGATGAGATCGCTGCATCGCTCACTCTCTCGTCGAGCCAGTCGGCGAATGACTGCCGACGCGGCATGGGGCGTTCATCCGGATTGAGGCGATCCTTTCACGGCAGGATTTGCCGTTCCATGCGCGGCAGGCCAAACCGTGTCGGCGCAGTTCTGCCAAGCCCGACCCATCCGTTTAAATCCTTCTCACGCCTTGCAGGAAGATGGTGCAGAAGACATCGTGCACCAATCCAGAACACGAACACGCATAGCTCGGGTTTGGTCATGGCAACCCCAAACCGCAGGCGCGTACAGAACGCATTGAACGCGGCGCAGGCTGATGGACGAACAGGTCGTCGGCTGCCGGGCCAATAAAACGCGCCGCGCTCTGGAAACGGAGTTCCTTGATCTGTCTGCAAAATACGGCTAACGATCCGACAAGGATCCAAGCAAATTTGGGGAATGTCGGAGCAAGCCATTCCCAGGGAAGCGCGCCCGTTGAAATTTTCCCAACTTCTCGCTCTGCTGCCCGTCTTGTTAACGGTCTTGGCTTGGAGTGTGTCGGTTGCGCCGGCGCAAGAAGACGAGGCAACGGATGATCCGCTGGCTGCCTGGGGCATCACCCCCACCAAGGGGGCGGCCCCGGGATATGTGCCCGACGATGTCTGCGCCACATGCCATGCGGAAAAGGCCGAAACCTTTGCCGATGTCGGCATGTCCAAAAGCTTTTACCGTCCCAGTGCTGACAACGTGATCGAGGACTTCTCGGACACGCCTTTCTTTCACCAGCCCAGCCAGCGCTACTACCTGATGTCCCTGCGTGACGGCGCCTATTGGTTCGAACGCTACCGCCTTGCCCCCGACGGCAGCAAAGTGGACGTCTTCGAGCGGCGCGTGGATTGGATCCTTGGATCGGGGCATCATTCACGGATCTACCTGATCCAGTCCGAAAACGGCATGCTGCAGGAACTGCCGCTGTCCTGGTACAGTCAGGACGGCAAATGGGCCATGGCCCCCGGCTATGAGTTCGCCAACCACCCGG
>CAZRZN010000316.1:0-4186 GCA_964604565.1 uncultured Rhodobacterales bacterium
GGACGGGCCGCATGTCTGCCCCCCGGGCACCGGGCCACTGGCCCGATGCGATTTCCGGATCGCCAACGACGCCATTCGCCGCCTGTCCGGCCGGACACGGGAGACGGGCGGCAACCGCAGGCCAAAGGGGACCAAGATGGGGCGCTACATCCTCGGACGACTTTTGTCGGCGATCCCGGTGCTCTTGGGGATCACGGTCATCGTGTTCCTGATCATGGCGCTTATCCCCGGCGATCCCGCGACGGCGATCCTTGGCAGCTATGCAACGCCGGAAAATGTCGAAAAGCTGAATCGCGATCTTGGTTTGGACAAGCCGCTGATCGCGCAATACTTCATCTGGCTGGGCAACATGCTGACCGGGGACTTCGGCACCAGCTTTGCTTTGAACAGGCCCGTCCTCGACGAAGTGCTGGAACGGTTCAATGCCACGCTGATCCTTGCCGGGACGTCTTTTGTCCTGTGCTCGATCTTCGGGATTGTGGCCGGTGTCATCTCTGCCGCAAATCAGTATGGGCTGGCAGACAAGGCCATCACCTTTGTCGTGCTGCTGGGAATTTCGATTCCCTCCTTCTTTCTGGGCATGATGATGATCCTTTATTTCGCGGTGAACCTGCGGTTGTTTCCTGTCTCCGGCATGTGGCCGATCTACGGCGCGCGGGATATCTGGGCCTTGCTGAGCCATCTCATCCTCCCGGCCAGCGCATTGGCCGTGGTCGCGACCGGCGTGATCGCCCGCCTGTCCCGGTCCGCCATGCTGGAGGTGCTGCGACAGGATTTCATCCGAACCGCCCGGGCAAAAGGCGTGCATGAGCGCGGCGTGATCTGGCGCCACGCGCTCAAGGCGGCCATGGTTTCGATCATTCCTGTGCTTGGCATCCAGGCCGGTTTTGTCCTGTCCGGCGCGGTCTATATCGAGATCGTGTTCCAATGGCCCGGCGTCGGGCGGATGCTGGTGGACGCCATCCTGACACGCGACATCCTGCTGGTGCAGGGCGGCGTGGTCTTCGTCGCGGCGTGCTATGTCTTCTTCAACATCGTGGTGGACGTTGCGCAAAGCCTGCTGGACCCGAGGATCAAGACATGACGGGCTTTTTCAAGCTGCTCGCGCGGAACCGTCTTGCGCTTGCAGGCGGGATCGTTCTGTCGTTCGTAGTGCTTCTGGCACTGGTAACGCCGCTTTTGCCATTGGCGGAGCCGAATGTAACCAACACCGCAGCGCGATTCCAGCGGCCGTTTACCCAGGGCGCGCTGCTCGGCACCGATCATCTTGGCCGGGATCTCTTGTCGCGGTTGCTCTGGGGCACGCGCCTGTCGCTTGCGGTCGGGTTCGCTGCGGCCATAGCGGCGGCGACGCTTGGCGCGGCCATCGGCATCATCGCCGGATTCTACGGCGGGCGGACCGACAACATCATCATGCGTGGCGTCGACATGCTGATGGCCTTTCCCTACATCCTGCTGGCCCTGGCCATCGTCGCCGCGCTTGGTCCCGGGCTTTTCAACGCCCTGATCGCCGTGGCCGCCGTCAACGTGCCCTTCTTTGCCCGGAACATCCGGGGCATCACCGTGGGGATCGCCCACAAGGAATTCGTCGATGCGGCACGTCTGGCGGGACTGTCCAACACGCGCATAATCCTGTCGGAGATCCTGCCCAACGTGATCCCGGTCATCGTGATCGCCATGTCGACGACCATCGGCTGGATGATCCTTGAAACCGCCGGCCTCAGTTTCCTTGGTCTTGGCAGCCAGCCGCCGCAAGCCGACCTCGGCTCCATGCTGGGCGAGGCACGTTCCGCGCTGATCACAAATCCGCATACCTCCGTCGTGCCGGGCGTGATGATCCTGATCATCGTCATGTCGATCAATCTTCTGGGCGACGGTGTGCGCGATGCGCTTGACCCGCGCCTGAAATCCGGTGCGTTGTCACGTCCGATGGCAGCGACGCTGGTGGACCGCAAGGCGCCGGTGCCGCCCGGAACTGGGGCGGGCCTGCTGGAGGTTCAGGATCTGGAAACGCAGTTCCATGTCCGCAACCGGATCTATCGCGCGGTAGGCGGCGTGTCGCTATACGTAAGGCCGGGCGAATGCCTTGGCATCATCGGCGAAAGCGGGTCGGGCAAATCGGTGACGGCGCTGTCGGTCATGGGCCTGGTCGCCTCACCGCCCGGGGTCATCACCGGGGGCGCGGTGCGCTACGATGGCGTCGACCTCATCGGGGCGCCCTATCGCAAGTTGCGCGACATGCGGGGCAGGAATGTCGCCTACATCTTTCAGGATCCGCTGTCGACGCTGCACCCCCTTTACCGCATTGGCGATCAGTTGATCGAGGCGATCCGCGCGCACCGTGCCATCGGCAAGGCTGAGGGGCGCGCAAAGGCCATCGCCCTGCTCAAGGACGTGCGCATCCCGAACGCCGAACAGCGGATTTCCGATTATCCTCACGAATTGTCCGGCGGCATGCGCCAGCGCGTCGGCATTGCCATGGCGCTGGCAAATGAACCGGACATCATCATTGCCGATGAACCGACCACGGCGCTGGATGTGACGGTGCAGGCGCAGATCCTGGCCTTGCTGGATGATCTGCGGCGGTCGCGCGGCCTGGCCATTGTCTTTATCACGCATGATTTCGGCGTTGTCGGGCAGCTTTGTGACCGGGTGGCGGTTATGTATGCGGGTCGCATCGTCGAAGAAGGCACGACGCAGGCCGTGCTGGACACGCCGACCCATCCCTACACCGCGCGGCTGATGGCCTGCGTTCCGGAACTGGGCGCGGGTAAGCGCCGGCTGGAGGCGATTCCGGGTTTGCCGCCGGTGGTGGACAGGCTGCCGGAAGGCTGCGCCTTCGCCGATCGCTGTGACAGGGTGCGGGCGGACTGCCGCAATGGCGAAATCGCGCTGGACCGCAAGGGTCTTCGCGCCGTGCGCTGCCTGCATCCCGTGACGCCCCTGAAGGAGGCCGCCGAATGACCGCCGCGTTGAAATTGACGGATCTCTCCAAAACCTTCGTGGTCGGACGTCCTTTGTTCGGGGCGCCGCGGGGATCGGTCAGGGCGGTGCACCCGATATCCCTGACCGTCTCGCAGGGCGAAACGCTTGGCATCGTGGGGGAGTCGGGATGTGGCAAATCCACCTTGGCACGGATGCTGGTCGGCCTTCTTCCCCCGACAACGGGCCGGATCGAGATTGATGGCGCGGCGCTGGACAACGCCGATCCAGCGATTTTTGGAAAGCGCATCCAGTATGTCTTTCAGGATCCGATCTCGTCTCTAAATCCGCGCAAGACGATCCGTCAGATCATGGAGGCACCGCTGAAGCGGCTGCACGGCCTGTCCGCCC
Organism: uncultured Rhodobacterales bacterium; assembly: GCA_964604565.1. Lineage (GTDB taxonomy): Bacteria > Pseudomonadota > Alphaproteobacteria > Rhodobacterales > Rhodobacteraceae > CAZRZN01. The sequence continues at coordinate 3,334 of CAZRZN010000316.1, forward strand.
CCAAGCGGCACGCGCGGATTTCGGAAATCTTTGCCAGCGTGAACCTCCGGGAGGAATTCCTCGACCGCTACCCACATGAATTTTCCGGCGGACAGGCACAGCGGATCGGGATTGCCCGGGCCTTGGCGGCCGAAGCCCGCATTCTGATCCTCGATGAGCCAGTCTCGGCCCTGGACGTTTCCGTGCAGGCGCAGGTCCTGAATCTGCTGGCGGACCTCAAGCGGCAATTCGGCCTGACCTATCTTTTCATCAGTCACGACCTCGCCGTGGTCGAGGCGGTGAGCGACCGGATCGCGGTGCTGTATTTCGGCTCTGTGGTCGAACTTGGCCGTGCGGAGGACATCTTTCGCGCGCCAAGGCACCCTTACACGCGGTTGCTGGCACAAAGCGCGCCTGCGGTAGGCCGCCCGCTCAAGGCACCGGAAGCCAAGGAAACCGAACTGCCCGATCCCTTGAACCCGCCTCCCGGCTGCTCTTTCGCCGCGCGCTGTCCACGTGCGACGGATCGATGCCGCAAGGAGGTTCCCATGCTGGAACCACGCGACGGCGTCGAGGTGGCCTGTTTCCACCCGTTGGAGGAGGTCCGCGGATAAAAACCGGTGAGAAAACTCCCGTAGGACACGCCCCCGCCCGGACAAAACGTCTGCCCTAAGCCGGTTGCCCGGCAATCGCTTCAATTCTTTTGACGCCTTCCCAGCCGCATCACGGATGCTTCACGGCAGGTGGCGTGGTATGATCCAAAAACCTGAACACAGCGGGCACCGAGGGCGCGCCTGTGCCGAGCATGTCTCCTGCAGGCCTGTTGCGTCGTCGACCCGGATCGCCTCTTGCCCTACAATTGGAACCTAGGATT
>CAZRZN010000317.1:0-4185 GCA_964604565.1 uncultured Rhodobacterales bacterium
TCTGTTGCCAGGTGCCTGCGAACCCCGCCTTACGCTGCTAGGCGCAAGGGCTTAGATTTCGGTATTTCCAACTGCTTACGCAGCCAGAGCCACCGGAGCACGATTGTTGTTGGCAATTGTACTTTGTGAACCGATAACGGTGGTATCTCACCGGAGCAAAGCCACATCTTTACACGTTCGTCGATCCTGTTTCGGCCCCATGATCCCCCAACAAGAGATATTTGGTGGAGCCGCCGGGTACCGCCCCCGGGTCCGATCCGCTTATTACATGCGCGTTTATGCCCATAGTCCCCAAGGGGACACTGACAATATAGGCAGCCCTGCCGCGCTTGCAAAGGGGTATCTGCACATCCGTTCAATCGAGCGCGGCAAACATCCCTGCCGTGACCCGGGAATAGCCGTCACCGGTTTCCTTCAGATGAGGTGCGATGCGCGCATGCAGCGCAGGCAGCTTGTGGAACGGGACAGTCGGCAGGCTGTGATGCTCTGCATGATAAGGCATGTTCCAGGCCAGCCAGCGCACAAGACGGTTGGTGAAGGTCGTGCGGGAGTTCGCCAACATGTCAGCGACATGGGCACAGCGTCCATGTTCGGCCAAAAGATACACCCGCAGAACCGGCTGGCCAAGTATCAACGGCAACAGCCAGACCCAGATCAGGGCCGTGCTGTGCATCACAAGGCTGACCGCCAGCAGGGCGCCGTAACCGGCCTGCATCACACGGGCCTCGCGTGCGATCCTGTCGCGGCGGGTTTTGGGCACATAGCGGTCCCGGCAGAGGCCCAAGGCATTGCGGAACAACGTCCTGACCTGCGCGATCCACACGGGCATGCCCGAGATATGCCATAGATACGCTGTGCGGGTTTCGGGTTTTGGACTGTCCAGTTCTGGATCTTTGCCGGGGATCTGCGTGTGGCGGTGATGGGCAAGGTGAAAATACCGGAACCATCCGGGCGGCAGGATCAGCGCAAACCCGCAGAACAGGCCGACCGCGCGGTTCAGGCTCCGCGTGGCAAAAGGTGTCTCATGCAGGGTTTCGTGCAGGAGTGTGAACAGAAAGACGATCAGGATCCCCTGGGGCAAAAGCAGAACCGGCCATCCGGGAACACCGGCGTGGATCAGCGCGCCGATCAGGACGATGGCGCCCAGATGCCCGGCCAGATGGCGCAGTCCGGGACCGTCCGCCGTTTCGGTGAGAAAGGCGCGGTCCGCGGGCGACAGTGCTGCGATGATCTGACGGTGATCCATGTCGTTTCAGGGCTCCATCAGGCTGTCCGGTGCGCCCGTCGCGGGCCGGATCAGGAGTTGCTGTCCGCCAAGCTCGCGGAACGCGCGCTGTCGGCAGGTCAGGACGAGGATCTGCACATCGCCGGCCTGCCGGTGCAACGCGTCGAACATGCGTTCAATCCGGTCGTCATCGGTATAGACCAGCGCATCGTCCAGAATGACCGGGGCCGCGCGTCCATCCTGTGACAGCAGCCGCGCGAAGGCCAGCCGCACCAAAAGCGCAAGCTGTTCCTGCGTGCCGCCGGACAGGACAGAGATGGGTTCCTCCTGTCCGTTGCGGATCAGGCGGCTGGGCAGAAGCTCCGTATCGTCCCATTCCAGCTTTGCCTCCGGCCAGAGGAGATGAAGAAGAGGCCGCAAGGCATTTGCCACAGGGGAAAAATAGCGTTCACGCGCCTCCGATCTCGCGCTTTCCAGGGCGGTTTGAAGGCGTTGCAGGATGGCGACGTCGCGGATGATCCGCGCAAGCTCCCGCTCGGCGGTCTGCACATCCTGTTCGGCCTCTGCGAGGCGTTCCTCCACCGCGCCTTCGGCGCCGCGCGTGATACGTTCGTCCAGACGCGCGATCTCGGGGCGCAGACGCGCCAGATCCGTCTGCGCGGCCTCTTCGGCGGAGGTCGCGCGCGTCAGGGCGGCCTGCGTGGCCTCGACATCCGGTGCGTCCTGCCGTGCCGCGTCCTGTGCGCTGCGCGCCTCTGCAAGATCGGCCTCGGCCTGCTCCAGATCGGCGGCAAGCGACGTGCCTGCCTCCGCGCCCAGACGGCCCAACGCGGCGCTGGCGCGGCTCAGACGATCCGCGCTGGCCGTGGCGGCGGATTGCGCATGGGCCAGCGCGGTGCGCGTGACCTCCAGCCGGTCGCGCGCGGCCTCGAACCGCGCTTCGGCGCTCAGACGGTGGGTTTCGGCCTCGTTACGGGCCGTCTCCGCCGCCTCCAGCGATGGCGCATCGGTCGTTTCCTCCGGCGTCGGCAGCGCGGCAAGATCGGCGCGAAGCGCCTCAAGCCCCTTGGGTGCATGAGCGGCTAGACCGGCCTTGGCCTCGGCCTGCTTGCGCTCTGCCGCAGCGCGGGCCTCTGCCTGCGCGCGGGCCGCATCGATATCGGTCACACCCAGCCGGTCCAGAGCGGCCTCCAGCGCCTGCTGCGCAGCGGTGACCGCGCCATCGTCGCCCGCATCGGCCGGGGTGACCGTCAGGGTGCCGATCCCGTCCAGATGCAGCGAGGTTTCAGAAATCAGGGGCACCGCCCGGTCGCCCGGCAGCGCGGTCCCGTCTTGCGTGATGGCGCCATCGCGTCCGGCCATGTACGCGATGCGCAGGCGCGCCGCGGTGGCGGTTTGCAGGGCGCGCGCTTGATCCAATCTGGCAGCTTCGCGTTCCAGTATTTTGATATCGCTGTCTTTCGGGCCTTTTGCCGCCGCCTGCGCGGTTACAGCCTCCTTGTGAAGCATCTCCGCCTGACGCAGGCGCGCGCTGAGATCGGCGCGGCGCGCGGCGCTTTCTTCTGCACGGCGGACGCGCTGCGCGGCCTGCAATCGCTTATCGGCCTGCGCCAGACCCTCGCGCGCGGTTTTCAGGGCGTCCCGCGCAGCATGCGCTTCGCGTTCTGCCGCCCTTTCCGCCGTTTCCGCATTCGCGCGCAGGGTTTCTGCCTCCTTTGCGTGGGCTGCGGCCTCCGTGCGCTCGGCGCGGGCTTCGGTCAGTGCCTTGCGGCGTGACACCAGCCCGTCCAGACGGAGGCGCGCCATGTCCACCGCACGCGACAGACCGTCGAGCTTTTCGGCATGGCGTTCGGCGGCGGCATGTGCCTCTGTCGCCTGCGCGAGGCGGGTCTTGCGACGCTGGACCGCCTCTGGATCCAGAAGTTCGGCCAATTCGGCACGGGCGCGTTTGCGCGCGGCAAGGGCCTCTTGCAGGGCCTCCGCCGTGCTGGCCAGTGCATCGCGTTCCCCGCGCAGATGATCCACGCGGTCCTGCGCGACCTTCCACGGCCCGCCACTTTTCATCCGACCGGTCGAGGTGACAAAACGCTCCAGCTCCTCGCGGCAGCGCTTCAGCGCGGCGTCCATGCGCTGGCCGCCGGTCATGGCCTCGACCTCGCCGGCAACCGAAGACAGGAGGTCGCGCCGGGCCTCGCGCGCGGTGGCCTGATCGCTCCTGGAACCATCGGTAAAGCCGGTCAGGCCCTGTCGCACCCACAGCAAACCTGCCGGCCCGCCGGAATCGGCCGCGGCCAGACGAGCGATCCAATCCTCCGCCGCATCGGCCTGCGCGATCAGACGACCCTCCTGATGCACCGTCGCGCGCGGTTTCGACAGCCATCGCTTGGCTATGCGAAAGCGCCCCTCCGATGTCTCGATTTCGACCCTGACCTCCGGCGCGCCCTTGGCATGTGGCTGAAGCGACTGGATTTCTTTCGGGCGACCGTTGTGCGCGATGAAGAACAGCGCCTGAAGCCCGTCGAAAATCGTCGACTTGCCCTGCTCATTGGGGGCGCTCAGCACGTTCAGCCCGTCGGCAAGGCCGGTGATCTCGACCGGGTTGGTAAAGCGTCGCAGATTGTGGACGGCGATACTGCGGAGCTTCATGTCGCGGCCCCTGTGACATAGGCATAAAGCCGTGACAGCGCCTCCGACGCGATGGCGCGGTCGTCGGCGGAACGGGCCGGATCCTCCGCTTCGGCCTGTAGCGCCTTTGCTGCCTGACGCAGGGCGCCGCCGCGGTCGATTGCGTCGATGTCGACATCGTCGTGCAGCGCACCCAGCCCCTCGGTGGTCAGTTCGAAGAATGCGAAATCGGGTGCGGCATGCTCAGCGGCGCGTTCCAGCGCGGCACGTTGCGCAAGGCTCGCCCAGCCGGTGGCATGCACCCGGAGGAGCAGATTGCGACGCCCGAGGTCGGG
>CAZRZN010000318.1:0-4170 GCA_964604565.1 uncultured Rhodobacterales bacterium
ATCGGCCACGCCCGATAAGCGGGTGTGGGTGTCGGCTCCCCCTAAGGTTTCGGCATCGACCTCCTCGCCGGTCGCGGCCTTGACCAGCGGCGGGCCGCCGAGAAAGATCGTGCCCTGTTGCTTGACGATGATGGCTTCGTCGCACATCGCCGGCACATAAGCCCCGCCGGCGGTACACGAACCCATCACCACGGCAATCTGCGGGATGTTCAGCGCCGATAGCCGCGCCTGGTTGTAGAAGATCCGGCCAAAATGATCGCGGTCGGGAAAGACCTCGTCCTGATTGGGCAGGTTGGCACCGCCGGAATCTACCAGATATACGCAGGGCAGATGATTTTCCTCGGCGATTTCCTGTGCGCGCAGATGTTTCTTGACGGTCATCGGATAGTAGGTGCCGCCCTTTACCGTGGCGTCGTTGCAGACGACCATCACCTGCCGCCCTTCGACAAGACCCACACCCGCGATCACCCCGGCGCAGGGGGCCGCGCCGTCATACATGCCATGCGCCGCCGTCGCGCCGATTTCCAGAAACGGCGATCCCGGATCCAGAAGGTTCGCGACCCGTTCGCGCGGCGCCATCTTGCCCCGGCTCCGATGGCGTTCGCGAGCCTTTTCGCCCCCGCCCGCGGCCGCCAGTTCCGCCGCCTCGCGCACGATGCGCAGGGCCTCGAGGTGACCCTCCCGGTTGGTTCTGGCCGCGTCCGATCCCGCCACGAAGGTCGATTGCAGTTTCATGTCCTGTCCTTCTTTCGCATCCCGCGCCGCGCCGTCATCGCAATCCCTCCGGCCGCTGTCGGGGGCGTGTGGGGGGCGGCGGCCGTGCCCATCCCGCCGAGACAGCGGGTTCGGCCAATCCCAGATACCGCGCCGCTTGCCATGCCAGAACCGAGGTCTGCACCCGCCTGTTGGCCTCGCGCGTCGCGCACCATGTTTCCAGTTGCAGGGGCATCCCGGCACAATCGGGTCCGGCGGAACTGCCATGCGCCAAGGCCCAGACCGATGCGTAAAGCCGCTCGGCAAAGGGGGCGTCGGGGGCTGTCGGCGCGTCGGGTTCCGGCAGCAGCGCCAGCACCCTTTGGTGCAGCGCCTCCTGCTCGACGGTGAGGGCCTGTTGGCAGGGGATCGGCGCGTCGCTTCGGTCACAGCGCACGATCCCGACCGTGCCGCAATAATCGACACCGCGCACATCGCCGATGTCGAAGTCGCGTTCGTCCGCGGGCGTCTCCATCAGGCGTGACAGATCCTGCTCAAAGCCTGCGATCTCCACGTCCATGCAGGTCTGGAAATCGGGCAAGGGGTCCGGCTGCGCCAAGACGGCCAGGGGGATCAGGCCAAAACCGGTCAAAAGCGCCAGAACGGACACTATCTTAGCCATGGTCCGCAGCCTCCGCCGTGGCGCGGGCTTTCAGATCCTTGCGGATCACCTTGCCCGTCACCGTCATGGGCAGCGTCTCCAGAAAGGCGATTTCCCTCGGGTAGGAATAGCTCGCCAGCCGCGATTTGACCCAGTCTTGCAGCGTCTCGGCGCTGACATCGGCACCGGGTTTCCGGACCACATAGGCCTTGACGATCTCGGTGCGCAGGGCGTCGGGCTTGCCCACCACGCCGACGGTCGCGACGCAGGGATGGGTCAGCAGGCAATCCTCGATCTCGGCCGGGCCGATCCGGTAGCCCCCAGAGGTGATGACATCGTCCTCCCGCCCGACAAAGCGGATGAACCCGTCCTCGATCATGCCCCGATCGCCGGTCACGAGCCAGTCGCCGCGAAACTTCTCCGCCGTTGCCTCGGGCCGGCCCCAGTATTCCAAGAGCATGGAGGCACAGCCGCGCCGCACCGCGATGTCGCCCTCACCGGACACCGGTCCGCCCGCCCCGTCGATCACCGCTACGTCGAACCCCGGCACGGCGCGCCCGATGCAGCCCGGGCGCGGGTCGAACAGCGCGGAACAGGAACTTGCCACCATGTTGCATTCGGTCTGGCCGTAAAATTCATTGATCGTGACGCCATGGGCGTCCCGTCCCCAGGCCAGCATCTCGGCGCCCAGCGGCTCGCCGCCGCTTGCGACAGAGCGCAGGCCCGGCAGCGCGGCTTCCTCGGCCTTCAGCATCCTGAGGGCGGTGGGCGGAAAGAACACGTTCCTGACACCGCGATCCGAAAGGATCCCGAGACATTGCGCGGTGTCGAAGCGCCGCATGCGCGCGGCCACGACCGGCACGCCCAGCGCCAGCCCCGGCATCAAGACATCGAACAGACCACCGATCCATGCCCAATCCGCCGGTGTCCAGAGCACATCGTCCGGTTGCCCCAGGAAATCATGGCTCATCTCGACGCCGGGCAGATGGCCGGTGAGGACGCGATGCCCGTGCAGGGCCCCCTTGGCCATGCCGGTGGTGCCGGAGGTGTAGATCAGCACGGCAGGCGTCTCCGGCCCGGTCGGTGCTGGTGGTCCCTCTGCCCCGTCTTGCGGCAGATCGCGGTCCTGCACGACGGTCATTCCCAAGGGCGACAGCAGCGCCGCGCCTTCGTCATCGGTCACGACAACGCCCGCGCCGCTGTCCTCCAGCCGGGCGCGGAGCGCATCCTCGCGGAACAGCATGAACAGCGGGACAGAGATCGCCCCCATCCGCCAGCAGGCCAGATGCGCGGCCGCACAAAGCGGCGATTGCGACAGCAGCACGCCGACGCGGTCCCCCGGTTCGACGCCGCGCTGTGCAAGCGCCGCCTGCACGCGCCGCGACAGCTGCGCCAGCGCGCCATAGGTGACAGGCACGCCGCTGTCGTGATCTAGGATCGCGACCCGGTCCGGACTGCGTCTGGCCCAGACGTCACAGGCCTGTTCGGCCATGTTCAATCGCTCGGGCAGGGCCCAGTCGAATTCGGCCCGCAAACCTTCGTAGGAGGTCGCCGCCGACAGCATTACAGCCTCCCGGCGTAGGACTCGAGATACAGGGTCTGTTTCGCGGTCTCGCGCATCAGGCATTCGGACATGGCGGGTCCGCCGCCCGTGCCGCCGCCCCATTGGCTGTATTCGAAATCGCAGGTGGCATCCCGGAACGGGATCCAGGCCCGTTGCATGTCGCGCAGGGTTTCTGCCTGCGAGGCGCCAAATCCGGCGTTGTCGGCATCGGCGGCACGCGCCCGAGGCAAGGCCCGCTGGTAGACCGCATTCAGCCGGTCGTCCCAGAAACGGTGTTCGTAGCTGAGGCATCCGCCCATCGCGACGGTCGAATAGCCGCCGGGTGTGTTTTCCATGCAGGCTTCGGCGGCCATGCCGATGCAGGTCTCTGCGCCGCCTCCGGCAAGGCAGGCCCGGAGGCCCGAGGTCGAGAAAACCAGTTCCTGCGCCGTCACTGGCGAGGCGCAGACCAGCAATGCCAAAAGTCGGGCCTTCATGTCCGTGGCTCCCCTATCTCATCCGTATGCGGGCCGGCCTCTCCGGGGCCATAGCGCCGCTCCAGTCCGCCAAAGCGGTTCACATGGTATTCCCAGCGCGCGCCGTCCCGTTCGCAGCGCACCACCAGCCAGACAGCCTCTCCCGGTTGCGCCCAGCAGTCCGAGGGCCGGGCCCCCTCGCCCGCCTCCTCGACGTAGCGCGCCGCCATCATCTGAATCGCCGCCGTCTCTGTCATATTGGCCATCAACCAGCCTTGGCGATACCCCAGAAGTGCCGCGACAAGCAGCAAGATCCCGACCGGCAGAAACCAGATCCAGCGCGGCATCTCAGACCCCCGGCATCATGCCATCGCATTCATCAATTCGCGCCCCACCAGCATCCGGCGGATTTCCGAGGTGCCGGCGCCGATCTCCATCAGCTTGGCATCGCGGAACAGCCGCGCGACGGGCGCATCGGCCAGAAAGCCCGCGCCACCCATGGCCTGCACCGCCTGATGCGCCTGAACCATTGCCTGTTCAGAGGCAAAGAGGCAGCAGGCCGCCGCGTCCTGACGGGTCACATCGCCCCGGTCGCAGGACTTGGCCACCTCGTAGACATAGGCACGGGCCGAATTCATCGCCGTATACATGTCGGCAATCTTGCCCTGCATCAGCTGAAAATTCCCGATGGATTGGCCGAACTGCTTGCGCTCGACCATGTAGGGCATGATCTCATCGAGGCAGGCCGCCATGATGCCCAGCCCGATCCCCGCCAGCACGACGCGTTCATAATCCAG
>CAZRZN010000319.1:0-4139 GCA_964604565.1 uncultured Rhodobacterales bacterium
CGCATCGCCTTCATATCGGGCGAACCCTGGATGGAGGCGTCCGATCAGCGCATGGAAGGATACGAGCGCGCCCTTCGCGCAGCGCGCATCCCGGTCGATCCCTCGCTGATCATCGAAGGTAACTTTCTTCCGTCGGGCGGGCGCGCGGCGACTCTGGATCTCATGGCCAGCGGTGTTCGACCGGATGCCATCTTTTGCGCAAACGACCTCACGGCTGTCGGCTGCTACGAGGCGCTCAAGGAGCTTGGCGAAATGCCGGGAGAGACGGTGGCCGTGATGGGATACGATGATCAGGAAATCGCGCAGCACCTTTCCCCCGCGCTTTCTACCGTCCTGCTTCCACATCGCGAAATGGGTCAGTGGTGTGTCGAGCACCTCATCGACGAAACCCGTGCACCGACGCAAGAACGGATCGAATGCCCGTTGGTCCTGAGACGTTCGCACCTGCGCAACAAGGGTTGAAGGCGGTCCGATATCGGGGATCGACGCTGGCGAGGCATGTCGTCCGCCAAGCCGTTTCATTTCAAGGCGCTCTGCCGAAAATGACCAAGTCGGCCATACGTAAAGTCTGCGCCAGAAACTTGACTTGTGTCATGACAGGATGCTCGATTTTGCAGCAAGACTGCCTCAGGAAGGATAACGGCTGCCGATCAACATGAACCTCATTTTTGCGCTTCTGCTCGCAAGTATTCTCGGTGTCAGCGCCCTGGCGCTTCTGGCGCTTTATGACCGGTGGGCCGATCGAACGGAATGGACCAGACTGGCGTCATTCCAGCCTGCCACACCGGACCTGTTCACGCCCGCAATGGTGGCCGACCTGCCAGAGCCGGCCCGACGGTATTTCACCTACACGATCCAGCCGGGCATCCCGCTTTTGCCGGTTGCCGAGATCGACATGACCGGACAATTCAGCTTGGGCAGCAAGGATGATCCGCGTTATCAACCAATGGCGGCCCGTCAGATCCTAGCCACGCCCGAGGGCTTCGTCTGGGCCATGCGCACCAGAGGCGGCATGCCCATCTCCGGGTCGGATTCCGCCAGATGGACACGGTTCCGGATCTTCGGACTGATCCCCGTGGGGCGATTGGGTGGTAATCTGGATCACACCCGTTCCGCCTTTGGCCGTTACGCCGCAGAAGCGGTGATCTGGGCGCCCGCTGCCGTTCTCCCCGGTAGCGGCGTAACGTGGGCCGCATTGGGCGAGGACAGTGCGCGGGTGACAATCCGGCACGGCGACCTGGAGCAGGCGGTAGATGTGACCGTCGACCCGGATGGGCGGCCGGTTGAAGTCACCTTTCAGCGGTGGAGCAATGCAAACCCTGAAAAAGTCCACCGTCTACAACCGTTCGGCGCCACGATGTCGGACTTCCGGGATGTCGACGGTTACCGCCTGCCGTTCCGCGTCGAAGCTGGGAACATGTTCGGCACAGACGACTATTTCCCCTTTTTCCTGGCCAACGTCACCGCGATAAGGTTTCCACATCTGACACCTTGATGCCCGCTCTCGCCGCACCCCGCGGCGGACTTCCGGGGCACCGGACCAGCACCGCGTGGCATCGGGTCTGAATTCCAGGGCCGAAATCGGTTCAGTGCCAAATACGGCATCCACGGCCAATCCGGACAGGTCGCAATGGCCTGAGACAAGATCAAAAAACACCAAGAGGCCCGCCGCTCGCCTCAGGCTCAATCCAGACTGTCTGACGACCCAGAACGCTGCCTCTTGGAGCGATTTTTCACAAATGGCAGCTGCGAAACCAGCATGAAGATCAACCCAAGGCAAAGCACCAGCGAAATCGGGTGGCTGATCAGATCATAGAAGAACTGCCCGATATCTTCCTGCGCGCCGATCATGGCGCGCCGGTAATTCGCGTCGATCATTGGGCCAAGGATCACGCCAAGGATGATTGGCCCGACCTGAAAGCCGTAGCGCTTGAGGAAATACCCGACAATGCCGAAACCGAGCGCCCAGGTGATATGCACCGGGTTGTTCTGGATTGCGTAGGCGCCGACCGCGGACAGCACCACGATCAGGGGGATCAGGATTGCGCGGGGACATTCCACGACCTTGGTAAAGACACGGATGCCGGTCAGACCAAAGACCAGCAGGAACAGGTTGGCCAAAGTCAGGTTGCCGACAATGAACCAGAACAGGTGCGGTGTGTCGGTCAGTAGCAGCGGTCCCGGTTTCAGGCCATGGATATAGAGCGCGCCGATAATGATGGCGGTCACGGCGTCACCGGGAATGCCCAACGTCAGCATTGGCACAAAAGCGCCGCCAACGGCGGCATTGTTTGCCGCCTCTGGCGCGATCAACCCTTCCTTCGCCCCCTCGCCAAAAGGCACATCGGGCGATTTCGTGCTGCGCTTGGCATGATCGTAGGCCAACAGCGCGGCAATATCTCCGCCGGTGCCGGGCAGCGCGCCGATCAGGGTGCCAAGGCCCGAGGATTTCAGTGCCAAGCCGAAATACCGCCGGACATCCGACCACGCGGGCACGATCCGGGAAATCCTCTGCTTGACCGGCGTCGCAGCCACATGCTCGAGTTGCACAAGCGCCTCGGCAACACCGAAGAATCCGATCATCGCCACCACGAAGGGAACCCCGCCCATCAGGTTGATCGAGCCATAGGTGAACCGGGCCTCTGCCGTCATCGGATCAAGGCCCACCATGCCGATCATCACGCCCAGCGCCCCGCAAAAAGCCCCCTTGGCAAAGCTTTCGCCTGACAGAGTGCCAACCAGCAGGATGCCTATGATGCCCAGAAGCATATATTCGCGGGAGGTGAACTTGATGGCGAAATCGGCGATCAGCGGCGCGGCCAGCGCCAGCGCCAACACGCCGATCAGACCGCCCATCACCGACATCACCGTCGACAGCCCGATGGCCTCACCGGCGAGACCCTTTTGCGCCAAGGGATAGCCGTCGATGGCCGTGGCGATTGCACTGGGCGCGCCAGGGATATTCAGCAGGATCGCGGTGCGCGCGCCGCCATAGACGCCGCCGACATACACACCGGCTATCAGCGCCAATGCCTCGTTCACATCCCACTTGAAGGTAAAGGAGATCAGGATCGAGGCCGCCATGGTCACCGACAGACCGGGGATCGCGCCGATATAGATGCCGGCAAAGGTGCCCAGTGCAGTCAGCGCCAACAGGTACGGATCCATCCAGGAGGTCGCGAAATAGCCCAGAGTCTCGATCATTGCCAGAGGCTCCCCGTCGGCAGGACGACCTGAAACACCAGCCGGAACAGCACATATATCGCACCGACCGAGATCAGGGAAATGGCCAGCGCCGCGATCACGCCGCGGTTCCAGAGGCCCCAGATCGCCACGAAAACCAGCGCGCCCGATGCGCCTATGAAGCCCAGCCAAGGAATTGTCGCGGCATAGATTGCGACAACCAGCGCAAAAAGGACGACCCGCAACGGAAAGAGATAGGCCACAAGACCGCGAAAGCCGCCTTCCGGGCTGCGGGGGCGGCGGACCGTATCCGCAAGGATGACAAGCGCCGTCAGCATCATGACACCGGAGGCGAGCATCGGCATGACACCCCCCGTCGCCAGACCGTCAAAGCCGGAGATCTGTTGAGATTCCCAAAAGGCGAAGCCCGCAAAAATAATCAGAAGAAGGGCAAAAAGCCGTTCTCCAGGGCGGAGGGGATCGGGGGATTTCATGAATTCGTTGACCAGCCCGCCTGAACGTCGCTGACCGGCCCGCCGACAGAAGCGGCGGACCGGTCCATCATATCAGGGCCGCGGGATGCCCAGTTCCTCGGGGCTGACCTTGGCGGCCCCGGTATCCTGAAGCGCCCAGACCGTGACCTGCTGCCACTTTGCCAGGAAATCGACAGCTTCCTGACCGCTCATGTTCATCACCACGTTGCCCCGATTGGCCATGAGGTCGAGGAAAGTCTGGTCGGTGGCGGCCGTCTTGAAGGCTTCTGTCAGCGTGGCCTTGACGTCATCTGGCACGTCGGCGCGCACGAAGACGCCATAGAACGGACCCCAGGGCAGGAAATTCTCCATCGCGGGCAGTGTATCGGTGATCGCCGGGACGTCCGGCAGGGTGTCGACCGGCTCGGGATTGACCACGGCAAGCGCGCGCATCGTGCCTGCCTTGATCTGTTCGGCGGCCGC
>CAZRZN010000320.1:0-4111 GCA_964604565.1 uncultured Rhodobacterales bacterium
CGCATCGCCGAGGACCGCCGCATCCGCGAGCTGGAGATCGAGCGCAAGCAGGCGGTCGAGGCCGCCGAGATCGCAGCCGACGAGGCTGTGGAGGCCGCCCGGATCGCCCGCGAAAAGCAGATCGCCGCGACCCGGATCGAGGCGGACGGCGACACAAGCACCCGCGAGATCGCGCGCAACAAGACCATCGACGAGGCCCGTGTTGCCGCGGACGAGGCGGTGGAACAGGCGCGCATCGCGCAGAAACGCGCCCTCGACGCCGAGCGCATCGCCGCCGATCAGGAGGTCCGGTCGCGCGAGATCGACCGGGACCGCGAACTGGAGAATGCCGAGATCGCCCGCCGCGAGGCGGTCGAGAAGGCCCGCGTCGCCTCTGAACTGGCGCTGGAGCAGGAGCGCATCGCCAGCCAGAAGACCCGCGAAGTGGCCGATATCGAACGCCGCCGCAACGTCGAGCAGGCCGAGGAACAGCGCGTGATCCAGCTGGCCGACACGAAGGCCGAGCGCGCCGCCGCAGAGGCCAACGTGCAGGAGGCGGAGGTCATCGCCCGCCGCGCCGTCGAGAAGGCAGAGATCGAGCGTGAGCGCGCGCTGGAAACCGCCCGTCTCGAACGCCGCCGCGCGCTGGAACAGCTGGAAGTCGCCCGCGTGCAAACCCTGCGCGAGGCCGAGATCGCCAGCCAGGAAGAGGTGGAGCGCGCGCGCATCGCCTCTGAACGCGGACTGGACGAGATCCGCATCGACCACGAGACCGTGCGCCGCAGGCTGGAAGTGGGCCGGGAACGCGAGGTCGAGACCGCGCAGATGGAGAAGGCGATTTCGCTCTACCAGAAGTCGCTTGAGGAAAGCGCCGCAAGGGCCGAGGCCGACGCCGCCCGTGCCCGCGCCGCCGAGGCCGAGGAAAAGGTCAAGACCGTGCGCGAGACCGAGGTCGCCAACCGCCGCAAGTCCATCGACGTGACCATGGCCGAGAAGGCCGCCGCCGAGGCCAAGCTGATCGCCGAAGGCGAGAAGGTCCGCAAGGCCGTCGAGGCCGAGGCGCAGAAGCTTATCAACGAGGCAGAGAACGTGCTCACCGACCCGGCGCGCGCCTCGCTCTTCCGCCGCAAGCTGCTGGAGCATGTGGAGGGCATCGTGTCGGCTTCCGTCAAGCCGCTGGAAAAGATCCAGGACATCCGGATCATGCAGCTGGACGGTGTCACCGGTGGCGGCGGCAACCGCGATGGCAGCCCCACGGACGAGGTCATCAACTCGGCCCTGCGCTACCGCGTGCAGGCGCCGCTGATCGACTCGCTGCTGTCCGATATCGGCATAGACGGCGCAGGGATCGCCAAGCAGGGCGGCCTGATCCGCGAGGCCTCGGACATGCAGCGCATCTCCCAAGCGGTGGAGAAGTCCGCCGGCAACCCGTCGGGAGGCGGCTCTGACAGCCCGCCCGCCGACGAGGGAAAATCCGACAGCAAAGGCAAGAAGTAGATGCCGCGCGTATATATCTCCTCTGTCATCGACGCCCCGGCCGCCAAGGTCTGGGACAGGGTGCGCGACTTCAACGCCCTGCCCCGCTGGCATCCGCGCATCCGCGACAGCCGGATCGAAAACGGCGAACCCCCGGACCGGGTTGGATGCGTGCGGGATTTCCACCTGCAAAACGGCGACCGCATCCGCGAAAAGCTGCTGGGGCTCAGCGACTACGATATGTTCTGCACCTACGCGATCCTCGAAAGCCCGATGCCGCTGACCGATTACGTGGCGACGCTGCGCCTGACCCCGATCACCGATGGCGACCGCACCTTTGCCGAATGGACGGCAGAATTCGACTGCGCCGAGGCCGAGGCCGAAGGTCTGGTCGCGGGCATCGGAGAGAACGTTTTTCAGGCCGGGTTCGCGGCCCTGCAACGCAATCTGGCGACCTGAGCCATGGTCAGCATCGTCAAGAGCACCGTTCTGAAAGCCCCGGTCGAGGCCGTCTGGGAGGTGCTGCGCGACTTCAACGGGCATGACGAATGGCATCCGGCGGTGGCCGACAGCGCCATCGACCGGGGCTGGCCCTCGGACAAGGTCGGCTGCGTGCGGCGCTTTCATCTCGCCGATGGGTCCGAGCTGTGTGAACAGCTGCTGACGCTGTCGGATGCGGACATGGCCTTCAGCTACTGCCTGCTGGAAACGCCGGTGCCCTTGCTGAACTACGTGGCGCATGTGCGCCTCGCCCCGGTGACCGACGGCGACTGGACGTTCTGGCACTGGACCTGCCGCTTCGACACGCCCGCCGGGCGCGAGGCAGAGCTGAAGACCATGGTGTCGGAGAACATCTACCAGGGTGGCTTTGACGCGGTGCGCGATTTCATGGGACTGGAGACGACATGACCATTGTCGAGACCTATCGGACATTGGAAGAAGCGGCGCGCGCCATGGGCGGCGACGCGGTCTACATGGGCGGTGGCACGCTGGTGATGCGGGCGGTCAACGAAGGCGCGGGTCCGCCGCGGCTGATCCGGGTCGGCGATCCGGGGCTGCGGCAGGTGCGCAGTTCGGGCGACCGGATCACCCTTGGCGCGGGCGTGACCATGGCCGAGGTTCTGGCCCATCGCGACCTTGCGTTTCTGCACCCGGTGGCCCGGCTGATCGGTGGCCCGCAGGTGCGCAACATGGCGACCGTGGCCGGAAATCTCTTTGCCGCGCACCCTTACGGCGATTTCGCCGCAGCACTGCTGGCGCTGGATGCGCGGGTGATCGGCGCGGGGCAAACCGGCGCCCGGCCCGTCGCCGAGATCCTGCGCGACCGAGGCCGCGCCGGCCTGATCGCAGGGATCGAGGTCACGCGCCCGCGCGACCGGCGCGCATTCGGTTTCGCCAAGGTCAGCCGGGTGAAGCCCAAGGGCGTGTCGGTGATGTCGATTGCCGCCCACCTGCCGCGCGACGGCGGGCGCATCCGCGACGCCCGCGTGGTCTTTGGCGCCATGGGCGCGACACCCCTGCGCGCCAGCGGGGCCGAACGCGCGCTCGAGGGCCGCGCGCTGGACGCGGCCGCGATTGCCGACGCCGCCGCCGCCGCGACAGAGGGGCTGGATCCGCCGACCGACGCGCTCGCCTCGGCATGGTACCGCCGCGAGGTCGCGGGGGTGCACCTGACACGCCTCCTGAACGAGATGGAGCAGCGCAGATGACCCGCAAACCCGTGACATTCACCCTGAACGGCCAGTCCCGGTCGGCCTTTGCCGAGGACGGGCAGAACCTGCTGGATTTCCTGCGCCGCGGCGTGGGCGACATGACGCCCAAGTTCGGCTGCGGCCAAGGCACTTGCGGCGCCTGCACCGTGACCATCGACGGCCAGACGCAACTCGCCTGCCTCGTCCTGGCCGAAGCCGTCGACGGGCATGAGGTCGGCACCGCCGCGGGCCTCGCCGACGGCGGGACGCTGGATCCGCTTCAGCAATCCTTTATGGACCATTTCGCCGCCCAGTGCGGCTATTGCTCGCCGGGGATGCTGGTTTCGGCCCGGGCGCTGCTGGACCGTAACCCGCGCCCGACCCGCGACGAGGTGATCGAGGCGATCTCCGGCAATCTCTGCCGCTGCACGGGCTATGAGCCGATCATCACCGCGATCCTCGCCGTGGCCGAAGGGAGGATCCGCGCATGACCGACATGACCACGGGCAACATGGTCGAATTCCGCAAGGACCTCTTCGCGGACGAACGCGACGACGATCTGAACGAAATCGGCAAGCCAACGCGCCGGCAGGATATCGTGGGCCATGTCACGGGACGCTCGCCGTTCTTCGACGATCACCGTTTTGACGGGCTATTGCACTTGCGCTGTGCCCGTTCGCCCCATCACCATGCGCGTATCCGGCGGATCGACACCTCAGCCGCCGAACGGATGCCCGGCGTGGTGCGGGTGCTGACCGGGCGCGACGTGCCGGTGAACCTCAACACGCTGTTGTCGCTTTTGGATTTCGGTCTGGACGACGAACCGCTCCTGTCGGAGAGCAAGGTCGCCTACAAGGGCGAACCCGTCGCCGCCGTCACCGCCGCGACCGAAGCGCAGGCGCGCGCCGGCGCCGCCGCCGTGCAGGTCGACTGGGAGGTGCTGCCCCACGTGCTGGACGTCGAGG
>CAZRZN010000321.1:0-1312 GCA_964604565.1 uncultured Rhodobacterales bacterium
CCGGGGCACAGTTGGTCGTGGCCCATTCGCCGACGCGGGGACTGGATGTGGCTGCCTGTCGCTACGTGCAGGATCAGCTTGTTGCGGTGGCGGATCGTGGCGCTGCTGTGGTCCTGATCAGCGAGGATCTCGAAGAGATCCTGTCCCTGTCGGATGCCATCCATGTCATGAGCCGGGGCCGCCTGAGCACGACGCCCGGCGCGGTGCCAAGCCGGTCCCAGATCGGCGAACTGATGTTGGGCCATGCTTGAGCGCGTGACCCTTGAACGCCGCGCTGGTGTCGGTGCCGCGCTGCGCGCCAGCGCCTATGCGGGGGCCATCGTCGTGGCGCTGATCCTGTCGCTGGGCGTTCTTCTCTGGGCCGGGGTGCCCACGGGCGCGTTGTTTCAGGAACTGGTCGTTCAGGTGTTTCTGGCGCCGGCCGGACTGGCGCAGACGGTCACCATGGCCATTCCCATGATGCTGGTCGGGCTGTCTGCCCTGCTGTGCCTGAGGATGAAATTCTGGAACATCGGGATAGAGGGGCAGGTCCTGCTGGGCGGCATCTTCGCCACTGCCGTCGCCATTCACGACATCGGCGGGCCGCTGCGCCTATGGGTGATGCTGCTGGCGTCGGGACTGGGCGGTGCGCTTTGGATTGCCGCGCCGCTGCTGCTGCGTGTGCGGCTGGGCGTGAGCGAGGTCATCGTGACGCTGCTTTTGTCCAACATCGCCTTTCTGTTGCTGCAACATCTGCTGTTCGGGGCCTTCCGCGATCCGACCTTCAACTTCCCGTCCTCCTCGGTGTTCGACAGCACGGAGCGTCTGGCGAAGCTGGGCTTCGGCTCGGTGCATGTCGGGCTGTTCGTCGCGCTGGCGGCGGTGGCGGTAATCGGTTTCGCGATCCATCGCACGCCGCTTGGATTTGCGGCGCGCTTTACCGGGGACAATCCGGTGGCTGCGCGGGCACAAGGGTTCGCGACGGTCCGGGTCATGGCGCTGTCGATCCTTGCGGGCGGCGCGATGGCCGGTCTGGCAGGCGGGCTGGTCGTGGCCGGAACCGAATTCCGGTTGACCCAGCAGATCGGTCTTCATGCGACGTTCAACGGAATCGTCATCGCCGCACTGGCGCGCAATGAGCCGCTGCTGGTGCCTTTGGTCAGTTTTCTGCTGGCCGGGCTGAACGTGGCCAGCGCCTCTCTCAAGGTGTTCTACGGTGTGTCGGAGGGGGTCGTTCTCGTGATTCAGGGCATCATCCTGCTGACGCTGGTGTCTTCGCAGTTCTTCACCACCTATCGGATCGCCCTGTCTCGTGGGGGGATCGCGGCATGAC
>CAZRZN010000321.1:1412-4111 GCA_964604565.1 uncultured Rhodobacterales bacterium
CAGTTCTTCACCACCTATCGGATCGCCCTGTCTCGTGGGGGGATCGCGGCATGACCGGCTTTCTCGCGGCTTGGCTGGCCAGTTTCCCGGGCTTCATGACGCCGCTGCTGCTGGCCTCGGTCGGGCTGATCCTCTGTGAACGGGCCGGGATCCTGAACCTCGGCTCCGAAGGTCTGATGGCGGTGGGGGCAATGACCGGCGCCGTGGTCGCCCTGTCCGGGGCGGGCCCATGGCTGGCGCTTGCGCTGGGGGCCTTTGCCGGGCTGGCCATCGCCGTGCCATTCATCCTTGCCGTCGTGGTGTTGCGGGCGCCGCAAATTCCAGCCGGTCTGGCGCTTGTGGCGATTGGATTGGGGGCCTCGGCGGCCTTTGGCCGGGCTTATGCGCACAAGCCCTTTGTCGGGTTGCGTCCGCTGGATCTGCCGGAGGTCCTGACCGGATTGCCGCTGATCGGGCGCATGCTGTTCGCGCAGGATGGCATGGTCTACCTGTCGCTGATCATCGCCCTCGGGGCAGGGACCTTGCTCATGCGCAGCAACTTCGGCCTGCGGTTGCGTGCGGTGGGAGAAGATCCCGCGACGGCGGATGCGGCCGGCGTGGACGTTCAGGTGCATCAACTGATCGCCGTGGTCGCAGGCTGCTTTCTGATCGCGCTGGCGGGCGCTTACCTGAGCGTGGGTGGCAGCCAGATCTGGACGGAGGGCATGGTCGCAGGGCGGGGCTGGATCGCGCTGGCGCTGGTGGTTTTCGCGCGCTGGTCACCCGCGCGGGCCGTGCTGGGCGCCATTCTGTTCGGCGGGGCCGAGGCCGCGATCCCCCGCCTGCAAACGCTGGGCCTGCCCGTGCCGGTCTACTTCCTGTCGATGACACCCTACCTGCTGACAATCGCCGTGCTTGTGGCCTTTGCGCTGCTGCGGCGCGGCGGACAGGGAGAACCAGGATTTCTGGGACGCGCCTACATCCGACAGGACAGGTGACAGCCTTACAACGTCCGCACGCCGGTGCCGAAACAGCGCAGGAACGTCAGCCGCCGCAGCGCGGCTGGCCCGATCCGCGGCTTGCGATGTTCCGGGACCCTGCCGGTATCCGCTAGGGCTTCGGCTCGGGAAATTCCACCGGCCCGCCGTGATCCGCCCAGGTCGAGAACCCTTCGCGCAGATGGGCTGCCGGAAAGCCCATGTCCTGCAAGGTGGCGACAGACAGCGCCGACCGCCAGCCAGAGGCGCAATGGAACACGAATGTCTTGTCCTGCCCGAAAATCTCCTTGAAATAGGGGCTTTGCGGATCGACCCAGAATTCCATCATGCCGCGCGGACAGTGAAAACTGCCGGGAATGTAACCGGCGCGCTGCCGTTCGCGCACATCGCGCAAATCGACGATGACGACATCCGGATCATCCAGCTTTGCGATCAGATCGGGGGTCTCTATCTCTTCGATGCGCGCTCTGGCGTTCCGCACCATGTCGCTGGACGAGGTTGTCAACTCAGGCATCAGGGGGTCCTTTCTGGGGTGTTGCAGAGGGTATCTGTTCCGGATCGGCAAGATGGCACCGCACCTGCCGTCCGTCACCGAAAGGGCGCAATTCAGGTTCGGACTGGCCGCAGATCCCCTGTTGCGCGGGGCAGCGACCGTAAAGGCGGCATTTCAGACCGGTCGGGTCGATCGGGCTTTGCGGATCGCCGTCGAGCCTGATGCGGTCACGATGTTCCCTGCCGCGCGGCGACAGGATCGCCGACAGCAGCGCCTTTGTATAGGGGTGCGCGGGGGCTTGAAACAGCGACGCGGTGTCGCCGCTTTCGACGATCTGTCCAAGATACATCACGATGATGCGGCTGCACAGCAGGCGCACCACGTCCAGATCATGACTGACGAAGAGCAGGGCAACGCCCTGATCGCGGCGGATCCTGTTCAACAATTGCAACACCGTCGCCTGCACCGACACGTCCAGTGCGGAGGTCGGCTCATCCAGCACAAGCAGGCGCGGCTCAACGATCATGGCCCGCGCGATGCCGACGCGCGCCTTTTGACCTGCCGACAACTGATGGGGAAACCGGGACAAAAGCTCCGGTGAGAGATTCACGGACGCGGCTGTCGCCTCGACCTGTCGGCGCAGTGCCGCGCGGCTGCCGGGCGGGTCCAACTGCCGCAACGGATCGGCAATCAGGTCGAAGACGCTGAAGCGGGGGTTCAGGCTGTCCGTCGGGTCCTGAAACACCATCTGGATGTCACGGCGCAGCGGCGATCTGGCAAAGGCGGCGCTGGAAATCCCCGACACCTCCTGCCCGTCGATCAGGATTTGCCCCGACGAGGGGTCGGTCAACCGGCAGAGCAGGCGCGACAGGGTGGATTTTCCGCAGCCCGATTCCCCGACCAGCCCCACCGCCTCTCCGGCGTGAACCTCGAGCGAGACATCCTCCACCGCGTTCAGGGAAGCGGGCGGGCGCCCGGTCAGGACATTTCCGGACCGGATCGGAAAACGCTTGGTCAGGTTGCGCGCGGCGATGATCGGGGGGTGCGTCAAAACGGGTTCCTGCAGGCAACGGCGTGGCAGGGACCGACCGGCGCCAGACCCAGACCCGGCGCATCGCAGGCGGCCTGCCGCCGCGCACAGCGTTCCGCAAAGCGGCAGGGGGGCAGGTCCTGTCGGCGCAGATCGGGCAGTGTGCCGGGGATCGCGCAGAGATCGTCGACATGGTCCA
>CAZRZN010000322.1:0-4098 GCA_964604565.1 uncultured Rhodobacterales bacterium
TCTCGGTCTCGGCAATATCAAGTTCCTTGCGGCCATACGCGGCCAGCGAAATGTCGCGGACAGCATAGTCGGTCGGTGTCAGTTTCTCTGGCTTGTTCATCTTGTATCCTCTGAAATCCGTGGGGCGCGGCGCGGTCGCGCCGCGCCATGCGGTGTGCATCGGTCCGGGGACCGGCAATATCACTGGGCGGCGACGGAGGCGCCAAAGCTGCGGGCAAGTTCATCGGCGAGGTCGGTTCTCTCCCACGAAAATCCGCCGTCGTCCTCGGCATGGCGTCCGAAGTGACCGTAGGCGGCGGTCCGGGTATAGATCGGCCGCAGCAGTTGCAGGTGATCGCGGATGCCGCGCGGGGTCAGGCGGACCATCTCGCGCAGGCGGCGCGACAGATCGTCTTCGGAGACCTGCCCGGTGCCCAGCGTATCCACATAGAGCGCCACCGGTTCCGGCACGCCGATGGCATAGGCAAGCTGGATCTGGCACTTGTCGGCCAGACCGGCGGCCACGACGTTCTTGGCGAGGTAGCGGGCGACATAGGCCGCGGACCGGTCCACCTTGGTCGGGTCCTTGCCCGAAAAGGCGCCGCCGCCATGGGGCGCCGCGCCGCCGTAGGTGTCCACGATGATCTTGCGGCCGGTCAGCCCGGCGTCGCCGTCGGGGCCGCCGATGACGAAATTGCCGGTGGGGTTCACGATCAGCTTTTCATCGGCTGGCAGGTCCCAGCCCTCGCCCTTGAAGACGTCGGTGATGTAAGGTTTGACCATTTCGCGCACCTCGGCCTGGCTGATGCCTTCGAGGTGCTGGGTGGAGACGACGACGGTATCCAGGCCCACGGGCTTGCCGCCGGCATATTTCAGCGTCACCTGGCTTTTCGCGTCGGGCCCGAAATTCGGCTGCCTGCCGGTTTTGCGGTCCTCCGCCATGTGGCGCAGGATGCGGTGGGCGAACTGGATCGGCGCGGGCATCAGTTCGGCGGTTTCGTTGCAGGCATAGCCGAACATGATGCCCTGGTCGCCTGCGCCTTCCTCACCCTTGTCGCCCTCGTCGACACCCTGCGCGATGTCGGAGGACTGGGCGTGCAGTCGGCAGACGATTTCTGCATTGCGCCAGGAGAACCCGGGCTGGTCGTACCCGATGTCCCGGATCGCATCGCGGGCGATCTGCTCTACATCTTTCAGCACGGCCTCGGGACCGCGCACCTCGCCGGCGATGGTCACGTGATCGGTGGTTGCCAGCGTCTCGCAAGCCACCCGGGATTGCGGGTCGGCGGCCAGGTAGGCATCCAGAATGGCGTCCGAAATCCGGTCACACACCTTGTCGGGATGCCCTTCGGATACCGATTCACTGGTGAACAGCCAGGTCTTGTTGCTCATCTCGTTCCTTTCTCCACTGCTGTGGGACTGGGTCGGCTTCTGAAAGTGATCTTGCGGGAGGGTCAGGCGATCTTGCGATCTGCCGATGACCTGTCGGGCCGATAGGCCAGACTGGGGGCCAGCCATGCCTCGACCTTGTCGATCTCCATCTCCTTGCGCGCGGCATAGTCCGAGACCTGATCAGGTCCGATCCGACCGATCCCGAAATAGCGCGCCTCGGGGTGCGAGAAGTAGAGGCCCGACACCGCGGAGGCGGGCCACATCGCACAGGAGTCCGTCAGGTTGAGGCCGGTATGCGCGGGGGCATCCAGCAGGTCGAAAAGCGTGCGCTTTTCGGTGTGGTCGGGGCAGGCGGGATAGCCCGGCGCGGGGCGGATGCCGCGGTATTGCTCCCCGATCAGCGCCGTATTATCGAGCTCTTCTCCCGGGGCATAGCCCCAGAGGTCGCGGCGCACGCGGGCATGCAGCGCCTCGGCAAAGGCTTCGGCAAGCCGGTCGCCAAGGGCCTGCACCATGATCGAGTCGTAGTCGTTGCCCTCGGCCTTCAGCCGGTCGGCGATGTCGTGCACCTCCGGCCCGGTGGTGACGGCGAAACCGCCAACCCAGTCCGCCTTGCCCTCGGGGGCGACGAAATCGGCGAGGCACATCTGCGCGGTGTCGCGGGTCTTGTTGCGCTGCTGGCGCAATTGCGGCATCCGGGCGCGCAAGGTGTCGCGCGTCTCATCCGTCCAGACCAGAATGTCGTCGCCACAGCTGTTGGCAGGCCAGAGTCCGACCACCCCGCGCGGGGTGAACCAGCCTTCGGTCTCTATCCGGTCCAACATCGCCTGCGCGTTGTCGAAAAGCTCGCGCGCCGTCGCACCCTTGTCGGGATCGTCGAGAATGGCGGGAAAATTGCCCCTCATTTCCCAAGTTGAAAAGAACGGCGTCCAGTCGATACAGTCGCGCAGCGCGGCCACGTCGGTATCGTCGATCACGGTCAGGCCGGGCGTCTGCGGCGCGGGGGGCGTGTAGCTGTCCCAGCCGCCGTCAAAGGCATTCGCCCGCGCCTGAACCAACGGGGCGGTGGGCCGGTCCCCGCTGCGGTCGTCGCCGGCGCGCATCTTTTCCTGATCTTCCGCGATCCCTTCGAGATAGGCCGGGCGGGCGGTTTTCGACAGCAACTTGGACACGACGCCCACGGCCTTGGAGGCATCGTCCACATGGATCACGCCGTTTTCATATTCCGGCGCGATCTTGAGCGCGGTGTGCTTCTTGGAGGTGGTCGCCCCGCCGATCAGCAGCGGCAGGTCCAACTCCTGCCGGTGCATTTCTGCCGCGACCTCGACCATGCGATCGAGCGACGGGGTGATGAGGCCGGACAGCCCGATGATATCGGCCTTTTCCTCCTTCGCCTTGGCAATGATGTCCTCGGTGGGGACCATCACCCCCATGTCCACCACGTCGTAGTTGTTGCATTGCAACACGACGCCCACGATGTTCTTGCCGATGTCGTGCACATCGCCCTTCACCGTGGCCATCAGAACCTTGCCCTTGGCGGAGGTATCGCCTTGCAGCCGCTTTTCCTCTTCCATGTAGGGCAGCAGATGGGCGACCGCGGTTTTCATGACCCGGGCGGATTTCACCACCTGCGGCAGGAACATCTTGCCCGCGCCGAACAGATCGCCCACCACGTTCATGCCGTCCATCAGTGGCCCTTCGATCACGTGGAGCGGCTTTTCCGCGCGCAGGCGGCATTCCTCGGTGTCCTCGACCACGAAATCGGTGATGCCGTGGACCAGCGCATGTTCCAGCCGTTTTTCGACCGGGGCCTCGCGCCATTTTGGATCTTCCTTTTTCGACGCCTCGCCGGTGCCCTTGTATTTGTCGGCAATGTCCAACAGGCGCTCGGTGGCATCATCGCGGCGGTTGAACAGCACGTCCTCGACCCGCTCGCGCAGTTCCTCGGGGATGTCGTCATAGACGGTGATCTGTCCCGCGTTGACGATGGCCATGTTCATGCCAAGCGGGATCGCGTGATAAAGAAAGGCCGAATGCATCGCTTCGCGCACAGCGTTGTTGCCGCGAAAGCTGAACGACACGTTCGACAGCCCGCCTGACACATGCGTGTCCGGCATGTCCGCCTTGATCAGCTTGATCGCATCGAAGAATGCGTTGGCGTAGTCGTTATGCTCCTCGATCCCGGTCGCAACGGCAAAGATGTTGGGGTCAAAGATGATGTCCCAGGGCTGAAAACCGGCCTTCTGGGTCAGCAGGTCGTATGACCGGCGGCAGATCTCGTGCTTGTGCTGCGCGGTTTCGGCCTGTCCGTTCTCGTCGAAGGCCATGACCACCACGGCGGCACCGTAGCGGCGGACAGTGCGGGCCTGTTCAAGGAAAGCCGCCTCGCCCTCCTTGAGGGAGATGGAGTTGACCACCGCGCGGCCCTGAACGCATTTCAGCCCGGCCTCGATCACCTCGAACTTGGAACTGTCGATCATCACCGGCACGCGGCTGATGTCGGGCTCGGACGCGATCAGGTTCAGAAAGGTCTTCATCGCCTGCTCGGAGTCGAGCAGCCCTTCGTCCATGTTCACGTCGATGTTCTGTGCGCCGTTCTCGACCTGCTGCCGCGCCACGTCCAGCGCGGCGGCATAGTCGTCATCCATGATCAGATTCTTGAACTTTGCCGAACCGGTGACGTTGGTGCGCTCGCCGATATTGATGAAACTGGCAACTCCGGTACTC
>CAZRZN010000323.1:0-4050 GCA_964604565.1 uncultured Rhodobacterales bacterium
GGTGCCAAAGACCCCGTCGATCCGCGCATCCAGCGCATTGATCGTGTCGGCCAGACTTGTGATTCCCGATGTGGCGGCGTTCAGATTTCCGGCGATGATATTGGCCTGCGTCAACGCGTTCTGCAGTTCCGCCGGTATGGACTGCGCCGTTTCCACCGCGACCGCCGCATCCGCGATGCCAGTCTCCACCGCCGACAATTCCGCAACGCTGATTTCCAGCGCGTCGCGCGCCGGTTCCATACCCCTGATCAGGGCGTCGATACGGTCCTTGAACTCTCCGAACTTGCTTTCGACGTCGATGCCATTGGCGACCGCATCCGCACGGTCCTCGACCGAGGTGAGAACCCGCTTGAGCACCGGTGCAACACTGGACAATGGCGGCCCCAGCTTGGACACCAGCGCCATCGCGTTCTTCAATCCCTTGGCGATGTCTTCCAGCGCTTCGGCGTTTTCGTCGATCTCCTGGAGGACTTCGAATACGTCCCGCACCCTTTCCAAACCGTCGATCGCGTTTCCGATCGCGGCCAGGGAGGTTGCCGCGGCCTGTTTGGTGTCCCGCACGTTGTCGTTCAAAAGGAATATCTGTGTTGGCACTGCAATGGCTCCGTCAAATCAGGCGCCCCGAAGTCCGGGGTTGAAACAAGAAAAACGGCCCGACAAAATTCAATCGCCAACGTCGATGCGCCAATCGAGACCCTGACCCGAACCGGAAAATCCCGGTTCAAGGCTCACAATTGCGACCCGACCTGTGCAGAATGGCGTGCCAATTAACCAATGTTTTGCCTGAACCGACACGCCGATCAAGTTTTTTTCGACCCGCGCCCCCACAGCGAAATGTCCGTGCAAGCGAAAAGATATCATTCGGCATCAAGACCTGGATGAGCAACCACGTCACCAATTTGCAACCCGGTCGATACCGACTGCCGGGACCAACCCCGTCCCGAAGAGGCAGAATGTCAGACCTCCAGCGTCAAGGTGATCCTGTCCCCGGCAAACCATGTGCGTCCATATTCCACTGGTCGGCCCTGCACATCGATGTTCACGCCATTGGACCTCAAGAGCGGGTCGCCCTCCCTGACCTGCAAATGCAGGGCTTGCGTGGCCGATGCCCGCACCGCCGTCAAACGGGTCGAGGCCCGCGTGTAATCGGCAACGCCGACCGCCGTCAGCGCGTCCGTCACACTGCCGGTCTTTGCCAGGGCGGGGCCGATGCCCGGCAGCCGCGCCACAGGAAACAGGCTTTCGGAGACGGCAATGGGCTGACCATCGCCGAGCGAGAGGCTGTGATAAACGCAGACCAGATCCCCCGGTGCGAGGTCCAGGGCCTCCGCCTCCCCTTGGGTCGCGCCCCTTTCCTCAATATCGAGCCCACGTTTTTCCGGCATCCGCCCCGCCGCGAGCAGATTTTCGTGAAAGCGGACTCGTCTGCCGATCGGGTAATCCGTCGGGACCGCCGCCACGAAGACACCAGCGCCGCGGCGCGTGCGCAAAAGCCCATCATTGACCAGCGCAGAGATCCCGTGCCGCACGGTGTGACGGTTGACCCCGAACCGCTGGGCAAGCGCGGCTTCGGTCGGCATCTTGTCCCCGGGGCGATACCGCCCCTCGGACAGATCGCTGCGCAGGGCATCCGCAATCGCCTTCCATATGGGTGTCTTGCCTGGACGGTCGCGCATGTTTCCCAAATTCCCCTGTCTTTCAGACGCTTTCATGGTAAGATATGTATAGTTGTATAGAAAACGGAAAAGTTGTCGAGATGGAAGACACTTTCGATGACCACGCCCCGCGAAGGGGCTGGATGAGCTTGATGGCCAAGGCGCCAGAAGGCCGGGTGGCCAAGATGTTCGATGCGGTCTTGGCGCGCCCGGGGTTCACATGGCTGCGCCCGCCGGAGATCGGCAGCACGATGGTCCGCG
This sequence comes from uncultured Rhodobacterales bacterium, assembly GCA_964604565.1. Classification (GTDB taxonomy): domain Bacteria; phylum Pseudomonadota; class Alphaproteobacteria; order Rhodobacterales; family Rhodobacteraceae; genus CAZRZN01. The sequence continues at coordinate 1,917 of CAZRZN010000323.1, forward strand.
CCCGCGCCGGCGGGACGGGCGCACCGTTCAATCTAGGGGAAATGACGGTCACCCACTGCGCGCTCACGCTGGGCACGGGCGAGGTGGGACATGCCTACATTCAAGGGCGGCGCAAGGCGGACGCCGAGATATGCGCAGTGGTCGACGCCTTGATGCAGACAGATGCGGCCGCGCAGCTTCGCGCGCATGTTCTTGAACCGCTGGAAGCGGAAATGTCTGCGGCCCGCTCCGACCGCGCGGCCAAGGCGGCCGCGACCAAGGTCGACTTTTTCACCATGGCAAGGGGCGAGGATTGAATGCAAGCGGAAACACTTTCAGGCGGTTTTTCAGAGCCCGCCCTCGAGGCCGCAAGCGCCTTTCGCAGCGTGATGGAGGCGATGGCCCGGCCCGGAACGCTGCACAAGATTTCGGGGGCCGCACCGCCGCCACCCCTGTCGCCCGCCGCCGGCGCCGTATTGCTCACGCTTTGCGATACGGAAACGCCAATTCATCTTGCCGGTGAGGCGGATTGCGATGCCGTGCGCGCATGGCTTGCCTTTCATACCGGCGCCCCCGTGGCGGCCCCCACTCAGGCGATGTTCGCGCTGGGGTCTTGGGCGGCACTCGGCCCGCTTTCAGACTATTCGGCGGGCACATCGGAATATCCTGACCGTTCCGCCACATTGATCGTGGAATGCCCGGATCTGCGCGCAGAGGGAGCACTTCTGACCGGTCCCGGCATCAGGGAAACCGCCTTCCTGTCCCTGCCGGAAACACAGGCGTTCCAGGCCAACCACGCACTGTTTCCGCTGGGCCTCGATTTCATCTTCACCTGTGCCGACCGGCTTGCCGCCCTGCCCAGATCCACCCGGGTAAGCGCCCCGACCGGCACGACAGGAGGGCAGTGATGTATGTTGCCGTAAAGGGTGGAGAGCGGGCGATTGAAAACGCCCATGCCTGGCTTGCCGAAGAGCGCCGTGGCGACACCGCCATCGCAGAACTTTCGGTGCCGCAAATCCGCGAACAGCTTGGCCTTGCCGTCAATCGGGTGATGGCGGAAGGGTCGCTTTTCGATCCGGATCTTGCTGCCTTGGCGATCAAGCAGGCCCGTGGCGACCTGATCGAGGCGATTTTCCTGATCCGCGCCTATCGCACCACCCTGCCCCGCCTTGGCGCGTCAGAACCGGTGGAGACCGGCAGGATGGCCTGCGATCGCCGGATCTCGGCCACCTTCAAGGATCTGCCGGGCGGGCAGGTGCTGGGGCCGACATTCGATTACTCGCATCGTCTGCTGGATTTCAAGCTGGCTGCCGACGGGGACATCCCGGAGGCGCCTACCCACGATGGCGAGACGGGCGATGTGCCGCATGTGTTGGCGTTCCTGAACCGTGAGGGAATAATAGAGGACGCTCCTGATGACGACACGCCGCCCCCCGATCTGACCCGCGAGCCGCTGGAAATGCCCGCCGGGCGGGCCCTGCGGCTACAGGCGCTGGCCCGCGCGGACGAAGGCTTTGCCCTTGGCCTCGCCTATTCCACCCAGCGCGGTTACGCACGCAATCACGCCTTTGTCGGGGAATTGCGTATCGGGGCCGTGCCGGTCGAGATGGACATTCCCGAACTGGGTTTCGCCATCGAGATCGGCGAGATCACCCTGACGGAATGTGAAACCGTCAATCAGTTCACAGGCTCCAAGACCGAGCCGCCGCAGTTCACCCGCGGATACGGACTCGTCTTCGGTCAGTCCGAACGCAAGGCTATCTCTATGGCCCTCGTGGACCGGGCCCTGCGCTGGGAAGAACTGGGCGAGGACAATCTGGGCGCCCCCGCACAGGACGCTGAATTTGTCCTCTATCATGCGGACAATGTTCAGGCGACAGGGTTCCTCGAACATATCAAGCTGCCCCATTACGTCGACTTCCAGTCAGAGCTGGAGCTTGTCCGCAAGCTGCGCAGGGAGGCCGCGCCAGATGAGGCGCGGGAGGCGGCGGAATGACCGATCACGCCTATAACTTCGCCTATCTGGATGAACAAACCAAGCGCATGATACGCCGCGCCATCCTCAAGGGTCTTGCGGTCCCGGGCTATCAGGTGCCCTTTGCCAGCCGCGAGATGCCGATGCCCTACGGCTGGGGCACGGGGGGCGTGCAGGTGT
>CAZRZN010000324.1:0-4043 GCA_964604565.1 uncultured Rhodobacterales bacterium
TCATGCCCGCCGACCTGCTGGAAATAGGTGAATTGCGACACTTCCATGCCGTCGCACCAGACCTCCCATCCCAGGCCCCAGGCGCCCAGTGTCGGGCTTTCCCAGTCGTCCTCGACAAAGCGCACGTCATGCAGGGCAAGGTCGATGCCGATGGCGCGCAGGCTGCCGAGGTAGAGATCCTGCATGTCGGGCGGCGAGGGTTTGATCAGCACCTGAAACTGGTAGTAATGTTGCAGGCGGTTGGGGTTTTCGCCGTAGCGGCCGTCCGTGGGGCGGCGCGAGGGCTGGACATAGGCCGCGGCCCACGGGCGGTTGCCGAGCGCGCGCAACGTGGTGGCCGGATGAAAGGTGCCGGCGCCCACTTCCATGTCGTAGGGCTGGAGAATCGCACAGCCCTTTTGCGCCCAGTAGGTCTGAAGGCGGAGGATGATTTCCTGGAAACTGCGCGGCTTTTGCAGGCTCTCGGCCATGTCCGGGCTCCTTGTATGCGGCTGGCGCCTGATTAGGGCGGCTGCGGGGCGGGGTCAATGTGATAGACGGCGCGCCGTTCACGCCCTTTTTGCGTGCAAGTGACAAGGCTTCTGCTAAGACTTGGCGTGTGGACAACCCAGTAATTTCAAGACCAAGAGGCCGACTCGACCCATGATACAAAGACTTTTTTCAGTCTTCTTCGCGTTCGCGCTGACGGCGCAGGTGGCCTATGGTCAGACCGATGGCGCAACCCCGGCGGCGGATGACATCGTCTATATCCAGCTTGAGGCGCAGACCTCGCTGGCAGGGGCGCAGGACAGCGTTCAGGCCTATGCGACCCGGCTTTCGGATGTGAACGGATTTTCGCTGGGTGGCGGCTGGTATGGGATTGCCATCGGACCCTATGAACGCGCCGAGGCGCAGCAGATCCTGACCGAACTGGTGCGGGCGCGGCGCATCCCCGCGGACAGCTATATCGAGGTCAGCGCCGCCTATGGCCGGCAATTCTGGCCGGTTGGCGCGCAGCTTGACGGCGCGCAGCCCGTGCCGGTGCAGCAGCCGCAGGCCGAGCCGGACCCTGCCGCGCCCGACGCGCCGATCGTCCTGACAGAGCCGGATGTTGCGGACGCGCCGGAGCCCGCGCCCGTTGCGGCCCCCGAGCCGGAGCCGGAGCCGCAAGAGACCGTGCAGGAGGCGCGCGCCTCCGAACGTCAATTGACGCGCGAGGAACGCGACGCCCTGCAGATCGCCCTGCAATGGGCGGGTTTCTATCGCGGAGCGATCGACGGCGCCTTTGGTCCGGGCACCCGTGGCGCCATGCAGGCCTGGCAGACGGCCAATGAATTCGAAGCCACCGGCGTGCTGACAACCCGCCAGCGCGCGGCCCTGCTGGGACAATACAACGCCGTGCTGGAGGGGATGGGCATGGCCCGCGTGCAGGATCCGAACGCCGGGATCGCGATGGAACTGCCGTTGGGTGTCGTCGGGTTCGACCGCTACGAGGCGCCCTTCGCGCTGTTCACGCCGACCACCGATCTGGGCGCGCAGGCGCTGTTCATCAGCCAGCCGGGCGACCGCAGCACGATGAACGGCCTGTATGAGATCATGCAGACGCTGGAACTGGTCCCGTTGGAGGGGGAGCGCCGCCGCGATGGACAGGGCTTCCTGCTGACCGGGGCCAATGACCGCATCGTCACGCATGTCGAGGTCGGCCTGCAAAACGGAGAGATCAAGGGGTTCGGCCTTGTCTGGCCCGCCAATGACGAAGAGCGCCGCGCGCGCGTGTTGAAGATCATGCAGGACAGTTTCCGGCGGATCGACGGCGTGCTGGATCCGGCGCTGGTCAGCGATGACGCGCAGTCGGTCGATCTGGTGTCCGGTCTGTCGGTCCGCACCCCGAGAGAGACGGCCTCCGGATTTTTCATCGAGGCGCGCGGCACGGTCCTGACATCCGCCACGCTGGTGGCGGGCTGCGAACGCATCACCCTGAACGGCGTGCATGATGCGCGGGTTCTGGCCGTGGATGACCCTCTGGGCGTCGCGATCCTGTCCCCGGAGGAACGCCTTGCCCCGTCCCGCGTGGCGCAGTTCCGTGCCGGGCAGGCCCGTGTCCAATCCGAGGTCGCGGTGGCCGGCTTTTCCTTTGGCGGGGTGCTGACCGCGCCCACGCTGACCTTTGGCACGCTGGAGGATCTGCGCGGTCTGGGCGGCGAGGAACAGGTCAAGCGGCTGGCGCTGGCGGCGCTGCCGGGTGACGTGGGCGGGCCGGTCTTTGACACCGGCGGCACCGTTCTGGGGCTGCTGCTACCCAAGGAACAGGCCAGCGGGCGTGTCCTGCCCGACCAGGTGAGTTTTGCCGCGCAGGGCGACATGATCCTCGATTTCCTGCGCAACAACGGCATCCAGCCGGTGGCGCGTGGCGGCGGCGAGGCGATCGCCCCGGAGGATCTGACCGCCCTCGCCGCGGATATGACCGTGCTGGTAAGCTGCTGGTAATCGGGCTTTCTGCGGGTCCAGTGGACAGGGCCCCAAGGCAACGATCAGACGTCATGTGATGCCGGTCCGCGGGTGATGCCCGCGGGCCGGCTGACGGTTTCGTGACCGGGATTTGAGGGGTCTTTGCCCGGAAAACGGAACCTTGGGTCGCCTTTCTGGTTGTTTCCGCAACGCAGAACAGGAGGTATCATCATGACCGCACCCGATATTGTGGCAATCCTTTCCCTGATGACGATTGGCGTGGTTCTGGCCTTTGCCATCGTCAGCAAAGAACGCGTTGAAAAGCGCAAGCGCGACAAGGCCGTGCCGAAATCCACGCTGGCAGTGGACAAGGACAGCAAGGGGACGCCGCCGGACGTCTGAGGGTCCCTGCCATGAGAACAGCACAAGAGCCGCCCTGGACGATCTGTCCGGGGCGGTTCTTGTCTGTCAGGGTGCTTTGCACAAGCGAGATGAAAACGGCGGCCGCCGGAAAACGGATCGGATGCGCCGGGGTGCCAATCCCGGCCCGAAAGGGCGATTGCCCCTGTTCTGCGCAGATCTCACGGACCCCGAGGGAAGGGGCGCTGATCCTGGTTTCGTCTGGTCGACCGCCTTGGGTTTTGCCGCGGCAAGGTTACCAAATCCCTGCCGCGGCGTGCGGTGCAGGTCCGCCGGGACACTTCCCGCGCATCCCTGGTCTGTCGCCGCTCAGCCGCGCAGCTTGTGGTGCAACAGGATCGGCACCACGAGATCCTCTTCATCCGCCAGATGACGGTCAAGAAACCCGCGCAGCTTTTCCGCGTCGTCCCGCACCGGACGCGCCTCTTCGGGCATCTGTCCGGGGTCCAGCGCGGCAAGCTGGACCACGCGGTTGGCCCGCCGCGTGAAACCCTCGAGAAGCGTGTCCAGCGTCTCGTGGTCACTCTCCAGCATCGCAAGCCCGGCGGCAAAGCGCGGATCGGCGGTTTCGAGTTCGGGAAAGAAGCTGCGATCCTCCCAGGCGTGATGCCCGTGCAGATTGCGCACCAGCAGGTTGCCGAAATGCGCAAGGCGCGCCGCGTAGTCCCGGTCCTCCGTCCGGGCGTCGAGAAACGCCTCTGTATCGTCCTGCACAATGCGTCCCAACTGGCGAAAGCCCTGATGCGCCCGCATCCAGTTGGCCGTGCTTTCAGCGAAATGCGGATGCGCCTGCCAGCCGTCGCGTGGCAGCGTCCGGAGCAGGGTCTGCATCTCTTCTGGCAGACCGCTGCGGGTGTCGATGTGATGTGTCATGCGCCCCAGATGGGCAGGCGGTTATACTATAACAACGCGCGGCGGCGCACAGGGGCAGGGTCCGGCGCGCACATTGCGCGAGGGCCGGGCCCGGCGCGCCGGTGCGGGGCCAGCCCGGGACGACGCAGATGGGGCGGGTCAAGCCGCGCAGGCGGCGGCTTGACCAAAGGGCAGGGCAGGCGCGGCAGACCCGCGCCGCGGCCTCAGTTCTTGGACTTGTCGACCATGCGGCCGGCGGTGATCCATGGCATCATGCCGCGCAGCGTCTCACCCACGGCTTCGATCTGGTGGGCGTCGTTGTTGCGGCGGATCGCCTTGAACGA
>CAZRZN010000325.1:0-4035 GCA_964604565.1 uncultured Rhodobacterales bacterium
CACACTGATGGCATCGCTGACCGTCAGGGCGCTGATGGAGATCGACGCGATCCACCTGCGCCCGGCCGAGCCGTTCAAGCTGACCTCCGGTTGGGCGAGCCCGGTCTACATCGATTGCCGCAAGCTGATCTCGTATCCGCGCATCCGCAGCACGCTGATGGATTTTCTGACCGTGACGGTGATGCGCGAGGCGGGGTTCGAGGCGTTCGACAACATCGCGGGCGGCGAGACGGCGGGCATTCCCTTTGCCGCGCTGGTGGCCGAACGCATGGCCCTGCCCATGACCTATGTCCGCAAGAAACCCAAGGGATATGGCCGCAACGCCCGGATCGAAGGGGTCATGGGCGAAGGCGACCGCGTGCTGCTGGTGGAGGATCTGACCACCGATGGCGGGTCGAAGCTGTCCTTTGTCGATGCGATCCGCGACACCGGGGCCAGCTGCGCGCATACAGCCGTGATCTTCTACTACGGGATCTTCCCTGAGACGATCAAAACGCTGGGTGATCACGGGGTGGAGCTGCACCATCTCTGCACCTGGTGGGAGGTTCTAGCAGAGGCGCCGGAGCGCCATGCCGGCGTCTTGTCGGAGGTCGAGTCGTTCCTGCACGATCCGCACGCGTGGCGCGCCGCAAGAGCCGATTTGTGACGATACGTCAGATCGGTCATTCCCCCGGTTGAACGTGTCCCCCCCACCACAGGGCCGAGTCGGTCTGTCCATATATTGACGTAACGCCCGGCCGGATGCCAATATCCTGTAGGTGCATCGATTCACGATTTATCAACAGAGATATACATTTTGCACCCCGCGGGTCCGGCTTGCTAGGGGATCCGCTCAAGAGCAGGGGGACGAAAATGAACGAGATCTCGACGATCAACCCGACCGGCGTGCAGGTCGACGCGGCAGAGACCATGCCGCATTCCATCGAGGCGGAGCAGCAGTTGCTCGGGGCGATCCTGACCGACAATGACATCTATGACCGTGTCGCCTCGGTGATCGGGGCGCATCATTTCTACGATCCCGTGCACAGCCGGATCTACGAGATCGCCAGCGCCCGGATTTCCAAGAACAACCTCGCCTCGCCGGTGACGCTCAAGGCCTTCATGGAGGATGACGAGGGCCTGAAGGAACTGGGCGGACCGGCTTATCTGGCGCGGCTGGCGGCCTCTGCCGTGTCGACCTTCGCGGTGCGCGACTATGCGCAGATGATCTATGACCTCGCCGTGCGGCGCGACCTGATCCGGCTGGGACGCAACATCAGCGACAAGGCCGCCAAGGTCGATGTGGCGTCCGAGCCGCGCGAACAGATCGTCGAGGCGGAGCAGGCGCTTTACAAGCTGGCCGAACAGGGCCAGGCCGAAAGCGGCTTTCAATCCTTCCTGCGCGCGGTGACGGACGCGGTGAATGTCGCCAACGCCGCCTACCAGCGCGAGGGCGGTCTGGCGGGCGTGTCCACCGGCCTGATCGACATGGACAAGAAACTGGGCGGCCTGCACAAATCCGACCTTCTGATCCTTGCCGGGCGGCCGTCGATGGGCAAGACATCGCTGGCCACAAACGTCGCCTTCAACATCGCCAAGGCCTATCGCAAAGGGCCTCTGCCCGACGGCACCACCGGCACCGTGGATGGCGGGGTCGTGGGCTTCTTCAGCCTTGAGATGAGCGCCGAACAGCTGGCCAGCCGGATCCTAGCCGAGGCGTCTGAAATCTCCAGCCACAAGATCCGCCAGGGCGACATGGACGAGACGGAGTTCCGCCGCTTCGTGCAGGCGGCCAAGGATCTGGAGGCCTGCCCGCTCTATATCGACGACACGCCCGCGTTGCCGATTTCACAGGTGGCCGCGCGGGCGCGGCGTCTGAAACGGACCCACGGGCTGGATCTGCTGATCGTCGATTATCTGCAACTTTTGCGCGGGACGGCGGAGAACCGGGTGCAGGAGATCGGCGAGATCTCCATGGGCCTCAAGGCCATCGCCAAGGAATTGGGCATTCCGGTTCTGGCCCTGTCGCAGCTGTCGCGTCAGGTCGAAAGCCGCGAAGACAAGCGGCCACAACTGTCGGACCTTCGGGAATCGGGCTCGATCGAGCAGGACGCCGACGTGGTGATGTTCGTCTTCCGCGAGGAATATTACGTCGAACGGGAAAAGCCGTCGGATGAACGGCTCGATGAAATGGCCGCATGGCAGGACCGCATGAGCCGGCTGCACGGCAAGGCGGAGGTCATCATCGGGAAGCAGCGCCACGGGCCGATCGGAACGGTGGAACTGAGCTTCGAGAGCCAGTTCACCCGGTTCGGCAACCTCGTGAAACCATGGCAGCAGGGCGACCACGGCGCCTGACGCCCGCGATCCGGCCGCCGGTCCTGCGCAGCGCAGACGCCCCGCGCGCGGAGGCTGGCGGGGCGGGTGGGTTGGAGCCAGCCTGCGCGCGCGGCCCTACAGCCAGAGCGCCAGCCCGAGGTAAAGACCCAGTTCCCCCATCTGCTGGGACCCGCCAAGGCAATCGCCGGTATAGCCGCCGATGCGGGTCAGAACCAACCGCCGGAACGCCTGCGCCAGCAGGATCGCCCCGACACATCCGCACAGCGTGGCGGCAATTCCCGCCACAAGCAGCAGCGGCACAAGGGAAACCAGCGTGATCGCGAGGGCCACGCGGTAGCCATCCCGCGTGACCTTCGGCACGAATTTCCGGATGCCGTGGCTGCGCGCATGGACCGTGGTGGCCGTCACATGAACCGAGGCCATGCGCCCCATCGCGTGCCCCGCGATCAGCCCCATGCCGGCGATCTGCCCGACAAAGCCGGACAACAGAATCACCTTCAGCGCCAATACGAGCCCGAGGGTCACCGCCCCGTGCACCCCCAGCGGCGCGCTGTCCATCACACGGATCACATCGGGCCGGTCGCGCCCGGCGCCCAGCCCCTCCGCCGCATGGGCCAGCCCCTGTTCGTGAAATCCTCCCGTCACCAGCAGCGTCACCGCAAGGGACAGCAGCACGGCAACCGGCACCGGCAAGACCAGTGCCGCACTCCAGAATGTCAGCGCCCCAAGCGCACCGACCAGCGCGCCGACCGCAGGATGATACTTGACCGCCCGCACCATCAGATCGTCGGAAGAGGCCAGATCCCGCGGGACCGGCAGATGGGTCAGATACCGCACCGCCAAAAGGAACAGCCCGGCTTCCAAACGCAGCGCCGCCTGCATGGCCTTCCCCCCCTGCCTGTGCCCGGAGGTCCAGCATAAGCGGCAACGCGGCGCCGACAAGACCGGGCGACAGGTGATTTCGCGCTTGACCCTCGCCCGGAACCTGAAAAAAGACGGGGACATGGCACAGGCACAGCTCACCATCGATCTTGCGGCGCTGCGCGCCAACTGGCGGTCGCTTGCACAGATGTCGCGCGCCGAGGCGGGCGCCGTGGTCAAGGCGGATGCCTACGGGCTGGGCCTGAGCAAGGTCGCCCCCGCACTGGCCGCCGAGGGCGCGCGACGATTCTTCGTGGCGATCGCCGAGGAAGGGGCCGAATTGCGCCGCATCCTTGGGCCCGGTCCGGAAATCTGCGTATTTTCAGGACATATGGCAGGCGACGCCGCGCTGATCGACGCGGCGCACCTGACGCCGATGATCAATTCGATCGACCAGATGCTGCGCCATGTCGAGGGACTGCCGGGCCGGCCCTTCGGGATCCAGCTGGACAGCGGCATGAACCGTCTGGGCATGGAACCGGCCGAATGGCGCGCCCTGCGCGAGATCGCGCTGGCGCAGGGCCCCAGCCTGATCATGAGCCATCTCGCCTGTTCGGATGACCGCGAGCATCCGATGAACCCCGCGCAACTGCGGGCCTTTCAGGAGATGACCGATGGCATCGACGCGCCCCGCTCGCTGGCGGCCACGGGCGGCGTCCTGCTGGGACCGGACTACCATTTCGAGGTGACGCGCCCGGGAATCGGCGTCTATGGCGGATTGCCCTTCGTCGACGCGCAGCCGGTCGCTCATGTCGACATCCCCGTGATCCAGACCCGCGAGGTGTTACCGGGCGA
>CAZRZN010000326.1:0-4016 GCA_964604565.1 uncultured Rhodobacterales bacterium
GATGGCCACCGACAGCGCCACGTTGACGATGAACCCGGTGGAGGCCTCGTCGACGACGACATGCTGCTGGTAGATCGGATTGAGCACGACGCCCACCGGGATTTCCGCGTCGATCTGTGCGAGCTTGGCATCGACCCGCGCGCCCACGTCGACGATGTTTTCGGTGGCAAGGCCCGCGATCCCGAGGGTGAAGGCCTCCACCCCGTCGAAGCGCATGATGAGATCGGGGTCTTCGGCCCGGTCGCGGTGGATGTCGGCGATGTCGGCCAGATTGATGACCTCGCCCTGAAAACCGACGGTCAGCCCCTCGATCCGGCTGACACTGTCGGACCCCGCGGGCCGCTGAAGCCGCGTGGCGCCGATGGAGCCTGCGTCCTGCACGGCGTTGGCATTGGCGATGGCGCCGACGATCACCGCCGGAGAGATGTTCTGGTTGATGGATACCGCAAGGTTCGGTTCCACGTAGATGACCTCCTCCGGCAGGCCGGCGATCTGCACATCCGCCACCCCGTCGACGGCAAGGATCTCGCGCCGCAGAAAACTGGACAGGTCGTGGATCTCGGCGTCGGTCAGCCCTTCGGCGGTGACCGCGTAATAGATCCCGAAGACATCGCCGAACCCGTCGTCGACAAAAGGCTCCGCCACGCCGGAGGGCAGGGCGCGGGCCGCGTCGCGCACCTTGGCCCGCAGATCCGTCCAGATCGCGGGGAGTTCGTCGCCGCCATGGGTGGGCTTGATCACCACCTCGATCAGCGACCTGCCCGGCGTGTTGATCGAGGTGATCGTGTCCAGTTCGCTCATCTGCTGGATCGCCGATTCCAGCGGTTCGGACACTTCGGCGGCGACTTCCTCCGCCGAGGCGCCGGGATATTGCGTGACGATGACCGCCTGCTTGATCGTGAAGCTGGGATCTTCGAGCCGACCGAGCGAGAGGTAGCCCCACAGCCCGCCCAGCAGGCAGGTGAGCATGATCAGCCATGTCAGGATCGGCTTGTCGATGGCGGTGCGCGCGATGTTCATGCCCCCGGCCCCTACTGCCCGAAGCCCTGAAAGCGCCGCACGCGCTGACCGTCCTCGAGCGCGGTGGCGCCCATGCCGACGATCTCCGTGCCGGGGTCGAGCCCGTCAAGGATGCGCATCCGGCCCGAGGCCATCGGTTCGGTCGTGACGGGGACACGGCGCACGGTTCCGGTGTCCTCGGTGTCCGGTTCAAACACCATCGCAGTCAGCCCGCCGTCTTGGCCGGGGATCAGCGCGGTCGTGGGGACCGACAGGCCAGCATCGTCGTCGTTCAACCGGGCCGACACGGTAACCGACGATCCGGGCAGGATGGCCAGCCCCTCCGGCGGGGGCATCCCGAAGGTCAGGCGGAAGGTCTGACCCACGCTGGAGGTTTCGGCCCTGAATTCGCGCAATTCCAGCGGAAAGATCCGGTCGCTGGAGGGAAAGCTGGCCGTCACCGTGATGTCCGGGTCGTTTCCGGCGCGCTGGAACAGCACCTCGGGGACGTCGATTTCGATCCGCACCTCGGACATGTCGTGCAGTCTGACCACCGCCGTCCCGGCGCCGATGGTGGTGAAATTCGCGATCATCCGTTCGGCGACAAGCGCGTCGTAGGGTGCCAGCAGCGTCGCATCCTCAAGGTTCTTCTGCGCGTTGCGCACCGCGACATCCGCCAGCGCGGCCTGTGTTACCGCGTCCTCCAGCGAGACTTCGGTGACCGAGCTGCCCTGAAGCTTCTGGTAGCGGTCGACCACCCGCTTCGCCTGATCCTGACGAAGCTGCGCCTCCTCCAGCGCGAGGATGAAGGATTCCAGATCCAGTTGCGCGACCATCTCTCCCTCGGGCGTGATCTCGCCCTCCACCGCCGGAAGTTCGACCACCTGACCGCCGACCTGAAAGGCCAGATCGACGGTCTGGCGGGCCACCACCTTGCCAAAAAACGTCCTTTCGATGCTGGCGGTTTCCGGTGTCACGGTCAGCAGTTTGACCGGTTTCAGACTGTCCTGTGCATGGACTGGCAGCGTTGCGACAGTCAGGGCGAGGAGGGTCGACAGGAATCTGGTCATGTCCGGGGGTCCTTCGACAGGCCGACCTTGGCAAGGCGGGCGCGTGGGAGTGTTTGCAGGGCCTTGCGGCCTGACACCGTGCCAGCGGCGCGGGTCGGGACGGCTTTGGGCAGACTGCGTTTGGCAGCGCGGTTCGACCGCCTGATGAATGTGTTCCCGACGCCGCTGCGGTCGGGTCTGGCGAGCCGGTGCAGGGGCATGCGGTTCCGCTGATCCGCGTGGCGGGTGCAAGGGCCAAAGCCGCCGGAATCCACCCTTTGGCCGGCATGTATGGCGCCCTGACCCAGCGGACGCGTCCTGCCTGCATCGGGGAGGGGCCGACCGATGAGATACCGGAAGCGGGCGTGGACCGGCGGCAGATCCCGTACCGGATGCCTGTCGCGGCCTTGGCCTGCGGCGTGATCGCATGGTGTCATACCGGTTCGTGGCCTTTGCGTGGGGAGATTGAAAGCGAATAGCACCACCCGCCGCCTATGGCACAGGTTGTATTGCTCCGAAAGGCAATCATCCTGTGCGGTTTGCAACGCGATAAATCATTTTGAGAATCCTTCGTGCCGGAGTCCAGGTTCAGGCGGTCCCGCGGCGCCCCGCCACGGGCGTGGCCCGCAGCGCGGATCGGAGACTGCCGGGCCGGACCAAGGGGGGAGAGCCGTGCTGCGGCCAAGGCGGCATGGCGGCCCTGAAACCATCCGTGGGGCTTTTGCGGTCGGCTACGCCCCCGGTGGGAAGGCTATAACCAAATTGCATGGCTTGGTGCCATTTTACTATTTGACTTGATCGCTTGGGGTTGCGACGCTTTTTACCATGACAGGCTCAGGACATTCAGAACGCTATGACCCGCCCCCGGCGGTTCACGGTGTCGATACGCCCGGTGGCGGGCACATCCGGCTGTCACACTATGGTAACGGACCGCTGGTCCTGCTGCTGCACGGGATCGGCGGGCACGCGGGCCAATGGGCGGAGGTGGCCTCCGCGATCGGAGGATGTGCGCATGCCGTCACATGGGATGCGCGCGGCTATGGCGCCAGCACAGGTCGCCCGATACAGGCCTTTTCGGAGTTGGCCGACGATCTCGTTGCGGTGATCGAGGCGCTGGGGGGCGGTCCTGTCCTTGCCGTCGGCCATTCCATGGGCGGGCGGATCCTGATCGAGGCGGCCTGCGCCCGGCCCGACCTGTTTGGCGCGCTGTTCCTGTCGGGCGCCCAGCCGGCCTATCTTGCACATCTGACACCGGCAGAGCGGGAGGGCTATGTGGCCCGGCGTCTGGCGATGTTCGAAAACGGGACCGTAGCACCGGACAGGGCGCGGGGCGTCGCCGCAGAGGTGCTGCCGCCCGGCGCCCCGGAGGCGCTGATCGCGCGGCTGGCGGCGGATTTCGAACGGCTGCGGCCAGAGGGTTACGGCGCCGCGTTGCGCGCCTCGGCGGGGTGGGACAGGCGCGCGGATCTGCACCGTCTGGGCATGCCGGTTGTCGTGATGGGCGGGGCGCTTGATCCGGTCTGTCCACCGCAGGAAACACGCGCGCTTGCCAAGGCTGTCGGCGCAGGGGAGGTCCATCTGCTGGACGGCATTTCCCACATGGCCCAACTCGAGGCGCCGCAACAGGTGACCACGCTTATACGTGGTTTTGTCCTGTCCCACGGCCACCGCGCGGCCCGCATCACCGGCGCACAGACCGCCAGCGGCGAGGTGACGACATGAACGATCCGGCCTGCCTGTCCGCCACGGATCTGGCCGCCTCCTACCGCGAAGGAACGCTGAGCCCGGTGGAGGTCATGCAGGCGGTTCTGACCCGTCTGCAACTGACCGAACCGGCGATCAACGCTTTTGTCCATGTGGATCCCGAGGCCGCGCTGACCGCCGCCCGCCAGTCGGAGCGCCGCCACCGGGAAGGCGCGCCCATCGGCCCGCTGGACGGCGTGCCGGTGTCGGTCAAGGACATGCTGC
>CAZRZN010000327.1:0-4015 GCA_964604565.1 uncultured Rhodobacterales bacterium
ACCGGAAGACGAACCGCCGGTGATCATCACCGCGCCGTCCTTTTCGATCATCGACTTGGCCGACGCGCGGGCGGCGTCCGATTTGGTCTGGGTGTCGCCGGTGACATATTCCACCTTCTTGCCCAGGATGCCGGTTCCGTCGAGCGCCTTGGACGAAAAGGTCGCCAGCATGCCACCGTCGCCGCCGCCGTTCAGATGCTCGACCGCCAGTTCGTAGGCGCGCAGTTCGTCCGCGCCTTCGTCGGCATAGGGGCCGGACTGAGGCACGTTGAAGCCCAGTGTCACAGTGCTGCCGGTGGGTGCGTTGGTAAAGCCGGTATGGTTTGCGGCCGAAAGATAGGTTGGCAGAGCAAGGCCGGCGCCGGCGAGGGCACCTGTCTGCATCACGCCACGGCGCGTCACGTTGGTTTTGGACATGAAATCCTCCCATTTCGAGATAGGCGCCCCACGTTCTCCTCAGGACGGGGGGCGATGGCACAACTGTGCAAAGTAATCATGCAGGCAGCCGGAAAACCACGCAACAAACGCTTTGCGTAAAAGGATTTTTTTGTGAATACTTGAAAATCTGAAGCTCGCAATTTGTAAAGGTATTTATGTTGCGCCGCAGAAAACCCTTGAAACCGCAAAGGAAAGCCTTTGGCGCGTGACGCTCTCACCGGATCACGAATTCGCGAAAGGCGGGTCTTGCGTGGCCTCAAACAGGCCGACCTTGCCCGCAAGGCGGGCATTTCGGCATCCTATCTTAATCTTATTGAGCATAACCGGCGCAGAATCGGCGGTAAACTCCTGCTCGACATTGCCGCCATTCTGGGCGCGGATCCGGCCGCGCTGACCGAGGGGGCGGGGGCTGCGCTGATCGCCACGCTGCGCGAAGCGGCTTCGGACCTGCCTCAGACGGGGGCAGAACTGGACCGGGTGGATGAATTCGCCGGGCGCTTTCCCGGCTGGGCCGATCTGCTGGCGCAGAGCCATGCGCGGATTACGCAGCTCGAACGCAGCATAGAGACATTGAACGACCGGATGACCCATGACCCGCATCTTGCGGCCTCGCTGCATGAAATGCTGTCGACGGTCACGGCGATCCGGTCCGCGGCCTCGATCCTCGCGGAGCCGGGGGAGATCGACGCCGAATGGCAGGCGCGGTTTCATCGCAACATCTATGAGGACAGCGCGCGCCTTGCGGAAACCAGCCGTGGGCTGGTGACATATCTGGAGGCCGACGAGGATTCTCCGCTGGAGACGGGCGCCCCGCAAGAGGAACTGGATGCCGCGCTGGAGGCGGCCGGTCACACCGTGCCGGATCTGGAAGCGGGGGAGGACACCGGCGCGGCGCTTGAACGGCTTGGTCGCGGGATGTCCGGCCCGGCTCGCAGCCTGTTGCGGACCTGGCTGGAGCGTTATGTGCAGGATGCCAGAGCGGTTCCGGTCGATGTTCTGGAACCGGCGATCAGGACCTTCGGCCCGGCCCCTGCCGCGCTGGCCGCGGCCTTGGGGGCGGATCCTGCGCGCATCATGCGCCGCCTTGCCGCACAGCCGCCCGAGGTGTTGCCGACGCCTGTCGGACTGGCGATCTGCGATGCCTCCGGCGTGCTGATCTATCGCAAGCCCTTGCCGGATTTTCCGATGCCCCGTTTTGGCGCGGCCTGCCCCCTTTGGCCGCTTTACAGGGCGTTGAGCCGGCCGCATGTGATCCTTTCCGGACCTGTGGCACAAGCCGGGCGCAGCGGGGTCGCGCTGTGGTCAGAGGCGCTGGCGACGCCGCTGGCCGGACCCGCGGTGAATGCGGATCCGCTGTATCAGGCGCAGATGCTGGTGCGCCCCCTGCCGCCGGGAACTGAGGCGCGCGCGGACCTGCCTCAGTTGGGTGTGGCGTGTCGGGTCTGCCCGCGCGAGGTCTGCGAAGCGCGCCGCGAACCTTCGATCCTGGCCTCTGCGAGACGCCGCTAGGCTGCCGTGCGGCGGCGGCATGGAGTGACCTCGATCCTTCTCCCCGACACCGGGCCAAAGAGTCCAATGCCGACCGCCTCCGGCGTGGAGACGATCAAGGCAGGGCGGCCGGAACTGGTCTGTTCGCCTTTGCCGGGTCGCACAGCACGGGTCAGGGATGGGGGCGTGTGCAGGACCAGATCCCGCGGGGCGCGACCTGTCGCCAGATCGGGAAAATCCGGTTCAGGGTCTAACAGTATTTTGACACTGATCATGATAACCGCCTAAAGTCTGCTGACCTGCGGGGGACGGGCGATCAAAGATCCGGGGAGCAGGGCACTGGGGGGAACATGGGCGGACAGGTTCTGCTGATCGAGGATGAGCCGAACATTATCGAGGCGATCCGATTCATACTGTCGCGGGATGGCTGGAACGTGCACGCACATTCGAACGGGCTCGACGCCGCGCAAATCGTTCGGGACCGCATGCCGGACGTGGTCATCCTCGACGTCATGCTGCCGGGCCGCTCCGGCTACGACATCCTGCGCGAGGTGCGGGAGGACCCGGCCCTGGCGGAGCTTCCTGTCCTGATGCTGACGGCGCGCGGCCAGACAAAGGATCGCGAAATGGCGGAGCGCGCGGGCGCCAGCCGTTTCATGACCAAACCCTTTTCGAACGCGGACGTTCTGGATGCCGTGCGCGCCCTGTCGGCGCAATGACATCCGGCCGCCGCGAAGACACCCGCCTTCCCGCCAGATGGGAGTCCTCGGACCCGCCTTCCTTTTCGGTCGAACGTCAAAGTTTTCGCCGAAGACGCCTTGTGGATGCCGCCTGCGCGCTTCCTTTGATCGGCATGATCCTGTGGTTGCTACCGTTGCTTTGGTACCGGTCCGAAGTGCCCGTATCGACGTCACATGCCCTGACTTATATCTTCGGCATCTGGGTGGGTCTGGTTCTGGTGGCGGCGCGGCTGGTCCGGCTGCTGACCCTTGACCGTTTCACCGAAGCCGAACCTGACGGGACAGACCGGTGAGCACGCTCAACATGCTTGCGGCGATTGCAATCAGCTATGTCGCGCTGCTGTTCGGGGTCGCCTTCTTTGCCGAACGGGCCGCGCAGCGCGGGCGCGGTCGCTGGTTGCGGACGCCTTTGGTCTACACGCTTTCGCTGTCCATCTACTGCACCGCCTGGACGTTTTACGGGGCTGTCGGCAGCGCCGTGCGCAACGGGTTCGAATATCTGACGATCTACCTCGGTCCCAGCCTTGTCATGCTGGGCTGGTGGTGGATCCTGCGCAAGCTGGTGCACATCGGGCGCAACCAGCGCATCACCTCGGTCGCGGACCTGATTTCTTCGCGCTACGGCAAATCCAACCTTCTGGGCATTGGTGTCACCATCCTCGCGGTGATCGGGACCACCCCGTATATCGCGTTGCAGTTGCAGTCCGTCACGCTGTCGGTCGAGGTCTTTTCGCACCCCGAAACGATCCCGGCAAACAGCCCGCGCTCCACGGCCTTTTGGGTCGCGGTGGGGCTGGCCGTCTTTACCGTGATCTTCGGCACCCGCAATCTTGACGCGAATGAGCGTCATCACGGGGTTGTCATGGCCATTGCCGTGGAGGCGGTGGTCAAGCTGATGGCCCTGATGGCGGTCGGGGGTTTCGTGGTCTGGGGGCTGTCGGGGGGCGTGCAGGAGACGCTGTCGCGGATTGACGAGTCCGAGCTCGGGACATGGTCGGTGAACAACGGCCGGTGGGTCGGGCTGATGATGCTGTCGGCGGCGGCGTTCATCTGTCTGCCCCGCATGTTCCAGGTTCTCGTCGTGGAGAACGACAACGACGCGCAATTGCGCATGGCGGCATGGGCTTTTCCGCTTTACCTGATGTTGATGAGCCTCTTCATCGTGCCGATCGCGGTTGTGGGGCTCGATCTGCTTCCCGAAGGGTCCAATCCCGACCTTTTCGTGCTGACCCTGCCGCTCAGTCAGGGGCAGGAGGGGCTGGCGATGCTCTCCTTCCTGGGCGGGTTCAGTTCGGCCACCTCGATGGTGATCGTGGCGGCGATCGCGCTGTCGACCATGGTGTCGAACC
>CAZRZN010000328.1:0-3996 GCA_964604565.1 uncultured Rhodobacterales bacterium
ACATCATCGACGTCGGCGGCGAAAGCACCCGGCCCGGCGCGCGGCCCGTCCCCCGCGAGGCCGAGATCGCCCGGGTGGAACCCGTCATCACCGCGCTCCACCGCGAGATCTCGACGCCAATCTCCATCGACACGCGGAAATCCTCCGTCGCAGATGCGGCGGTGCGCGCAGGGGCCGTGCTGGTCAACGATGTCTCGGGGTTCACCTTCGATCCGATGCTGGCCCATTACTGCCGCGACAAGGCGCTGCCGGTCTGCGTGATGCATGCGCAGGGCGATCCGGAAACCATGCAGGACGATCCGCGCTACAAGGATGTCTTGCTGGACGTCTATGACTTTCTCTCTGCGCAGGTGGCCACGCTGGAGGAGATGGGCATCCCGCGCGGCCGCATCATCGTCGATCCGGGCATCGGCTTCGGCAAGCGCATCGAACACAATCTGACGCTCTTGCGCGATGTTGCGCTGTTTCACGGGCTGGGCTGCGCCGTGCTGGTCGGCGCCTCGCGCAAGGGCTTCATCGGGCGGATCACCGGCGCCAATCCGGCCGCCGCCCGCATCGCGGGGTCCGTCGCCTGCGCACAGGCCGCGGCGGGACAGGGGGTTCAGATCCTCCGGGTCCACGATGTTGCCGAGACGGCGCAGGCGCTTGCGATGTGGCGGGCCATTTCAAGGGGAGACATTTCATGAGCCGCAATCTCTTTGGCACCGACGGAGTGCGTGGAAAGGCCAATACCTTTCCCATGACCGCCGAGATGGCGCTGATGCTGGGCGCCGCGGTCGGACGGTATTTTCGCAATGAACATGGCGGCGTGCACCGCGTGGTGATCGGCAAGGACACCCGGCTGTCGGGCTACATGTTCGAAAATGCCCTGACCGCCGGTCTGACCTCGACGGGGATGAACGTGCTGCTTCTGGGGCCGGTGCCGACGCCGGCGGTGGGTCTTCTGACCCCGTCCATGCGGGCGGATCTGGGCATCATGATCTCGGCCAGCCACAATCCGGCGGCGGACAACGGGATCAAGTTCTTCGGCCCGGACGGGTTCAAGCTGTCCGATCACGTCGAGGCCGAGATAGAGGCGCTGGTGGCCGCGGGCGTGCGCCCGGCCCAGCCCGACAACATCGGCCGCGCCCGGCGCATCGACGACGGCCGCTTTCGCTATCAGGAACGGGTCAAGAGCACGCTGCCCCACGGGCTGCGTCTGGACGGCATCAAGGTGGTGGTCGATTGCGCCAATGGCGCCGCCTACCGCACCGCGCCGGAGGTGCTGTGGGAACTTGGCGCCGATGTGGTGACCGTCGGCACCGAACCCAACGGCCTGAACATCAACGACAACTGCGGTTCCACCAACCCGCAGGCGGCGGCTGCGGCGGTGCAGCGCCATGGCGCCGATGTGGGCCTGTGCCTCGATGGCGACGCGGACCGGATCGTGCTGATCGACGAATGCGGCATGGTGGCGGATGGCGACCAGATCATGGCGCTCATGGCCGCCCGCTGGGCCGAGGAGGACCGCCTGCGCGATGGCACTCTCGTGGCGACGGTGATGTCGAACCTCGGGCTTGAACGGTTCCTGCAGGACCGCGGACTGCGGCTGGAACGGACGCAGGTCGGCGACCGCTACGTGGTGGAGGCGATGCGCAGGGGACGCTGGAACCTTGGTGGGGAACAATCCGGCCATATCGTGATGACCGATTACGCCACCACGGGCGACGGGCTGATGGCGGGACTGCAGTTCCTCTGCGAGATGGTCGCCACCGGGCAGCGGGCCTCCGAGCTGACGCAACGCTTTACCCGCGTGCCGCAACTGCTGCGGAACGTGCGCTACAGCGCGGGGCAGGTGCCGCTGGAGTCCGAGGATGTCCAGCGGGTGATCTCCGACGCCGAGGGCCTGCTCTCCGGCCGGGGGCGCCTGCTGATCCGCAAGTCCGGAACCGAGCCGCTGATCCGCGTGATGGCGGAATGCGAGGACGAGGCGCTGTTGGAACAGGTCGTGAGCGAGATCGTGGCCGAGGTCGAGGCGGTCGCCGCCGCCTGACGCTGCCGCCCATGGGGATGTCCATTCGGATCAGCCGGTGGTTCCTTGGCCATGTGGCGCGCCCGGTGGCGGGTGTGGTGCCGCAAGGGGGCGCTGCCCCCTCGGCCTGCGGCCTCACCCCCGGGATATTTATCGCCCGAAGAAACTGTCAGGGCTCCTGCCGATGTATCGGGCGCGCGGTTTCCAGCGTCGGTTCGGCGGCGTGGTCGGCGCGGGGTGGCGCGTGTTGGGCCGGGACCCTTCGGCGGCGCCCGCATCGCGCTGGCCGTCTGTCTTGACCGGGGTATTGCCCGACGCCGGGGCGTTCTGACTCGGAGGCTTCGCAGCGGTGGGGCCGATCCGCAGCGGCCTTGTCAGGGGCGTGTCCGACGCCGGAATGGCGCTTTGGTGATCCGCCAGGCGCCACCCAGAAGCGCGACGCCAAGGGCGAGGGACGCCCATCCCGTCACAAAGCCGAGGCCGCCGAACACCGCGCCTTCGAAGGTTGCGGGCACCGCCGGACGGAAGGTTTCCAGCGCGCGCGCCGCCACTTCGCCATCGGGCAGGTAGTCGATCGCAAGGCGCGCCCGCATGAAGGGACCGGCGTTTTCCATGGCGGCAAGGGTCGCGGCAAGACGGTCGTGGCGGGCGATGTCCTCGGCCATGTTGGCGGCCTGCGTGCGGGCCATCTCGCCTTCCTGGACGAGCGCGGCCAGATAGGTCTGAAGGGGCATGTCGAGGCGCGCGGCGTCGTTTTCATAGCGGGTCACCTGGCGGTTCAGTTCGTCCACCGCGCCGCCCAGCCGTTGCATGTATTGCTGAGAGAATTCAGGGAATTGCGACAGGCCCGCTGCCCCTGCCAGTCCGCTTGCAAGGGTCAAGGCGCGCATGATCATCCGCAAGTCTCCCGCCTGCCTGTGGCGGGAAGCCTCCGCCCGGTTCGGACGCAGAATATCCCGCGGTGCGCGGTTGGATCAAGCCTCGGCGACAGGGACGCCGGGTGCCGGCGCAAAGGCGCCGTTTGGGGTGTGCGGTGACGGATCTCGGTCGAGGGGCCGGTGAGACGGCCCCTGACCCCGGGCCGCCTGTGTTGGTGCCCTGGCCGCATGAGGCGGCGGACCCGTCGGATGGCGGCGCCTGTCAGAAACCGGCTGCAAGGGCCGGTCAGGCCGAGGGGCCGGGCGTGCCTTTGCCGTAGATCGCGGCGATCTTCGCCACCGCCTGTTCGGGCGGCAGTTCTTCGCTGACGCCGGTGCGGCGCGAGGTCAGTTCGACCACCCCGTTCTTGAGCCCGCGGGGACCGACGGTGATCCGCCAGGGCAGACCGATCAGGTCCATGGTGGCGAATTTCCCGCCTGCGCGTTCCGTCGTGTCGTCGTAGAGCGGCTCCAGCCCCAGGGCGGTCAACGCGGCATAGAGCGTCTCGCAGGCGCCATCGGCCGCTTCGTCGCCCTGTTTCAGGTTGACGATGCCGCAGGCGAAGGGCGTGACCCCCTCGGGCCAGATGATCCCCTTGTCGTCATGGCTGGCCTCGATGATCGCGCCCAGCAGGCGCGACACGCCGATGCCGTGGCTGCCCATGTGCACCGGCACCTTGTTGCCGTCCCGGTCCTGCACGGTGGCGCCCATCGCCTCGGAGTATTTCGTGCCGAAGTAGAAGATCTGCCCGACCTCGATGCCGCGCGCATTGCGGCGGCGGTCTTCGGGGACCTGGTCGAACAGCGCCTCGTCATGCGTTTCGTCGGTGCGGGCATAGCGCGAGGTGAATTCCTCCAGCACGGCGCGGCATTCGTCGTGGCTGTCATAGTCGATCGCGCGGTCGCCGAATTTCAGGTCGGTGATGGCGCTGTCGTAGAACACTTCGGATTCGCCCGTCTCCGCCAGCACGAGGAACTCATGCGTGTTGTCGCCGCCCATGGCCCCGGAATCGGCGCGCATCGGGATCGCCTGAAGGCCCATCCGTTCGTAGGTGCGCAGGTAGCTGA
>CAZRZN010000329.1:0-3989 GCA_964604565.1 uncultured Rhodobacterales bacterium
GCGGGTCTTCGAGGCGCGCCCACAGAACCCCGTGACCTGAAATTCATGGCGGAAAACGCCCGTCCACATCAGGTCAGCGCCGGTTTCGCCAAGGCGTGCTCAGGAACACCTGCCTTGGCGAAACTCGACAGCGTGTTGCCTGCCAATCCGGTCGGACAGGCAGACCGCGACCGTCAATGGATCACGCCCGGCATGGCTCTCGCAAAGTTATGGCGGGCGCAACAGGCTCTGATCCGGATGAGCTTTGTCGTTTACCCGTTTGATTCAAAATTCAAATCATGGATGGGTGACCTGCTGCGCATCGGTTTCAACCGCTTTCCGCGGGGGCAAGCCGATACAGGGCGCCGTTGCCGACGCTGAGAAACCACAGGGCGCCATCCGGCCCCTGCCTGACATCGCGTACGCGGCTTGTCTCGGGGGCTTCGATCCGCTCCACCTCTGCCAGGGGGTCTCCGGACAAGCGCGAGATGTAGTCGAATTTCAACGATCCGACAAAGGCGCTGCCAGACCACTCTGACACGCTGCCGTCGTAAAAGGTCATCCCCGACGGCGCGATGGACGGATCCCAGTAATACACCGGCTGGGCCATGCCTTCCATCGCGGTGCCCTGCCCGATCTGAGAGCCGTCGTAGTTGACGCCGTAGGAAATTTCCGGCCAGCCATAGTTTGCGCCGGACTGCACGCGGTTCACCTCGTCGCCGCCTCTGGCACCATGCTCGGCCACCCAAAGCTGCCCCGATCCGTCGATCGCGGCGCCCTGCGGATTGCGATGCCCGTAGGACCAGATCTCCGGCTGGGCGCCCGCCGTGTCGATGAACGGATTGCCCGGCGCCGGATCCCCGTCGCGGGTGATCCGCAGGACCGATCCGTTGTGCATCGACAGATCCTGCGCCTTTGGACCGTCGCCGCGATCCCCGATCGTGACGAACAACATGCCATCCGCCGCCTCCACCAGTCGGGAGCCGAAGTGATAACCGCCTCCGGTACCGTTCGCTATCTCGAAAATCATCTCGCCATCGGTCAGGCGCGTTCCATCGGCATTCAGGCGCGCCCGGTAGACTGCCGTCCCAGATCCGCGGAGCCACTGGCGCTTGGCGTAGGTGAGGAAAACCTCGCGGGTTTCGGCGAAATCCCGGGGCACGAGAATATCCAGCAATCCACCCTGCGCATCGGTCACGACACGTGGCGTTCCGGCGACTTCGCGCGCTTCCCCGTCCTGCACGAGCAGCAGGCGTCCATCGCGTTCGGTTATCAGGATCCCGCCGTTCTCCGGCAGGAAACCGAATGCCCAGGGTGTTTCCAGCCCCTCGACCACCGGTTCGACCTGCATCACACCCGCCGAGGTGTCGATCCGCTCCGCGAACAGCGGTGTGGCGCAGGCCATCAACGCAACGAAAATTCCACTTCTGATCATGATTACAGCGCCTCCTGAAATATACCTGATATGGCGGTGCCTGACTTTGAGGCAAGGGCCTGACGCTGCGCAAAACATGGGCAGTTTCCCTTTTCTTTTCGAAAAACCCCGCTTACCTTCCGACCACGTCCAAACGACCAACCAGGGAGTAAGGTAATGAAAAAAACACTTCTGGCTTCAACGGCTTTCGCCCTCACCGCCACGGGTGCCCTCGCGGGTGGCCACGCTACGGAGGCGAAGATCGGTATCCTTCTCGGGTTCACCGGCCCGATCGAATCCATCACGCCGATGATGGCGGATGCCTCCGAACTGGCAATTTCCGAGATCAACGACTCAGGGATGTTTCTGGATGGCGTGACCCTCGTGCCGGTGCGCGCGGATTCCACCTGCATCGACGCCGCGGCGTCGACCGCAGCGGCGGAACGTCTGGTCACATCCGAAGGGGTCGTCGCCATCATGGGTGCGGATTGTTCCGGCGTGACCGGCGCAACACTGTCCAACGTGGCGGTCCCCAACGGCGTCGTGATGGTTTCGCCTTCGGCAACATCCCCCGCGTTGTCGACGGCCGAGGACAACGGCCTGTTCTTCCGCACGGCACCGTCGGACGCGCGTCAGGGCGCTGTTCTGGCTGAAATTCTTGCCGAAAAAGGCATTACGGAAATCGCCGTGACCTACACCAACAACGACTACGGCAAGGGTCTTGCAGATGCCTTCGCCTCGTCTTTCGACGGCACCATCACGCTGTCGTCGCCGCATGACGACGGCAAGGCGGACTACTCTGCCGAAATTGGCGCGCTGGCCTCCGCCGGCGGTGAGGCGCTGGCGGTCTTCGGTTACACGGACCAAGGCGGCAAGGGTATCATCCAGGCCTCCTACGACACCGGCGCCTTCGACACCTATGTCATGGCGGACGGCATGTATGGCGACAACCTGTTCACCGAACTCAGCGACGCGCTCGAAGGATCCTTCGGGTCCGTGCCCTGGGCCCAGGGTGAGGGCGCCGAAGCCTTCGACACGATCACGTCGGCGGCCGGCATCGACGGCAGCGGGTCCTTCACGCGCGAATCCTATGACGCGGCAGCGCTGATCGCGCTGGCGATGATGAAAGGTGGCGAGGCCACATCCGAGGCCATCGCGGCCAACCTGATGGATGTTGCCAACGCCCCGGGCGAAGAGATCCTGCCGGGTGAGCTTGGCAAGGCGCTGGAGATCCTCGCATCGGGCGGCGACATCGACTATGTCGGCGCATCGGGTGTCGAGCTGATCGGACCCGGCGAAGCCGCGGGCAGCTACAAGCACTACATGGTTACCGACGGTTCGCCGGAAACGGTCGAATTCAAGTAAACCCGAACGATCAACAGAGCGGTCCGGACCTTCCGGGCCGCTTTTTTCAGGTCGGCCACGACGCCGGTCAGGTGACGTCAGCGGGAGACATTCCTTGATCAAGGTGGAAAATCTGCACCGGCATTTCGGTGCCATGCGCGCTGTCGACGGCGCCTCTCTGGAGATTGCGACCGGGTCGATCACAGGCCTTGTCGGTCCCAACGGGGCGGGCAAGACCACGCTGTTCAACGTGGTGGCCGGGGCCTTGCCGCCCACCAGCGGCAAGGTGACGATGGACGGCGAGGACATCACGGGCCTGCCGCCGCATGAACTCTTTCACAAGGGGCTGCTGCGCACCTTCCAGATCGCGCATGAGTTTCATTCGATGACCTGCCGCGAAAACCTGATGATGGTCGGCGGTGACCAGTCCGGCGAAACGCTCTGGAACACGTGGTTCGGCCGCAAGCGGATTGCCGAAGAGGAACGCGCCCTGCGGGCAAAAGCGGATGAAGTTCTTGATTTCCTGACGATATCCCATCTTGCGGACCACCCGGCAGGCGCCGTGTCCGGCGGCCAGAAAAAGCTGCTGGAACTTGGACGCACCATGATGGTCGATGCCAAGATCGTGTTTCTGGACGAGGTGGGCGCAGGGGTGAACCGCACGCTGCTGAACACCATTGCCGATACGATCGTGCGATTGAACAAGGAGCGCAACTACACCTTCTGCGTGATCGAACACGACATGGATTTCATCGGGCGGATCTGCGACCCGGTCATTGTCATGGCCGAAGGCAAGAAGCTGGCCGAAGGCACCCTGGACGAGATCAAGGCCAACGAAGCGGTGATCGAGGCCTACCTTGGCACCGGGTTGAAGAACAAGGATCAGGTGGCACAGGCATGATGGACCTCCACGGCATTGCGGGGTCCGTCGGGGCCGAAAGAGGGGGCTCTGCCCCCCTGCCCCGGACGGGGTCCGGGGCGTCCCCCGGAGGTATTTCGGGAGAGAAGAAGCAGGGGCGCCGGGTCCCGCAGACAGGCGGGGCAAAGGCATGAGCGACAATCCCTACCAGAACGACCGCGGCAACAAGGATGCCTCCATAACCAAGCTGGGGAAAACCGGCGATGTCGATCCCACGCGCCGCTCCGGACCCATGACCGATGCGCCGGGCGGTCCCTATCTGATCGGGGACAGTATGACCGGCGGCTACGGCAAGGGCCCGGATATCCTGCACGATTGCACCATCGCGGTGGA
>CAZRZN010000330.1:0-3975 GCA_964604565.1 uncultured Rhodobacterales bacterium
GGCGCGCCCATCGGCCCGCTGGACGGCGTGCCGGTGTCGGTCAAGGACATGCTGCCGACCATCGGGATGCCGACGCGCAAGGGATCGCGCACCACCGATCCCGAGGCCCCGCAGGACACCGACGCGCCATCGGTGGCGCGGGTGCGGGCGGCGGGCGCGCTGCTTTATGGCAAGACCACCACCACCGAATTCGGCGGCTCGCCCTATTCGACCTCTCCGTTGACCGGCGCCACGCGGTCGCCATGGGACACCGGCCATGGCGTGGCGGGGTCGTCCATGGGGGCGGCGGCGCATCTGGCGGCCGGGGTGGGCACCCTGGCCATTGGCAATGACGCGGCCGGATCCATCCGCATGCCGGCCAGTTTTGGCGGCTGTTTCGGGATCAAGCCGACCTTCGGGCTGGTGGCGACATGGCCCGCCTCCGCCGCCGGGATCCTTGGCCATACCGGCCCGATGGGATGGGGGGTGGCGGAAACCGCGCTGCTGCTGGAGGCGATGGCCGGTCCCGACGTGCGCGATCCCTATGCGCTGCCGGAGGGGACGGCGCCGCTGCGCCCGACAGAGGAGGGCGTGCGGGGCCTGCGCATCGCCTATTCCCCGACCCTCGGCATTCGCCCGCCAGAGCCGGAGGTGCGTGCGCTGACCGATGCCGCCGCGCAAAGGTTCGCCGATCTCGGCGCGTCGGTCGATCTGGTCGATCCGGAATTGGAGGGGCTGTTCGCGGCCTATGACTGTCTGCGGATCTGCAACCGCGCGGCGGCCTACCGGGCCTCCGGCGCGGGAAGCAAGCGCGACCAGATGGATGAGATCGTGTCCCGCGTGCTGGATCAGGCGGCGGGGTATTCGGTCGACGACTACGTTGGTGCGCTGGCCACGCGCGAGGCACTGACAGCCCGCATGAAGGCCTTTCACGAAGACTGGGACCTGCTGCTGACGCCCACCATGGCAACGCTGCCACTGCCCATCGGGGCGGGACCGCAGCCGGGGGATCAGCATTGGTATCAGATCGGCGGCGAGATCTGGTCGCCCTACACATTCGCCTTCAACATGACGCAACAGCCCGCCGCCTCGATCCCCTGCGGACTGGCGCGGCGGCCCCGGGGCGGTCCGGCGCTGCCGGTCGGGTTGCAGATCATTGGCGCGCCCTTTGCCGATGCGCTGGTGCTGCAAGCGGCGCAGGCCTTCGAGGCGACGCAGGACTGGCAGCGCCCTCGCTTTCCCTTTGGCGGGGTGGAGGCGTGATGCGGATTGCGATTGCCGGACTTCAGCACGAAACCAACACCTTTGCCGGCGGTGTGACGGGCCGGGACGCCTTCGCCGCGCCCGGTGGATGGCCGCCGTTGCGACGCGGGGCCGAGATGTTCGATCTGGCCGAGACGTCGGTCCCCATGGCAGGCGCGCTGTCCGAACTGGATGCGGGCGGCGCGACGTTCGAGCCGTTGCTCTGGGGGATGGCGCTGCCCTCCGGCCCGGTCGATCACGGTGTCTTTGCCACGCTGCGGGACGAGATCCTGGATAGGCTGGCCGGGGCCGGTCCGGTGGATGGCGTCCTGATCGAGCTGCACGGGGCGATGGTGACGACGCAGGAACCCGATGCCGAGGGCGCGCTGCTGGAGGCCCTGCGCGGTGTCGTGGGGCCGGATGTGCCGGTGGTCGCGACGCTGGACCTGCACGCCAACCTGACCGCGCGCATGGTCGAGGCGGCGGATGTGCTTGAAGTCTATCGCACCTATCCGCACGTGGACATGGCCGACACCGGGCGGCGCGCCGGGCGCCGGATGATTGCCCTTGCCAGTGGCGCACCGTGTCCCGCCAAGTCCTTTCGCGCCGTGCCCTATCTGTTGCCGCTGATCGCGCAGGCGACCGGGTCGCCGCCGGTGGCGCGGCTTTATTCGCAGGCGCGCGCGGATGAGGCATCGGAGGACGCGGCCATCACGCTTGCCACCGGCTTTCCCTATGCGGATATCGCCGGGGCAGGGCCCGCGCTTGCGGTCTACGCGGCGACGCAGGCCCGGGCCGATGCGCTGGCGGATCGTCATCTTGCCCTGTGGGAGGCCGCCGAACAGGATCTGACCGCACCGGTTCACAGCCCGCAGGAGGCGGTGGCCCTTGCGCTGGCCATGCCGGCCGGGCCGGGGCCCGTGGTGCTTGCGGATGTGCAGGACAATCCGGGCGGCGGCGGCACGCAGGACACCACCGGCCTGCTGCGGGCACTGGTCGATGGCGGCGCGCAGGGGGCGGTGATGGTCCACCTCTGCGACGCGGAGGCCGCCCGCGCCGCGCAGGCCGCCGGGGTCGGCGCGACGCTGGACCGCGCGATCGGGGCGGCCGGTTCGCCGGATCACGGCGCGCCGGTGCCCGGGCCGTGGACCGTGCGCCGCCTTGGAACCGGCCGCTTTGTCGGCGAGGGGCCGATGTATCGCGGCAACCAGATCGACCTTGGCCCGGTCGCCTTGCTGGATCAGGCCGGGGTCGGCTGCATCGTGGCGGGCAGCCGCATGCAGGCGTCGGAACCCGCGCTGTTGCGGCATCTGGGCGTCGATCCCGCCGATGTCGCGTTGCTGGCGCTCAAAAGCTCGGTGCACTTCCGTGGCGCCTATCAGGACATGGCCCGGGCGATCCTGCATGTGGCAGCGCCCGGCGGCGTGCCGATGGACCTGACGACCCTGCCGTATCGCCATGCGACGCGGCGCGTGGCGGGCACGCGCGTCCCGAATTCACCCGTACCAACAGGAGATCTGACATGACCTTTCGTTCCGTTCTGCTATCCGCCTCGGCGGCGCTTGCGCTGGGGGCCACCGGCGCGGTTGCCGGACCCGAGGACAACAGCCTGACCATCGGCATCGGAGAGGAACTGCCCAGTTTCGATGGCTATATCTCCACCTCCCGCGACGGGGTCGTGATGACCCGGCACCTGTTCGACATGCTGATCTATCGCGATCCGGAAACCTTTGACTACGAACCGCTGCTTGCCACCTCATGGGAACGGATCGACGATCTGACATGGGAGTTCACGCTGCGCGAGGGCGTCACCTTTCACGACGGATCGGCCTTCGACGCCGAGGACGTGGCCTTTACCCTGAGCCACTACGCAGACCCGGAGGCGGGCGCGCGCTCTCAGGCATCGGTAAGCTGGATCGACCGGGTAGAGGTCGTGGACCCGATGACCGTGCGGATCGTGTCCAAGGCGCCGTTCCCCGCCGCGCTGGAATATGTCGCGGGCAGTCTGCCGATCTATCCGTCGGATTACGTCGAAAGCGTCGGCTGGCAGGAATTCGGGCAATCGCCTGTTGGCACAGGCCCTTATGCCTTCACGCCCGGCGACAGCAATGCGTTCACCCTGACCGCGCATGAGGGATATTACACCGGCGGCGGCAAGGGCACGCCCGCCATCGACACGATCGACGTGCGGATCATCCCCGACACCGCGACACGCATCGCCGAGATGATCGGCGGCGGTGTCGACTGGATCTGGAACGTGCCGGCCGATCAGGTTCCGCAACTGGATGCGCTGCCCAGCGTGACGGGGCAGCTTGGCTCCACCATGCGGATCGCGATGGTGGCCCTGGATGCGGCGGGACGCGCGGACCCCGACTCCCCGCTGAAGGACGTGCGGGTGCGCCGCGCGATCAACCATGCCATCGACCGCGAGACCATCGTGACGGCCCTTGTCGGCGGCGATGGCGAGGTGGTGAACGTGCCCTGCTATCCGCTGCAATTCGGCTGCGACACCGCCGCGGGGACGACCTATCCCTATGACCCGGAGGCGGCGCGCGCGCTGCTGGAGGAGGCCGGCTATGGTGACGGGATCACGCTGCGCATGGCGTCCTTCCGCGACCGCGCCCGGGCCGAGGCCGTGCAGCAATACCTCGCCGACGTGGGCATCACCGTCGATCTGGAGATGTTGCAGGCGCGGGCCAGCTTTTCGGCGTGGCGCGAGGGCAATATCGACATGTGGTATGGCGATTGGGGCAG
>CAZRZN010000331.1:0-3973 GCA_964604565.1 uncultured Rhodobacterales bacterium
TCAAAAGTATCGCGCCAAGTTCAGGCATCTCTGCCGCGGCAACCAGCGCCATGCCCACGGCAACCCCCGCCTGCGGCAAGAGCGCAGGGCCGATCCAGCGCCGCTCAACCGCCGATAGCCCGCCGAACCAGCCGCCCAGCCATCCCCCGGCAAGCCTGCCAAGGATCCGAAGCAGAACATAGGCCACCCCGATCCATCCCACCGCCATCAGCGCGGAGGGTTGCATTGACGCACCGGCCAGTATGAAGAAAAGGATCAGGAAAGGCCGCTCGATCATCTCGATCTCGTGGAAGGCCCGTTCATGGTGTCGTGCGCGGTTGGCGATTACCGCCCCGGCGGTCATCCCGGCCAGCAAGAACGACACTTCCAGCCACAGGGCAAGGCCTGCCGTCAGAAACACCAGCCCTAGCGCCTCGAGGCGGGTCGGCTCTCCGGGACGCAGGCGCCCTGTCAGCACCGCCCCCGGCAGACCCAAGGCAAGGCCCAGCGCCAGCGCGCCACCGATTTCCCACCCCGCATCCAGCAGGTGCTGCGGGTCGAGCCCGCCGTTTTCCAATCCCTGCGCGACGACCATCGCCAATGCGAAGACGATCATGCCCCATGCATCGTCAATGGCCACGACCCCGCGCAGCGTGTCGGCAAAACCGCCCTCTGCCTTCGCTTGGCGCAGGCTTTCCTGTGTGGCCGCCGGATCTGTCGCGGTCGCCACGGCGGCGATCAGGATGGCCAGTGCCGCCGACACTCCCAACAGGGTCAGCCCCAGTCCGACGATGACCACCGTCATCACAACGACCGCAAGCGATACGGTGAGGATGGCACGGCCGTGCGCCGCGACCCGGTCGGCCCGCAGGGCCGAACCAAGCAGAAAGGCGACCATGGTCAACGCAAGGATGGAGAGCGGTTCATACCACGCGATAGCCGCCAGCGGGATCACCGCAAGTCCGGCAGGCCCCGCCAGAATCCCCATGATAAGCAGCAACGTAACACCGGGCAGCCGGGTCCGCCGCCCGAGCGTGTCCGCCGCCAGTCCGGCGAGGAACAGCCCGCCCAGCGCCACAAAGATCGGTCCGAGTTCCATACGTCCCCTATCTGCCATCCCGGATCTGTTGCCAATGCGCCGAGGCGTCGCTGCCACAGATGTGCGGCGGGCCGCCTCAGGCTGCGATCATTCGCAAACCCTGCGTCACGTCGGACCGGACGGCAAGGCGTAGTCCCGGTTCATCCCCGGCCTTGAGTGCCGCGATGATCAGGCGGTGGTATTGCGGCGGTTCGGACCGGCGCAACCGACCGTAAAGCGCGCGCATCGTGGGCCCCAATTGCAGCCAGACGGTCTCTGCCATGGCCAGCATGGCCGGTGCCTGCGCCCTAAGGTAAAGCGCGCGGTGAAATTCGAGGTTTGTCCGGATATAGCCCACAGCGTCGCGGTTCGACACCGCATCGGCGATCGTCGAATTGATCGTCTGCAATCGCTCGATCAACGCGATATGCGCTCTTGGCAGGGCGCGCGAGGCCAGTTCCACCTCGATCAATGCGCGCAGGGCGGCCAGTTCCTCGATCCTCTCGTTCGACAGTTCCGGCGTGGAGACGCGCCCGGAGGAGGACATCTGTAACGCGCCCTCTGCCACCAACCGGTTGATCGCCTCCCGCGCCGGGGTCATTGAGACACTGAATTCCCGTCCGAGTCCGCGCAGCGTCAGGGGCTGCCCGGGCGCGATCTGGCCATGCATGATGCGCGTGCGCAGGCCGCGATAGACGCGGTCATGAGCGGATGCGGAAACTTCGGGTTTGGGCACGGTCTGCATGGGCAGCATGTGATCACGTTTCGCCGAACGGTCAATGGCCCTGATGCGCGCAGATCGCGCGTGGTTGTTAACCTTTGCCGCCGAAAGCGCCTATGCGCGTCTTTGACTCAAAGTTATCTTCAATTCATTCAAAATTTTGCGCAGCCGCGCCATGCAGGGTGGCCACGCAGGGTTGTGACAGTCCGTGGAGGGTCAAATGAGCCGCATCGCACCGCATGACGCATTCGAAATCCTTGGCGTCACGCCGAAGGACGATTTTGCCACGATCCGGCGGGCCTGGATCCGTCTGGTCAAGGAGAATCACCCCGATCTCGTCAGGGGCGATCCGGAGGTTCTGACCCGAAACCTGACCGAGTTGAACGAAGCCTATGATGCCCTGACATGGCACAGCCCAAAAAAAGTGCGCATCCGGCAGGAGAGACAAGCCCGGCAGGCCCGGCAGTGCCGTGACAAGGGTTCGCACGGCGCGGAGGCGAAACAGCAGGAGGACCGGACCGACCGTGCAAGGACCGCGCCGCGCGATCCCGATGAACGCACTGCCACTGAAAAAAAGTCTTTCGATTTCACCGCGCGCGATGCGGCAAGGCGGCGCAAGGCGTCCGCGGCCAAGGCCGCGTTGCAGGGCCTTCCGGAGTGTCTTTGGGCCGCTCTGCAACCGGCAGATCGTTTTCGGGCGGTGCAGGCGGTCTGTGCCCCGGATGGGTTTTCGAGAAAGGCTCTGACCCTGCGCTGCGTCTGACCGGGTCTGGCGCTTATTCGAACCGGTAGCGATGCAGTTCGGCGCCGTGTTCGCGCAGCCATTTGCGCGGCGCCCGCCAATCCCCATAAAGCGTCTCGACCTGCGCCCAGAACGCGGGCGAATGGTTCATGTGGCGAAGATGGGCCACTTCGTGCGCTGCCACGTAATCCAGCACTTCCGGATGGCCGAGAATCAGCCGCCAAGAATACATCAATCCGCCATCATGCGTGCAGGACCCCCAGCGCGAACGCGTGTCACGCAGCGTCAGCCGGGTGTAGGTCTGTCCGAGCCGGGCGGCGTAGCGGTCCGAAGCCGATGCCAGACGATCCCGCGCCCGCGTCCGGAGCCAGCCCTTCAGCCGCGCCGCGATGCGATCCTCTGCGCCGGGGACCAGCAGCGCGCCATCCTCCTGCCGCACTGACCGCCCCACCCCGGGCCGGATCTCGTGCAGAACACCCTCCACCGGGAGCGGCGCGCCCAGACCGACCGCCACCGGCCCGCTCCTGTCTGCCAGATGCCCGCGTAGCCAGCCTTCCTTCTGACGGACAAAGGCCATCCCCTCTGTCTCGGGGACATGTGTCGGCAGGGTCAGCGTCACCCGCCCGTCGAGCTGCGAGATCCGAAGCGACAGGCGCCGCGCGCGGGCAGAACGCCGCAAGGTGACCTCTACAGGAGGATTGCCCGAAAGGGTGAGTCTGCCCATCTTCGCCACGTCCCGATGCTGCGCGCCGCGCCTGTCGTCAAATCTTTTGACATCGCCGAAGTGATATGGCACGGGGCACAGATTGTCGACAGACCCAAGAGTTGAAGGGGATCCCCCATGCCCAAAGAAGAATGGGGCACCAAGCGCGTGTGCCCCACGACTGGCAAGCGATTCTACGACATGAACCGCAGTCCGATCGTCAGTCCCTACACC
Organism: uncultured Rhodobacterales bacterium; assembly: GCA_964604565.1. Taxonomy (GTDB): domain Bacteria; phylum Pseudomonadota; class Alphaproteobacteria; order Rhodobacterales; family Rhodobacteraceae; genus CAZRZN01. The sequence goes on from CAZRZN010000331.1 coordinate 3,458, forward strand.
GGCGAGGTCGTGAACCTCGAGACCGGGAAACGCGGCATGATTGCGGCCGATGCCGCAGACGCTGCCAACAAGAAGGCCAAGAAGGAAGAAGAGACCGAGGAGCCAGCCCTGCTGGACGATGACGACGACGTCAACGCCGACCTCGAAGACGACGATGTTCTGGAAGACGAAGACGACGACAACGTCTCGTTGGACGACATCACGGACGTTTCGAACGAAGACGACGACAACTGAGGCTCTTCGCCCCGGACGAAATCAGCAAGGCGCCGGACGGATCACCGACCGGCGTCTTGTCGTGTTCGGCCTTCGGTTTCCGAGACACGCCGATCCTGATCCGGCATGTCCGGCAAATTGCCGGGCCTGCGCAATTTTCCCCTTGATCCCACGCCCGGCTTTGCGTAACCACTCGCGCACAACGCCGGTGGCGTTGCCCAAGGAATGGGGCCTTAGCTCAGCTGGGAGAGCGCTACAATGGCATTGTAGAGGTCAGGGGTTCGATCCCCCTAGGCTCCACCA
>CAZRZN010000332.1:0-3960 GCA_964604565.1 uncultured Rhodobacterales bacterium
CAGTTCCATGTCATCTCTCCTTGCCCGAAGGTTCGACCGCCCAGGCGGGGCGGCATGTCCGCTTCTTTGATATGTAAGCCGAACAGCTCAGTGTCGAAGCAGAAAAATGCCCCGTTTGCACGGGGCAAACGGGGCCAGGTCATGCCGTGGTGTTTCACGCGGCATGGGCGGTGTCTGTCAGGTTGTCGGGAATATCGTTCAGGTGGGGCGTTCGTTCATTTCCGCCCGTATCTGCTGACGCAAGACGTCTATCGGAACGGTCTTGCCGTCTCGCTTGAAACACCAGTAGGTCCAGCCGTTGCAGGAGGGCGCACCCTCCAGCTGGGCACCGACCTGATGGATCGACCCCTTGACGTCATTGCCGACCAAGGTGCCATCGGCACGGACTTTGGCCTTATGGCGTCCGTTCATGCTCCAGAGTTCCTCGCCGGGGCGCAACATGCCGCGTTCCACCAGTTGACCGAAGGGCACGCGCGGTTCCGACCGTTTCGAGGTGCTGACCTCCAGCGCGGTCTTGTCAAAGGCTCGCACATTGGCGATCCGCGCATTAGCAACATTGCGATAGGAGTCTTCCCGCTCGATCCCGATCCAGTCGCGTCCCAGCATCTTGGCTACGGCCCCTGTCGTCCCCGTTCCAAAGAAAGGGTCCAGGACGACATCTCCCGGATTGGTGGAGCCCACAAGGATCCTGTGCAACAGCGACTCGGGCTTTTGCGTCGGATGCGCCTTTTCGCCACTGGCCGTCTTCAACCGTTCACCGCCGTTGCAGATCGGCAGAACCCAGTCACTGCGCATCTGGATTCCGTCGTTCAGAGACTTCAGCGCCTCGTAGTTGAAGGTGTATTTCGCGCCCTGCCCCTTGGAGGCCCAGATCATTGTCTCATGGGCATTGGTGAAGCGTTTGCCGCGAAAGTTCGGCATCGGGTTCGCCTTGCGCCAGATCACATCGTTCAGGATCCAGTAGCCGGCATCCTGCAATGCCGCCCCCACCCGAAAAATGTTGTGATAAGAGCCGATTACCCAAATCGCCCCGTCGGGCTTGAGCAATCGGCGCGCCGCTTTCAACCAGTCTTGGGTGAGCCTGTCGTAGGCGGCGAAACTACTGAACTGATCCCAATGGTCGTCGACCGCATCTACCTGCGAATTGTCAGGCCGGTGCAACGATCCCCGCAATTGCAGATTGTAGGGCGGGTCGGCAAATATCAAATCGACCGATGCCTCCGGAAGGCTCTGCATCACTTCGATGCAGTCGCCGGCAAGGATCGTGTTGAGAGGGAGCGCCGGGGCGCCCGTCACCTTGGTCATCTTCGTCATTCTCTGCCTCTGTCCCCGGCGCATTTTACGCTCTTTGGTGACGGCAAAGATGAGTCATACCCGATTCGCGGTCAATTTAATTTTTGAATCAGTGACTTAAGTTTTCCCTTGCCACAAGATATCGCGCACTGGCGCAAAGGAACGTCTATGAAAAGGGGTGACCCCCAGATCTCGGAGTGCAGATTTGTGACACTTCGTCGGGTATCCCGCATTCGTTTCCCAGCCATAGCCAGGGAACTGTGTCGCAGCCTCTTTCATGACATTGTCGCGCCATGTTTTGGCCACAATGGAGGCCGCCGCGATCGACGGTGACAAACCATCCCCCCCCACGACCGGCGTGGCTGGACAGGGCAAATCCGTCGGCAGCCGGTTTCCGTCGATCAGCAGATGATCCGGGCACACCGGCAGGTTGGCCACCGCCCGCATCATTGCCAGCAAGCTGGCCTGCAAGATGTTGATTGCGTCGATCTCCTCAACGCTGGCGACGCCCAGTCCGACCATGGCGCTCTGCCTCAGCAGGGGAGCCAAGAGATCACGGCGCTTTGCCGTCAGTTTCTTGGAATCGTTCAATCCATCCGGGACGGATTCCCTGTTCAGCACCACGGCCGCAGCCACCACAGGCCCCGCCAAGGGGCCGCGTCCAACCTCGTCTACGCCAGCCACCAAACCCGCACCCTGTGCCCACAGAACCTCTTCAAGCGTCATTTCGAGCGGCCACATCGATTCCGTTCAACCCTCAGCGCTTACTCGGCCTGACAGTCCCGCTTGCCTTGTGTTTTCTTCCTGTGCTGGTGTCTTTCTCGCTTTCCGGCGTGTTCAGAAGTTCCTCTGCCAGAAAGGCGTTAATCAGGGACAGCACCGCTGCTTCCTCATTGACCTGTTTGGACGTTATCCACATTTCCAGACGCGCACGCTCCTCGCAAGACAGCTGTACAAGGATGGGCCGCCGGTCACCGGGTGAGACGGTTTCCTCCCAGCCCAGCCCAGCGTCCAGTGCCCGGCGCAGCGTCTGTCGCACGAGGTAGGCGAGCGGCAAATGCGCATCGGACTGCTTCACCAGAACCTTGCGCAAGGGCTCCGGCAGGCCGAGGATCAAGGCTCGTCTTGGGTCACGCCGACTCATTATATCTCTCTTGGCTGCTCGTCCCTGACCTTATCAGATAAGCCAGCGGCTGCGAGACTTGATCTCGCTTCAGTTGTAGCCATGTAGCGCCGTTAAACGCACCGGCGTCCATTGGCATTCAGGCCTTTATTAGGCGGGTCAAGCCCTCTAAACGGCACGGAAAATGGTTCTTGCGGAGGTTCCGATGAGTAATACGCCCCATCTTTTTGTATATGGCACCCTCCTGACCGCGGCCGATCATCCGATGGGCGCGCGGCTGCGTGCCGGTGCCACATTGATTGGCTCCGGCTGGATGCAGGCGTGCCTTTACCACATCGATGACCCCGAAGACCCCGGCAATCGCTACCCCGGAGCGGTTCCATCGGGTCATGAGGAAGACCGTGTCTTTGGCGAGGTCTATCACCTGCACACCGTGGACGATCTGCTGAGGGCCTTCGATGTCTACGAAGCCTGCGATGCAACGCGCCCCGAACCGCATGAGTTTCTCCGCCGCCGGATCCCGATCACGTTGGAGGATGGCCGCGTGATCCCGGCAATTTCATATTTCTACGCATGGGATGTGTCGCGGGCATCGCGAATTCCATCGGGGCGTTTCGAGGAAGCGGCCCGGTCGGTGCGCTGAACGTCCATCCACAATCGCCACAAAAAAAGGCGCCCATCAGGGCGCCTTTTCCGTTTGGGGCTGATCCGAGGCTGTCGCTGCGCCGGCACGTGAAGTGCCGATGCGCGTCGCCACGGGACAGGTTTCGCAAAGCGAAACTGTCTTACATCATGCCGCCCATGCCACCCATGTCGGGCATGCCGCCGCCGCCGCCGCCGCCGGCGCCTTCTTTCTCGGGCTTGTCAGCCACCATCGCTTCGGTGGTGACCAGCAGACCCGCAACAGAGGCTGCATCTTCCAGAGCGGTCCGGACAACCTTGGCCGGGTCGATCACACCGAATTTGAACATGTCGCCATATTCGTCGGTCTGGGCGTTGTATCCGAACTTCAGATCATCTGACTCACGCACCTTGCCGGCAACGACAGATCCGTCCACGCCAGCGTTCTCTGCGATCTGGCGCAAAGGCGCTTCCAGCGCGGTGCGCACGATCGAGATCCCGCGGTTCTGATCGGCATTGGCGCCAGTCAGACCGTCAAGCACCTTGGCACCCTGAACCAGAGCCACACCACCGCCGACGACGATACCTTCCTGCACGGCCGCGCGGGTCGCGTTCAGAGCATCGTCCACACGGTCCTTGCGCTCTTTCACTTCGACTTCGGTCATGCCGCCGACGCGGATCACGGCAACACCGCCTGCCAGCTTGGCAACACGTTCCTGCAGCTTTTCCTTGTCGTAGTCGGAGGTGGTCTCTTCGATCTGGTTGCGGATCTGGGCCACACGGGCCTCGATCTCGGACTTCTCGCCAGCGCCATCGACGATCGTGGTCTCATCCTTGGAGATGGTGACCTTCTTGGCGGTGCCCAGCATGTCCATGGTGACATTCTCAAGCTTCATGCCCAGATCTTCGCTGATGACCTGACC
>CAZRZN010000333.1:0-3958 GCA_964604565.1 uncultured Rhodobacterales bacterium
ATGCCCGTGAGGCACCATGCAACGATCCATGTTGTACAGGCAGACGCGACCGAAACGGCCGTGAAACACGGCCAGAGAGTCACTCATTTACTCCTCCCGAGACATTCCGTCTCTTGTTTTTACCGCGCCCGCGCTCTCCTCAACGCCGGCAGGTATCAATCATGCTACCCAGATTCCGGAGTTCGGCAAGCATTTGATGACATATCAGATCCGTCGCATCTGTCCGCGCTCGCCACCGGCGGTCTGCGCGGCCGGAATGCCCCTGTCATAACGCCTGAAGGGCGATCTTGCGGAACGCTACAGAACCGCGCGCATCATCCTTTCGTAGTCCTGCCCCGTCGCATGGCGTGGATTGGTGCGGTTGGCGGGGGCTGCCGCGGCACCGCGCGCGGCGCAGGACAGCATATGCTCCTGAATGCCGACTTCCGAAAGGCGCAGCGGCAGGCCGATCCTTTCGGCCAGCGCCACGAGGCGTTCGCCCGGATCGGCGTTCGGCGGAAGGCCGAGCATCACGCAGACAAGGGCGAAACGGTCGTGAATCGCCGGTGCGTTGAAGGCCAGCACCTCCGGCAGAAGCGCCCCGTGAAGAACACCGCGGCGCGAGCGCGAGATCGACTCGAGCTCATGGGCGGCGGCGGCCAATCCGCCCCGCCCCTTTTCCGCGGCCAGCCCGGCATTCAGCGCGGCCGCCAGCAATTCGCGCCGGGCCGGGATGTCGGTCCCGTCCTGCACCGCGGCATCGAGATACATGGCCGCGCGGCGCAGCCCGTCCAGCGCGATTCCATCGGCCGGCGGGTTGAAGGCCGTGCCAAGATAGCATTCGAGGCATTGGCACAGCGCATCCATGCCGCCCGCGGCCGTCGCGGCCTCATCGGCCACGACGGTCAGGGTGGCGTCGCAGAGGATCGCCACCGGCAACGCCGGCTGCTGGCCCGGAGGCACCGACTGCGCCGGATCGACCGGGCCAAGGCCGACCGTCCCGGTGCCGGTCGGGATCGTCATGACGGGCACGCCCGCCTGCGCCGCGACACGGGCGAGGTCCAGCGCGACCAGCCCGCCAAAGCCGATGATCCCGTCGCATTCGGCGTCGCTGAACAGGGCGACGGCCGCCGCACGGTCCTGCGCCGGGTCCACGGTGCCGGCAACATGCGTGTCGGTGCGGATCGTTGGGGGAAGGGCGGCGTAAAGCCGGTCAAGCGCATCGCCCCGCGCCGCATCCCGGTCCGAGATGACGAGAGGATGGCCCAGTCCGAACCGTTCCATTTCCACTGCCAGCGCGTCTTCGAGGACGCGGTCGGCAAAATGAATGCGTGTGAGATATGAGATGAGAGACACGGCAAGCTCGCTCCGAAGCCATGCGCGCCGCGGGGGCCAGCCCCTTCGGGCGAAATGCGGGGCCGGCGACCGGCCCCGCGGTGTGTCATGGGTCAGAGGCCCGCGTCAGCCCTTTTCGCGCAGGGCGGCGCAGTCGGGCGTGTCGCGCGACGGCAGGCCCATGGCCCGGAACTCTTCCGCGGACAGGCCCAGCGTCTGGTTGACGTTGTCGGTGCGCGCCTTGAACTCGTTGCGCAGGCCGCCTTCGCCGTCGTCGACCACCTCGTTGATGAAGACAGAGCCCGTGGCCTGACGGTTTTCGTTCAGCGTGACCGGCCCCAGCGGGGTTTCCAGCGTCATCGAAGACAGTGCCTCCTTGAACGCGGCCTGTCCGTCCGACAGATCGCCGTCAACCTGGTTCAGCCCCTCGATCGCGGCCAGCGCGGCGACGTAGTAGCCGACGCCGAACAGCGAAGGCGACGGGAATCGTTCATCTTCCGGAAAGGCGTCCTGATAGGCCGCGACATAGTCCTGCCATGCCGGATCGGGGTTGTCGTCCGCCAGCGGACCCGAGGTCGGCGTGCCGATCAGGGCCTCCTTGGCGCGCCCGCGCGAGGTCAGGACCGTCTGGTCGGCCATGATCGTGCCGCCGATCAGGTTGGTGTCGGCCCCGGCCTGGCTGTACTGGTTGAGGAAGTTGATGGCGTCCGTGCCACCCACCCCGAGGTAGATCGCGTCGACATCGTCGGGCAGCGAGGCGATGACTCCCCCGAAATCGGACGAGCCCAACGGCACCCAGAAGCGTTCGACGATGTCGCCGCCTGCACCGCAGAAGTCCACGGCAAAGCCGAGGAAGTTGGTGTAGCCAAAGGAATAATCCGCCGCCACCGTGGCGACCTTTGTCCAGCCCTTCTCGTTGACGACATAGCTCCCCAGTCCCGCGCCCCACTGCGACCCGTCAAGGTTGAAGCGAAAGAAATTTTCGGCCGGATCGACCCAGGTGGTTTCCAGCGCGCCGGAAATGCCGTTGATGACGGTCTTGTCCGGAATGGTCTTGGCATAGTCGCGCATGGCGATACCCTCTGACCCCGACAGCGGGCCAAGGATGATGTCGACGCCGTCCTGTTCGATCAGCTTGCGCGCCTGACGCACGGTGGTGTCCGGTGTCGTATCCGTCGGAGCCACGACCGTTTCGATCTGGAGCCCGCCGGCCATTCCGCCAGCCTGTTCGATTGCCAGTTCGACGTTGCGGATCCCGTCCGCGCCGCCTTCGGCAAAGGCGCCTTCGGTCGCGACAAGGATGCCGAACTTGACCGTGCCGTCCTGCGCCATGACCATGGCCGGAAGCACGAGTGCCAAGGCCGAAACCGAGGCAGTGAATGCCTTATTCATGATGTTCCTCCCGTAAGACTGGCAGACGTCCGAATTATTGTCCTCCGCCCCAACGCCTGCGTGCCGGGGGCACCGACAGCCGTGAAATCCTACGACAGGCGCCGAGTCCGGCGAACGCCTCACAGTTGTCCGACATACCCCAACGTCTCATTTTTTGGCCTGTCTTCCGCCAGGGGCAGGGACCGATCCCCAAAAGATGAGGGTTGCAGCAAGAGCAGTAGCGACGAGGAAGGCTTTCGAGATCGCCGGTATCCCTTCCACGCATTTCACATGCCGGGCCAGTTGCCAGACTGCAACTGCGGTGCTCCTGTGGCGGGGCTTTTGATGCAAGGGAGACCAGCAACCGGCGGCGTTGCAGGGGGCGCTGCCCCCTCGGCCTGCGGCCTCACCCCCGGAGGTATTTTCGGAGAGAAGAAGCCCGGGTCAGGCGCCGGTGTCCCGGCTGTGAACGGAAGTCGGGTCTGCCCGGACCGTCGGGGGGACGTCCCGCGCTTTCCGGGGCCTTGTGTGGCATTTCCGTTTCGCGACACCGGGCCCGTCGAGTTTGGGGTCGCCAGCCCGATACGGTTGATCTGGCGATGGGGGGCAAGACGGTCCATGAACTGAAACGGTTCGCCTGTGCCCGGTTTTTCGACGAACGCCGCCTGCGGCCCGCGCCGATCCTCTGACAGCGGCCATCGCGCTTGCGCCTGCGCGGGCGCGGCCTATTGTGCGGCGGCAACACGCCCGGCCGCGCGCGACAAGGTTCCGGCTGCGGGCGCATCACAAGCAGACGACAAGGAGACCCGCAATGCCCGTCAAGAATCGCTTTGCCGAAATGCAGGATGAAATCACCGCCTGGCGCCGGGACATCCATCAGAACCCAGAGATCCTCTTCGAGACGCACCGCACCTCGGCGCTGGTGGCGGAAAAGTTGCAGGCCTTCGGCTGCGACGAGGTGGTGACCGGGATCGGGCGCACCGGCGTCGTGGCGGTCATCAAGGGGCGCGAGAGCGGGTCCGGCAAGGTGATCGGCCTGCGGGCCGACATGGACGCGCTGCCGATCCATGAGCAGACAGGGCTGGAGTATGCCTCCAAGACGGATGGAGCGATGCATGCCTGCGGCCATGACGGCCATACCGCCATGTTGCTGGGGGCGGCGAAATACCTGTCGGAGACGCGCAATTTCGACGGCACGGTGGTGGTGATCTTTCAGCCTGCCGAAGAGGGCGGCGGCGGCGGCAAGGAGATGTGCGACGACGACATGATGGCG
>CAZRZN010000334.1:0-3906 GCA_964604565.1 uncultured Rhodobacterales bacterium
AACAGAAGGCACGCGCGCGCGCCGCTTGGTCTGGGTCCGGCGAATCCGCGGATGCGACCGTCTGGTTTGACATTGCTGATACCCACGGGGCGACCGATTTTCTGGGCTACGACACCGAGACGGCAGAAGCGCAGGTTCTGGCCCTCGTGTCCGATGGCGCGGCGGTGGAGACTCTTGACGCGGGCCAGTCTGGTTGGATCGTCCTGAACCAGACGCCGTTCTACGGCGAGGCCGGTGGCCAGGTGGGCGACACCGGCTGGGTGCGCCGTCTGGAGGACGAGGATCAGGGCGCCACTGTCACCGATACGCAAAAGATGGCGGGCGGCCGGATCACGGCGCATCATGTGACGGTCAGCCGCGGCACGCTGCGCAAGGGCGATGCGCTCCAGCTCGAGGTGGATCACGCGCGACGCAGTGCGATCCGGGCCAACCATTCGGCCACACATCTCTTGCATGAGGCGCTGCGCGAGGCGCTTGGCGATCATGTGGCGCAGCGCGGGTCCCTCAACGCGCCGGACCGCCTGCGGTTCGACTTCAGCCACAGCAAGGCGCTGAGCCGGGAGGAACTGCAATCGGTCGAACGGGATGTGAATGCCTTTATCCGGCAGAACGCGGGTGTGAGCACGCGGATCATGACGCCGGATGACGCGCGCGCTATTGGCGCGCAGGCGCTCTTTGGCGAGAAATACGGCGATGAGGTGCGCGTCGTGTCGATGGGGGTCAAACATGGCTCTGGCAAGGGAACCGATGGGCAGACCTATTCGCTGGAACTCTGCGGCGGCACGCATGTCGCCCAGACCGGCGATATTGGCTTGTTCGTGACGTTGGGCGACAGTGCGTCCAGCGCCGGGGTGCGCCGGATCGAGGCGCTGACCGGCGCTGCGGCCTTCGACTATCTGACGGATCAGGATCATCGTCTGGCCGAAGTGGCCGGTGCGTTGAAATCCAATGCGGCGGATGTTCCCGCGCGGGTCAAGGCGCTGCTGGACGAGCGCAGAAAGCTTGAGGGAGAGGTTGCGCAACTGCGGCGTGAGCTGGCGATGGCGGGCGGTGCCGGTCAGGGCGGCGGCGCGGAGGTGCGTGAGGTGAACGGTGTGAATTTCGTGGCCCAGGTGTTGACCGGGGTGTCTGGCAAGGATCTGCCGCCGCTGATCGACGATCACAAGAGCCGGATCGGATCGGGCGCGGTTCTGCTGATCGCCGATGCGGGGGGCAAGGCGGCCGTGGCCGCCGGCGTGACCGAAGATCTCAAGAACACAGTGTCAGCGGTGGATCTGGTCAAGGCCGCGGTGGCCGAACTGGGCGGCAAGGGTGGCGGAGGCCGCCCGGACATGGCGCAGGGCGGGGGGCCGTCGGTGGAAAACGCCGACGCCGCCATCGCCGCTGCCGAAGCCGTGATTGGAGGAAAGTGATGCCTGCGCTCTGGATTGCCCATGTGACCGTGACCGATGACGAGGCCTATGGCAAATATGCCAAGCTGGCAGGTCCGGCCATCGCCGCGCATGGCGGGACATTCATCGCCCGAGGCGGGCGCTTTGTGCAGCTTGAGGGCAAGGAACGGCCCCGCAACGTGGTGGCGCGGTTCCCCTCCGTCGAGGCTGCGGTCGCGTGCTATCACTCCGAGGCCTATCAAGAGGCCCTTGGCCACGCGCGCGGCGCGTCCGAGCGTGAACTGATGGTGGTCGAGACCACGGAATGACTCCGCTGCGCGAGCTGCGCCGGTCTTTTGCCGGACCGGGGCGGATCGACTGGATCGGAGTCCGGCCGACACGCAAGGCGCCCCTCCGGAATCTTTCTGACGTGACGGTCACGGAAACCGGGCTGTCCGGCGACCATGGTCGCGGAGGAAAGCGGGCCGTCACGGTGATTCAGGCTGAACATCTTCCGGTCATTGCGGCCCTTGTCGGCCGACAGGAGATCGCGCCGGATATCTTGCGCCGCAATCTGGTGATTTCCGGTGTCAATCTGTCAGCGCTCAGGGAGTTCGGATTGCGCATCGGGGATGTGCGCCTTGAGATGACGGCGCCCTGCGCGCCCTGTTCGCGGATGGAACAAGCCCTTGGTCGCGGCGGATATGCCGCGCTGCGGGGTCATGGCGGGTGGTGTTGCCGCGTTCTGGCTGGAGGCGTCATCACCTCTGGCGCGTCTGTCCATGCCGATATCTGACGGCGGTCGGCACCTTTTCGCCCGCCGGTCCGCGAGAGTAAGCAAGCTCCTGCCGCCAAAGAATCACTGACTTTGTAACGCCGGTGATTCGTGCAATATTCCAGCTTGAGCCAGATGGCATCGGCAGAAATTTTCGATCGCGGGAATTGTTCCCGGAACAGAAAAAATACCCTTCGTTTCTTCTTGCTGGACCGTTGCAAAACTATGGCACCTCCACCACAGAATCCCTGAATCCGGCAGGAAAATGCGGGGGTTGGAGAATTTTACGCCGCCAAGTCAGGAATTCCTGTCGCGCCCTCCCGAGTTTGTTGGCTACAGTTTCCCTACCTTCAATTTTCTTGGGAGAAAGATCATGAAAAAAGTTCTTGCCGGCGCGATCCTTGCCGCGTCATTTGCGGCACCTGCCTTTGCTTGGGAAGGCCAAGTGGTTGCTTGCTATGACAAGGTCTGGGTTCCGGCCAAATATTCCTACTCCAAAAAGCTGATCATGGCGGCTCACACCGAGTGGGAATACAAGCATGGTCAGATGATCAAGGTCCACTATCCGGCCGTCTACAAGGAACAAAAGCACCTTGCGCACGCCGGTTACTACGTGGCGAAAAAGTCTGCCTGCAAGCACTAAGCTGCAAGCACCTGACTGAAGAGGGCGCGGGGACTGCCACCCCGCGCCTTTTTCGTTTCCGCTGCCAAAGGAGGCGGGCCAGACCTATGGCCGCTCCCGGTCAAACAGAATGCTGCCGTCCAGCACGCCACGCAACCACGCGCATCGGTTCTCTCGCTGGTGAAGATGCGCCCAGGACAGCAAGGCGAATTTGTCCGGGGCCATGAACAGGATCATGGGGCTGATCGCGTCGCGCGAAATCGTTTTATCGAGGGGCGCTTGGGCCGTGATCGGGCCGCGATCTTCGAGTCGAAGACTGTCGATCTGAAGTGCGTAAGCAAGATATTCGCTGCTGGCCACGCAGGTCGCAAACGGACAGGGGCTATCATCATAGAGGGCATGAACAATTTCATGCACCACGACGCTGTCGAAATAGCGGTCGGCGGGAATATGCGCAAAGAGGGCGTCCGGCCTGCGCACCTCCTCTATGGCCTCGGGTGTCAGAACCTCGATCCTATGTTCCCCGCAGTGATAGACGCCGATGCAGCCCGGCACGGTTTCCCCGACGGCCGTGATCGTCAAGGAGGCCGGGGCCTGAATGTCGCATCTGCCCAGCAGATCGCTGGCTTGTTGCGCCGCACCGCAGATCTGGCGCGCCATGGCCGGGTCCGATGCCACGGCGACGGGTCCGCCCTCGCCGCAGGAGATCGTCGCAGATCCCGCGGCAGAGGCGCAGATCAAGGCAAATCCCAAGGACACCAGTGCACGCATGGTCCATTCCCCCCTGGGCAATCCTAGCACCCGGGGGGCCATACGGGTAGCTCAGCCGGAGCGCGACATGCGCTTGCGTTCATGCGGGTCAAGATAGCGTTTGCGCAGGCGGATCGCGGAGGGGGTGACCTCGACCAGTTCATCGTCGTTGATATAGGCGATGGCCTCTTCGAGGCTCAGCGTGATCGGTGTGGTCAGGCGCACGGCGTCGTCGGTGCCCGAGGCGCGCACGTTGGTCAGCTTTTTGCCCTTCAGGGGGTTCACTTCCAGATCGTTCTCGCGCGAATGCTCGCCAATTATCATGCCCTGATAAACCTTTGCCTGCGCGCCGATCATCATCTTTCCGCGCTCTTCGAGGTTCCACAGCG
>CAZRZN010000335.1:0-3867 GCA_964604565.1 uncultured Rhodobacterales bacterium
GGCTGAGCGCGCGATCCTTTTCGAAATGCTGGCGGAATTCCTTGTAGGTGGTGGATCCCATGGTGCGCAGCTTGCCGCCCTGCAACGCCGGCTTCAGCAGGTTGGACGCGTCCATTGCACCGCCCGAGGTCGCACCGGCACCGATCACCGTGTGGATCTCATCGATGAAGAGAACGGCGTCGGGATGTTCCTCCAGTTCCTGAACCACCGCTTTAAGCCGCTCTTCGAAATCGCCACGATAACGCGTCCCCGCCAGCAACGCGCCCATGTCGAGCGAATAGATGGTGGTGTTCGCAAGCACCTCCGGCGTCTCACCGGCAATCACCTTGCGTGCCAGTCCTTCGGCGATGGCGGTCTTTCCGACGCCCGGGTCGCCCACCAACAGGGGATTGTTCTTGCGGCGACGGCAGAGAACCTGAATGCAACGCTCGACTTCCGAGTCGCGTCCGATCAGCGGGTCTACGTCGCCAGCCTGTGCCTTGGCGTTGAGATCGACGCAGTATTTCGCCAGCGCCGATTCCTTGTCAGAGCCGGGCGCCGCGGCCTCGGATTGCGCGGCCTCTTCCTCGGCGTCGGTTGCACCATGCACGGGACGTGCTTCGCCATACGCCGGGTTTTTCGCAACGCCGTGCGCGATGAAGTTGACGGCGTCGTAACGCGTCATGTCCTGCTCTTGCAGGAAATAGGCGGCGTTCGATTCGCGCTCTGCGAAGATCGCGACGAGAACATTTGCACCGGTCACTTCCGTGCGCCCGGAGGACTGAACGTGGATTGCCGCGCGCTGGATCACGCGCTGGAACGCCGCGGTCGGCACCGCCTCGGATCCTTCGACCTCGGTGACGAGGTTCGACAGGTCATCGTCTATGAAGTCGACGAGAGTTGTTCGCAACTCCTCGGTGTCGACCGAGCATGCTTTCATCACTCGGGAGGCATCCGGTTCGTCGATCAGCGCAAGCAGCAGGTGTTCGAGCGTGGCGAATTCATGGCTGCGAGAGTTCGCGAGCGCCAGCGCTGAATGAATTGCCTGCTCAAGGGTGTTCGAGAATGAAGGCACTGGTGTGCTCCTCTTGTCTGCGCCGGTCCGTTGGGATCAGCATTGCCTCATAGGGTTAAAGTTTGGTCGATTAACGCCACTCTTCAAGTTTTTTCTCTGAACGAAGGCTTCACTTCTTAATATAAAGCCGAAACGTGCCGCGAGCATGGTCAAAAACGATCCTTCCGCGCGCGCACCTCGGCAAAGACCTCCGGATCACTTTTCTCGGCCATGCCGACGGCTTGCTTGACGCTTTCGGTCCCGGCACGGAGAAAGGGGTTTGTTTCCAACTCGACCGAGAGCGGAACCTGAGCCGTCGACCGCCCCTCGGCGCGGGCGGCTTCGATTTCCTCGATACGCAACATAAGCGCTTGGTTCTCCGGTTCAATGGTGGTTGCGAAAGCTGCGTTTGCCTTCGTGTATTCATGACCCGAATACACCACGGTTTCGGGGGGCAGCGCCATGATCCGCGACAGGCTTTCCCACATCATTTCAGGCGTGCCCTCAAAGATTCGCCCGCAGCCGAGTGCCATCAGGCTATCGGCTGTGAACACGGCTTGTGCATCGGGGAAATGGTAGGCGATATGGCCCAAGGTGTGACCCGGCACGGCGATCACTTCGAACCGCTCTTCGCCGGTGCCGCCGGTCTCACCGGGGGTCAGCGATCTTGACAGTTTCGGCAGCTTGTCCTCCTCCGCCGCAGGGCCGATGACCGCACAGCCATATTTGTCACGCAATTCAGCGACGCCGCCTACGTGGTCATGATGGTGGTGGGTGATCATGATCGTGTCCAGCGACCAGCCGCGCGCGTCCAGCGCAGCGATGATTGGCCCGGCCTCCGGTGCGTCGACCAGCGCGGTGCCATCGGGTCCATGAACGAGATAGGCGTAGTTGTCGGAGAGACAGGGAACGGTCACGATGTCGAGGGGCATGGTCTTTCCTTCATGTCTTTGACAGGATGAGCACAGCGCGTGGGCATCGGATATCCTGTGCGTGTTTCGGGTTGTGGCGCGGGCAACGTCCGCGATCCCGTTCCGACCAGAGTGACGCAAGGGGCAAGAGGGATCAATGCATCTGGACGTACAGGTGTTGCGCGATTTCTATTATCGCAGTGCGGTGGGTCGCGCCGCGCAAACGATCCTGCGGGATCAGGTCCTCAAGTTCTGGCCGGAGGCCAAGGGACAGACTGTGGCAGGATACGGGTTCGCGGTTCCGCTTTTGCGGCCCTACCTGAAGGAGGCCCGGCGTGTCGTGGCGCTGATGCCCGCGCCGCAAGGGGTGATGCCCTGGCCGGCGGGCCAGGCGAATGTGTCAGTGCTGAGCGAAGAGACGCTGTGGCCGTTGGAAACCGGCCATGTGGACCGCCTGATCCTGATGCACGGGCTTGAAACCTCAGAGCGGCCCTCGGACCTGTTGGACGAGGCCTACAGGGTCCTCGGGCCGGGCGGCAAGGCACTTTTCATCCTTCCGAACCGGTCCGGTCTGTGGGCTCGGGCGGATCATACGCCGTTCGGCTATGGGCGGCCATATTCCCTCGGCCAGCTCGAAACGCAGCTCAAACGGCATGATTTCGTGCCAGAGGCGCATGTTACGGTTCTGTATCAGCCGCCGTCGACGCGGCGATTCTGGATGAAGACCGGGCGCGTCTGGGAAACGGTCGGCCGTGCCGTGCCGGTGGCGGTTGGTGGCGTCATGATGGTGGTTGCGTCCAAACGGTATCCGCCCTCACGCCGCGGTGTCGGCGAGGCGGCGCGGGTGCTCAATCCTCTGGAGGTCCTGTCGCCCCCCGGAAAGGCAAAGCCGGTATGACGCCGGATCGGTGCTCGGCGCCCTTTGGGACGAGATCGTTCCGCGCACCATCGGCTTTGACGACACGCCCCGGTTTTTGTTTGCGGACGTGCAACATGGCCAAGTGCCTTGCCGGATTTGCCCGGGAATCGTGCATCCGCAGAAAAAAATCGTGATTTCCATGCAACTTGCAGGGGCGCGAAAGGTCGCGGCAAGGGCATGCTTTGACTAAGTAGCTGAAATATTTTGCTTTGCGGCCCAGCTTTATCTGACCTTAGTATGTTGCGAGGTCGCAGAGGCTCTGCTACATCCGCCTCGATTTGATTGCCTTGAACAAAATCAGGGCTGAGAAACGCCACCAGACGTCGTCTTGCTCGGGACTTCGGTGCAGTGGCATACTATCGGAAGGGTGGACGTGTCAGAGTCAGCATCGATTTCCTCCGGCATCGCCGAGCGCTATGCCACAGCCATCTTCGAGATCGTCAAGGATGCCAACGCGCTTCCGGAACTCGAAAGCAATCTGGATGATCTCTCCGCGGCGCTGGCGGACAGCGCAGAGTTCCGCGACCTGCTGGTGAACCCGGTTTATTCGCGCGAGGCACAAGGCGGAGCCATCAAGGCCATCGCGGCCAAGATGGGCCTCATGTCAACCTTGCAGAATGTTCTCGCGCTGATGGCGACGAAGCGCCGGCTCTTTGTCGTGCCGCAGATGGTAACCCTACTGCGCGAAATGATTGCTACAGAAAAAGGCGAGGTGACCGCGGATGTGGTTTCCGCCACCGTCCTGACAGACGCACAGACCGCCCAGTTGGCGGAGACGCTGAAGTCCAAGGTCGGCAAGGACGTTAAGATCAATGCGACCGTCGATGAAAGCCTCATCGGCGGTCTTGTCGTCAAGGTGGGCTCGAAGATGATCGACACCTCGATCCGCGCCAAGCTCAATTCCCTCCAGAATGCAATGAAAGAGGTCGGATAAATGGGTATCCAAGCAGCAGAGATTTCTGCGATCCTGAAGGACCAGATCAAGAATTTCGGCCAGGAGGCCG
>CAZRZN010000336.1:0-3859 GCA_964604565.1 uncultured Rhodobacterales bacterium
CGTGCCGCGCGCCTCCCCCGGGATATTTTTGGCCCAAAGAAAGCCTGTGCCGCAGCCCCGGTTGGCGCAGGCGCACCATGGCAGAGGCATGGCTGGAAACATTTGCCGGCCTTCACACAGACATGGAAGGGGCGCATGCCCTTTACACCGGTGTTAGCCGCCATCGCCAGCCGCCGCGCAGGCAGGCGACGCGATTATCCCGAAGCATTGCAGAAATTTGCGGTCGATCCGCGAGGCATGGATGTCATGTGACAGCCAATAGACTCGTGACCGGGCCGGGCGTGAAAAGCCGGTGATACAAAGGCGAGATCGAAGTGGCGGGTGCCAGGATGGACAGGACCTGCGTCGACAGCATGGTTCCTGCCTTTGACACGACCTGTCAAAAGGCGACGCAGGGCGACCCAATCGCGATCGGCTGCGTCAATCCTGCGCCGGGGGTCTTGGAAAAGCCGCCATCACGGAGCGCAAGGTCCGCCTTTCGGAGCAATCGGAACAGCCTCGGTCAGGTCGAAAATGCCTGCGGTCGGACAGACAGATGGCTTACGCTTGGGATTGGCCGCGGAAATCGGTGCAGCCTTGACCTGTTCCCTGGAAGTTCAGCACCCTATATGCGGGAGGGAGTGAGAAGGACAAGCTTATGACGGACGACGCGCGATCGGTTTTGAGGGTCACGGGCACCGGAGCGGCGGATTTTCTGCAGGGTCTGGTCACCAATGACGTGGCCCGGTTGAAAGACGGGCTGGTCTATACCGCCCTGCTCACCCCGCAGGGCAAATACATGGCAGATTTTTTCCTCGTGCCCGACGGCGACAACGTGCTGGTCGACGTGGATGCAGCACAGGCAGCTTCGGTCAGGCAACGTCTGATGATGTACAAGTTGCGGTCCCCGGTGGAGATCGAGGATACCGAAATTACGGTCACCCGAGGCACAGGGCCGAGGCCGGAGGGGGCTTTTGCGGATCCGCGCGACCCTTCGCTGGGGTGGCGTGGGTATGCCGGGCAACCGGGGGACGCGCCGGATTGGGACGTGCTGCGCGTGGCAGCCTGTGTGCCACAGGCCGGTGTGGAACTGACGCCTGACAGCTTTATCCTCGAATGCGGTTTTGAGCGACTGAATGGCGTCGATTTCCGCAAGGGCTGCTATGTCGGTCAGGAAGTAACCGCACGGATGAAGCACAAGACCGAATTGCGCAAGGGGCTGGTCACCGTGGATGTGGAGGGCACGGCGCCCGTCGGCACAGAGATCACGGCAGGAGAGAAAGTGGCCGGCACGCTTTATACGCAAGCGGGCGGACGCGGGATCGCCTATCTGCGGTTCGACCGGGCGAAGGGCGAAATGCGGGCTGGCGACGCGTTGGTGCACTGGACGGAATGAGCATGCAGGCGCGTGTCGCGCAGGCGCTGGGATCAGAGGTCCGATCCACTCAGACGCTGCAGGGCGGTGATCTCTCGGACGTCTTTCGGGTCGACCTGTCAGACGGGCGGTCGATCCTTGTCAAGAGTGGCCCCCTGGTCGGCCGCGAGGCGCGTATGTTACTGGCGATCCGGGACACTGGCGCGCAGGTCCCGGCGATACTTTGGTCGGGTGATCAGCTGCTCTGCCTTGAATGGCTCCAAGAGACGCGCGCCGCGCGCGCAGGATGGCAGGCCTTGGGGAAAACGCTGCATGTCCTCCATGCAGCAGCGGGCAGCGACTATGGCTGGGATGAGGATTATGCGTTTGGCCTGCTGAAGATTGACAATCGCGCCTGCGCGGATTGGCCCGCTTTCTGGGCCGAACGGCGTCTGCTGCCTTTTGTTACGGATCTTGCGCCGCCTCTCGCCAACCGCGTCGAGACACTTGCCATGGACGTGCAAAATCGTCTGCCGAAAACACCGACACCGGCATTGTTGCATGGCGATCTCTGGACCGGAAACACGCTGTTTTCCGGTCCGCACGCATGGCTGATCGACCCTGCAAGTTATCATGGGGACGCGGAGGTCGATCTGGCGATGTTGGAGCTTTTCGGTCGGCCTGACGTCGCTTTCTGGGAGGGTTACGGCAAGACCATGCCCGGCCGCGAAGCGAGGCGCCCGATCTACCAGCTTTGGCCGGCGCTGGTACATCTGTCGCTTTTTGGCCCGCCATATCGCGCGATGGTCGAGAGGCTTTTGGATCAGGCCGGGGCCTGACCCGGCAAAGCAGTTCTTGCATCACTGCCTATCCGGCTCATGCATCGCCGGACAGGCCAAGGAACCCTTACAAGATCAAGTGGTGCGGACACGTGGATGTCTTTGGCGCCCCGGCCTTTCAACCCGCGCCGGGGCGATCACCAACCAAAACGACCTGCCCCGGCAGATTTGGCGCCCGGCTGTTGACTATCCCGCGGCAGTGGCGAACGCGGCCCATTGTCCGCAGGGCTGGGCGACCAAACATGAAACGCCGCGTGTCAGGGATCAGGCGCGTTCGGCGTATTCCATGGTTTCGGTATTGACGACGATGTTCTCATCCTGACCCACAAACGGGGGCACGGAAACACGGACGCCGTTTTCGAGGATTGCGGGCTTGAAGCTGTTGGCTGCGGTCTGACCTTTGACCACCGGCTCCGTCTCGACGATCTTGCACACGACCTTCTGCGGCAGGGTCGCGTTGAGCGCCTCGGTATCGTAAAACTCCACGACGATGGTCATGCCGTCCTGAAGGAAAGGGCGCCGCTCTCCAAGGATTTCCGCCGCGAGCTGCACCTGATCATAGGTTTCCGTGTCCATAAAGATCAATTGGCCGGCATCCTCGTAGAGGAACTGCATGTCCTTTTGTTCGAGGCGCACGCGCTCAACCTTGTCGGCGCTGCGGAAACGCTCGTTCAGTTTTGATCCGTTGCGCAGATTTTTCATTTCGACCTGGGCAAATGCGCCGCCTTTGCCGGGCTTCACATGGTCAACCTTCACGGCGACCCAGAGGCCATCGTTATGCTCCAGCACGTTGCCGGGGCGGATTTCGTTTCCGTTGATCTTGGGCATGTGTCGAAACCACGTCTAAAGGTTGATGATAATTTGACCGGCGCTATATATTGCATTGGGGTGTGGTGCAAGACAACGATATGTCGTGCTGCATGCGCAGCGTGATATGCCCATAGCGCATAGGTGCTATGCATTATCGGGGTGGTCGAATCGAACTGAATGCGCCATAACCCGCGGGACGCCGAAAAACACAAGAGCAATAATCAAAGGTCGCAACATGAAGGATTTCGTTGACAGCACCGCTTTCAACGCAGAGCAAGGTAACCGCGCACGCAAGCTTTTTGCCGCCGTGGTTCTGGCCGCATTGGACGACGCCATTGCCGACGACAAGAAGTATGGCAACGGTCCGGAACAGATCGCCCGCTGGGCCCGCTCGCGCGATGGACGCGAAGTGCTGAGTTGTGCCGGGATCGACCCGAACGAACGTGTCGTGTCCGGTCTGATGGATTTTGTTGGCAAGGGTGTGCGCACCTCTGTCGCATTGTCGCGTGAAGAGAGTGAGCGGCGCAACGCCGCCCAGCAAGCCGAAGCCGCCTGATTTTTCCCGCACGTCAGTTGTGGAAACGCGCCCTTTTATTGGGCGCGTTTTTTCATCGAAAATTGACGGCGCGGTGGACAGGTGGCTGATTGGAAAATGCGCGGCAAACTGCCCGCATGGCATCGGATCATCTCGGCGTCCTTCGGGGACGTGACTTGATGCATCCGGGCAGGTCCGCTTGGGCGGACTACATCGTGTCGTCCACGCAGACTGCCGATCTTCCTGTAAGGTCAAGATTGGAAAAGGCATGGACGATGAATTTCGTGCATGCCTCCCTTAATCGAACAGATCGCAGACAGGCCCCCCGCCATCGGGACGGCG
>CAZRZN010000337.1:0-3779 GCA_964604565.1 uncultured Rhodobacterales bacterium
GGCTTGAACAGTTCCAACGCCATCTTTTTCGGCAGGCCACATTGGTGCAGCTTCAGCTCCGGGCCGGTCACGATCACCGAACGGCCGGAGAAGTCGACGCGCTTGCCCAGAAGGTTCTGGCGGAAGCGGCCCTGCTTGCCCTTGAGCATGTCCGAGAGCGACTTGAGCGGGCGCTTGTTGGCACCGGTGATGACCCGGCCGCGACGGCCATTGTCAAACAGCGCATCGACCGATTCCTGCAACATCCGCTTTTCGTTGCGCACGATGATGTCGGGCGCGCGCAGCTCGATCAGCCGCTTGAGGCGGTTGTTGCGGTTGATCACCCGGCGATAGAGATCGTTGAGGTCGGAGGTCGCGAAACGGCCCCCGTCCAGCGGGACCAGAGGGCGCAGTTCCGGCGGAATGACCGGGATCACGGTCAGGATCATCCATTCCGGGCGGTTGCCGGACTCGAGGAAGGATTCAACCACCTTCAGGCGCTTGATGATCTTCTTGGGCTTGAGTTCGCCGGTCGCTTCCTTGAGGTCCGCGCGCAGGGTTTCCGCCTCGGCCTCCAGGTCTATGGCGGCCAGCATTTCACGGATCGCCTCGGCGCCGATATTGGCGGTGAAGGCGTCCATGCCATAGGCATCCTGCGCGTCGTTGAACTCTTCCTCGGTCATCATCTGACCGTAGTTGAGGTCGGTCAGACCCGGCTCGATCACGACGTAGTTCTCGAAATACAGAACCCGCTCCAGATCGCGCAGTGTCATGTCCAGCATCAGGCCGATGCGCGAGGGCAGCGACTTGAGAAACCAGATATGGGCGCAGGGCGCGGCCAGTTCGATATGGCCCATCCGCTCGCGGCGGACCTTTTGCAGCGTGACTTCGACGCCGCATTTCTCGCAGACGACGCCGCGATACTTCATCCGCTTGTATTTGCCGCACAGGCATTCGTAGTCCTTGATCGGACCGAAGATGCGCGCGCAGAACAGGCCGTCGCGCTCGGGCTTGAACGTGCGGTAGTTGATCGTTTCGGGCTTCTTGATCTCGCCGAAGGACCACGACAGGATCCGCTCTGGCGAGGCCAGAGAGACCTTGATCTCGTCGAATGTCTTGACCGGTGCAACGGGGTTGAACGGGTTGTTTGTCAGTTCCTGGTTCATTCGTTCCTCATCGTGTCAGAGGGTGCGGTGGAGGCACCGGCGCGACAGGCGCGCCGGCGATGGGTGACAAGCGCGGTGGCTGTCACTCCTCGTCCTCCTCCGCATCCAGGAGTTCCATGTTGAGGCCCAGTCCCCGGACCTCCTTGACCAGAACGTTGAACGATTCCGGCACGCCGGCCTCGAAATTGTCCTCGCCCTTGACGATCGACTCGTAGACCTTTGTCCGGCCTGCCACGTCGTCCGATTTCACCGTCAGCATTTCCTGAAGGGTATAGGCGGCGCCGTAGGCTTCCAGCGCCCAGACCTCCATCTCGCCGAAGCGCTGACCGCCAAACTGCGCCTTGCCGCCCAGCGGCTGCTGGGTCACGAGGCTGTAGGGGCCGGTCGAACGCGCATGGATCTTGTCGTCGACGAGGTGGTGCAGCTTCAGCAGGTATTTGACACCCACCGTCACCTGACGGCTGAACTGTTCGCCCGTCCGTCCGTCGAACAGATCGGACTGGCCGCTCTGATCGAAACCGGCACGCGTCAGCGCATCGTTCACATCCGCCTCCTTGGCACCGTCGAAAACGGGCGTCGCAATCGGCACACCTGTCCGGACGTTCGAGGCTGCCTCGAGCAACAGGTCTTCGTCCATGGGCGCAAGACCCTCTTCGTAGACCTCGTCGCCATAGGCGATCCGCAGGGCTTCGCGCACCGGGGTCATGTCACCCGACCGGCGATATTCCTGCAGCGCCTCGTCGACCTTGATCCCGAGGGCACGGGCCGCCCAGCCCATATGCGTCTCGAGGATCTGACCGACGTTCATGCGCGACGGAACGCCCAGCGGGTTGAGGCAGAAATCGACCGGCGTCCCGTCCGCGAGGAACGGCATGTCCTCCATCGGCACCACGCGGCTGACCACGCCCTTGTTCCCGTGACGGCCCGCCATCTTGTCGCCCGGCTGGAGCTTGCGCTTCACCGCGATGAAAACCTTGCACATCTTCATCACGCCGGGGGGCAGATCGTCGCCACGACGGACCTTTTCGACCTTGTCCTCGAACCGCGCGTCAAGCGCGCGCTTCTGCGCCTCATACTGGTCGTGCAGGGCCTCCATGATCTTGGCGTCTTCTTCTTCGCCAAGGGCCAGTTGCCACCACTGACCGCGGGTCAGCGTCGACAGCAGCTCTTCGGTGATTTCCGAATTCGCGCGGGTGCCTCTGGGGCCCTTCACGGCGATCTTGCCAAGGATCATGGTCTTGAGACGGGCATAGATGTTGCGGTCGAGGATCGCCATCTCGTCGTCGCGGTCGCGCGCGAGTTGTTCGATCTCTTCCCGCTCGATCTGAAGGGCACGTTCGTCCTTTTCTACACCGTGGCGGTTGAAAACCCGGACTTCGACAACCGTGCCGTAATCGCCCGGCTTCACCCGCAGCGACGTGTCCCGCACGTCAGATGCCTTTTCACCAAAGATCGCGCGCAGCAGCTTTTCTTCCGGGGTCATCGGGCTTTCGCCCTTGGGCGTGATCTTGCCCACCAGAATATCGCCCGGCTCGACGTCGGCACCGATATAGACGATGCCAGCCTCGTCGAGGTTCCGCAGGGCTTCCTCGCCAACATTCGGGATGTCGCGGGTGATTTCCTCGGGTCCGAGCTTGGTGTCGCGCGCCGCCACTTCGAATTCCTCGATGTGGACAGAGGTGAACACGTCATCCCGCGCAATCCGCTCGGAAATCAGGATCGAGTCTTCATAGTTGTAACCGTTCCAAGGCATGAAGGCGACGATCACGTTCTTGCCCAGAGCCAGTTCGCCGATATCGGTCGAGGGACCATCCGCGATGACCTCCGACTTGCTGATCTGCTGGCCCACCCGCACCAGCGGACGCTGGTTGATACAGGTGTTCTGGTTCGACCGCTGGAACTTGCGCATACGGTAGATGTCAACGCCCGGATCGCCGGGTTCGAGATCCTCTGTGGCCCGGATCACGATCCGCTGCGCATCCACCTGGTCGATGATCCCGGCCCGCTTGGCCAGCACCGCCGCGCCGGAATCCCGCGCCACGACTTCCTCGATCCCGGTGCCGACCAGCGGCGCCTCGGACCGCAGCGTGGGCACGGCCTGCCGCTGCATGTTGGACCCCATGAGAGCGCGGTTCGCGTCGTCGTTCTCAAGGAACGGGATGAGCGAGGCCGCAACCGACACCAGCTGCTTCGGCGACACGTCGATCAGATCCACGTTGTCGGAGGGGGACAGCGTGTAGTCGCCCGATTTCCGCGTCGACACGAGATCGTTGTTGAACCGGCCATTGTCATCCAGCGACGCATTGGCTTGCGCCACCGTGTGGCGCATTTCCTCTGTCGCGGACATATAGTGCACCTCATCGGTGACCATACGGTCCTTGACCACGCGATACGGCGTCTCGATGAAGCCGTATTTATTCACGCGGGCAAAGGTCGCAAGCGAGTTGATCAGGCCGATGTTCGGGCCTTCCGGCGTTTCGATCGGGCACATGCGGCCGTAGTGGGTGGGGTGCACGTCGCGCACCTCGAAGCCCGCGCGCTCGCGCGTTAGGCCGCCCGGTCCAAGCGCCGAAAGGCGACGCTTGTGCGTAACCTCGGACAGCGGGTTGGTCTGGTCCATGAACTGGGACAGCT
>CAZRZN010000338.1:0-3758 GCA_964604565.1 uncultured Rhodobacterales bacterium
CATCCTTGAAAACGGCGTGGACGGTGACGGCGATGGGCATGTGACGCTCAAGACATCGGCGCCGGATGCGCTGTTGTCGGGTGCAAAGATGTTGTCGCATCTGGGCTGGCGTCCGAACGAGCCATGGTTGCAGGAGGTGGAGCTGCCGGAGAATCTGGATTGGTATGACACCGGGCTGCACGCCACCAAGACGGTGGCGGAATGGGAGCAACTGGGTGTGCGCGGCCGGTCCGGACCGCTAGACGATGGGCGGTTGCCGGCATCGATCATCATTCCGCAAGGGCGCAAGGGACCGGCTTTCATCGCCTACCCGAACTTCAGCGTTTATTTCGAATGGAACCAGAGCTTTACCTATGTTCTGACGGCGGCTTACTTCGGAACCCGGCTGGAAGGGGCACCTGTCTACGACGCCGGGAATCCCGACCCTGGACTGTCGGGAGATGAGATGAAGCTGCTGCAAACCCGGCTTGCGGCGCGCGGCTATGACGTGGGCGATATCGATGGCATTCTGGGCGCGGGGACACGCGGTGCGGTGCGGGACGTGCAGCGCGAATTGGGGATGCCTGCGGATGCCTGGCCGACACCGGAGCTATTGAACAGGCTTTGAAAAAGCGGCCGCCTTGCGGCCTCTGATCCGACGGGACCAAGACGGCCCTATCCGGTGGCTCCGACAGCCTTGCTACGTGTTGTGTCCCGTCGCCCACGACATTCCGACTTCAATCCGTGGCAGCATTCCCCCGGTGGAACAGGACGGCGCGAAACATGGCCTGAAACTGGGAGATTGCCGGTCCGCCCTCCCGGATCGCGTTTCGGGGGCGTCATTGGCCTTGAGCCGGTCCGCCGCGCCTGGGCGCGACAGGGCATCGATCTCTGAATTTTGTCGACCTCTCAGAGAGGCGCAGGCCCAGAAAGAGCGGCACGGTTGTCAGCCGATGATCTCGAACTTGGTCACATCCACCATGCCCCGGTCGGTGATCTTCAGCGCTGGGATCACCGGCAGCGCCAGAAAAGCAAGTTGGAGGAAAGGTTCCTCGAGCGCCACGCCGAGCGACTTTGCGGCTGCGCGCAGCTCCGTCAATCGATCGCGCACCGCTTCGAAAGGGGCCAGCGACATCAGCCCCGCCACTGGCAGCGGCAATTCCGCCAGAACGTTCCCATCCTTCACCACGACAAAGCCGCCCTCGATCTCCGACAGACGGTTCGCAGCAAGCGCCATGTCCGCATAGTCCATTCCAACGCAGACGATGTTGTGATGATCGTGACAGACTGTCGAGGCGATCGCCCCGGCTCGCATTCCGAAACCGCGGACGAAACCCGTCGCGATATTGCCGTTTTTGCCATGCCGTTCGATCACGGCGATCCGCACCAGATCGCGCCCCGCATCGGGCGGTTTGTCGCCATCGACGATGTCCACGGTCTCGTGCAGGTGGTCGGTCAGGATCTGCCCCTCCCGAATGCCGATCACGTCGGTTTCGACGCGGTTCGCGCGTGCCCGGAAATCCTCTGGCCGAACCCGGGGCGCGTTGACCGAATGGCGTCCCACCGGCGGTATGGTCGGACGCGCGGCAAAGCCCGCCTCTGACACGACGACCCCGCCGGCCATGACCATCCGCGCATCGCAGGCTTCCAATGTGCCGACCGCCACGATATCGGCCCGCTTCCCCGGCGCGATCATCCCGCGGTCCTTCAGGCCAAAGGCCTCGGCGGCCGACAGACTCGCTGCACGGTAGACCGCCAGAGCGGGTGAGCCAAGGCGGATCAATTCGCGGATCATGTAATCCAGATGCCCGTGTTCGCCGATGTCCAGCGGATTTCGGTCGTCCGTGCACAGGCACATGTAGGGTGCCGTCCGCTCATCCAGAAGCGGCTGAAGCGCATGTAGATCCTTTGACACCGACCCCTCCCGGATCAGCACGCGCATGCCTTTGCGCAGTTTTTCCAGCGCTTCGTCGGCGCTGGTCGCTTCATGTTCGGTTCGGATGCCGGCGGCCACATAGGCGTTCAGATCGGTGCCCGAGAGCAGCGGGCAGTGGCCGTCCACATGCCCGCCCTCGAACAGCCGAAGTTTTTCCATGCAGCCCGGATCGCGGTGAATCACGCCGGGGAAGTTCATGAATTCCGCGAGCCCCAATCCCGACGGATGCCCCGTCAGATCCGCGATATCCGCAGCTGTCAAAGCTGCGCCTGCCGTCTCCATGTGGGTCGAAGGCACGCAGGAACTCAGCTGCACCTTGAGATCCATCAGCGTATGGCGGCTGGCGTCCTGAAAATACCGCACGCCGTCCGCGCCAATCACATTCGCGATCTCATGAGGATCGCAGATCGCGGTCGTCACGCCGCGCGGACAGACGCAGCGGTCGAACTCGAACGGTGTCACAAGCGAAGATTCGATATGCAGATGTGTGTCGATAAAACCGGGCACGAGGATGGACCCGCTCACGTCGATCACCTCCCGCCCTTCGTAGTCGGCCATGATGCCGACGATCGTGTCGCCGCAGATGGCCACGTCGCCGTCCAGAAATGCGCCTGTCATGAGGTCGAAAATACGTCCGCCGCGCAGAACCGTATCGGCGATTTCTTCGCCTCTGCCTTGCGCGATACGCCGTTCCAGTTCCGCCATGACGCTGTCTCCCGTTGTCCTGAGCAAAGGATGGCACATGCGCAGTTCAAGGGCGATAGGCGGTGTGCCCATGGCCAACAGATGATCCGCACCCTCCAATTGGTTGCATGTAGTGGCCGATCAGCGTTCTATTAGCGACCAATAAACAAGGGAGACCGACATGACAAAGACACTTACCTCCGCCCTCGCCCTGAGCCTTGTGGCGGGGACCGCGATGGCGGACTGCGAAACCGTCATTTTCTCTGATGTGGGTTGGACCGATATCACCGCCACCACGGCGACCACCACGCTGGTGCTGGACGCGCTGGGCTATGATACCGATATCAAGGTGCTTTCCGTGCCTGTCACCTATACCTCCATGGCGGCGGGCGATATTGATGTGTTTCTCGGCAACTGGATGCCGACGATGGAGGCCGATATCGCCCCCTACCGCGAGGCGGGCACTGTCGAAACCGTCCGTGCCAACCTGAACGGGGCGAAATACACGCTGGCCACGAATGCCGTCGGTGCGTCCATGGGCATAAAGGATTTTTCGGACATCGCGGCCAACGCCGATGCCCTGGACGAAACCATCTACGGGATCGAGCCGGGCAATGACGGCAACCGCCTGATCATCGACATGATCGATTCCAATGCTTTCGGTCTCGAAGAATTCGAGGTCAAGGAAAGCTCGGAACAGGGGATGCTGGCGCAGGTTGGCCGTGCGGTGCAGCGGGATGAGCCCGTCGTCTTTCTGGCGTGGGAGCCGCACCCGATGAACGCGAACTACGACCTGACCTACCTGACCGGCGGCGACGATTATTTCGGGCCGGATCTGGGCGGCGCGACTGTCTACACCAACACCCGCGCGGGCTACGTTGAGGAATGTCCCAACGTCGGCAAGCTGCTGAACAACCTCGAATTCACTCTGGCCATGGAAAACAAGATCATGGCCTCCATCCTTGATGATGGCGAAGACCCAAGCGATGCGGCAATGGCATGGCTTCAGGACAATGTCTCGGTGCTGGACGGCTGGCTGGACGGTGTGACCACGCTGGACGGCGGCGACGCCAAATCCGCCGTGATGAGCGCGCTGGAGTAATCGCGTCGGGTATCGGAGTGCCATTGGCGCCCCGGTGCTGTCCCTGCCGTATTTGTT
>CAZRZN010000339.1:0-3649 GCA_964604565.1 uncultured Rhodobacterales bacterium
TGCCGCTGATCGTCGACAACACCTCGGCCACGCCGTATCTGTGCCGCCCGATCGAACACGGCGCCACGCTCGTGGTGCATTCGATGACGAAATTCCTGACCGGCAACGGCACGGTCACTGGCGGTGTGGTGGTTGATTCGGGCAAGTTCGACTGGTCCGCCAGCGACAAGTTCCCCTCTCTCTCGCAACCGGAACCGGCCTATCACGGGTTGAAATTCCATGAGACCTTCGGGCCGCTGGCCTTTACCTTTCACGGTATCGCCATCGGGTTGCGCGACCTTGGCATGACGCTGAATCCGCAGGCGGCGCATTACACGCTGATGGGCATCGAAACGCTGTCGCTGCGGATGCAGCGCCATGTGGAAAACGCCATGAAGGTTTCATCCTGGCTGGAAAACCACGACGCGGTCGAGGGGGTCACCTACGCGGGCCTTCCCTCTTCGCCCTACAAGGATCGCGTCGCGCGGATCTGCCCCAAGGGCGCAGGCGGCCTGTTCACCGTGGCGCTGAAGGGTGGCTACGACGCCTGCGTGAAATTCGTCGATGCGCTCGAAATCTTCAGCCATGTGGCGAACCTGGGCGACACGCGCAGTCTGGTGATCCATTCCGCCTCGACGACCCACCGCCAGTTGACAGAGGACCAGCAAGCGGCCGCGGGCGCCGCCCCCAACGTGGTGCGCATCTCTATCGGGATCGAGGATGCGGACGACCTGATCGCCGATCTCGATCAGGCGTTGCAAAAGGCCGGATCGTGATCTGACCGAAGGATCGCAGGGCGGGTCGACCGCCCTGCGCAGGGTCTTGGCGGCCGTTCATTCACCGATGTCAAAGACCATCGTGACCTCCGCGCGCACTTCGATCTCTCCGGCGGCGACCGGGACATCCATCACGACGGGTTCCGCCATCATCCGGGCCTCCGCCCCGGCGCGCGACCGCACGATGGGTTCGGCGGTGTCGCGCAGGGAAACGACGTCGCCCAGCGTGACCCCGGCCGCCTCCGCGTAAAGGGCGGCCTTTTCCATCGCATCGGCCACCGCGCGGCGCCGGGCCTCGTTTTCCGCCTCGCGGGGGTTTTGCAGGCCAAAGCTGAGATTTTGCAGCCGATTGGCGCCATCATCCAGAACCGCGGCCATAAGGCCGCTCAGGCGCTCGAGGTCCCGCACACGGACCTGAACGGAATTCCGCGCGATATAGCCAAGAAAGACGTCCTGATTCCGCGCGTTGTCCCAGCGTGTCTCCTCGCTCAGCTGAAGTTGCGTGGTCATGATGTCCTGCGGGGCGATGCCCAGCGACTCCAGCCGGGAGAGAATCGCGTTGACCGCGACCGACGTCGCATTCATCGCCTCCGCCGCCGTTTCGCCGCGCCCAACCGCACCGAGCGAGACCGACGCCATATCCGGCACGACGGCCACCCG
Organism: uncultured Rhodobacterales bacterium; assembly: GCA_964604565.1. Lineage (GTDB taxonomy): Bacteria > Pseudomonadota > Alphaproteobacteria > Rhodobacterales > Rhodobacteraceae > CAZRZN01. The sequence goes on from CAZRZN010000339.1 coordinate 1,416, forward strand.
GGCTTCTCCGGCGACGGTCATGCCGCCCTGTGCCTGCGCGACACTCGGCAGGCCGAGACAGATGGCGAAAAGAAATATCAGGATTCGCATTGCAAGCCTCACAATATGTCCAATGAGGCGCTGAATGTCGCCTACCGCCGTGTGATCGGCAAGGCCGGAGAGGCTGCTTTCTTTTCTTCGGCAAAGAGTTGCCCTATATATTCAAGACATGGCGATACGACTCCCTCCGCCATGGCAAGACTGGTAAGACGTGCTCATGATACCCAATTTTGCGCTCTCACTTTCCTTTGAAGGCATCTCGCTGCTGCGTCGGATGGGCCCACGCTGGGCCCGGATCGATGAGGTCGCACTGGACCACGACGATCTGGATTCCGCCGTGATCGCCTTGCGCGACAGGGCCGAAAGCCTGGATCCCACCGGGGCGCAGGTCGCGCTGCTGATTCCCAATGAACAGATCCGCTATCTGGATCAGCCGGACATGGGCGGCGATGCGGCCACGCGCGAGGTCGCGATACGGGCCGCGCTGGATGGGGCGACCCCCTATCCCGTGACGCAGTTGAAGTTCGATCACGTGGTCAGCGGCGGACGCCTGCAGATCGCGGCCGTTGCGATCGAAACTCTGGACGAGGCACAGACCTTCGCGCGGGAGCATGGATTCGAACCCGTCTGCTTTATCGCGCAGGCTGCGCCCGGCGCCTTTGACGGCGCAGTGTTCTTTGGCAAGGCAAAAGGCTGGACCCGGGCCGTGTCGCGCCCGCCCCGCCGGATCGAGATCGTCGCCGCGGACGATGCCGCCCTGACGCCGCTGCCCCCGCCGGAAGTCAAACCGGCAGCGCCCGCACAGCCCGCCAAGGCGGATGCAGGGGCTGACACCTCAGGCCGCCTGGCACATACGGGCGAAGCGGCAAGACCGCCCGCGCCGACGCCAGCTTCCAAGCCTGCGGCAGCGGATTCGGCGGACGCGGCTTCGACGGAGAGGGGCACCCCCATGGCCTTCCGGTCGGCCGGGACCGCAAAAGTGCCCGAGAAACAAGCGTCGGTCCCTGCCGACACGGGGCCGCGCCCGCCCGCACAGCTCTCCGCAAGCGACGAAGACGCGGAGCAGGACAGCGCGTTCAGCACACCGATCGCGTTCTCATCGACGCGCGCGCCGAAACTGACAGATCCTGCCGGCGACGGGCCAAGGATGACCGCGCCGGAGCTTTCGCGCGCGCGCATCACGCCCGTCGCCCCGAAAGCCGATGCGGATCAATCTTCCGGCAGGACCGATCCGGCGGCCCCAAAGCAGCCAACCGGGTTCTTTGCCAATCCATCCACGCCCGCGCTGCTGGCAAAGGCCTCCGCCGCGGCCGATGAGGCAGAGCGCAAGGCCACGGAAAAAGCGGCGCAGGCCCGTGCGGAAAAACAACCGCCCGACAGCACGGCGAAGGCGTCTCCCCCTTTGAAGGGCAAGGCGCCTGCCCGGTCAAAGTCGCCGCCGGTGACGGCACCCAAGACCATTCCCCCGAAGGCGCCCAAAAAGCCCGACGTCAAGACGCCGCCGCCCATGGCAGCGGCCCGCGCGGCCGCGCTTGCCGCGGCGCCACCGCCGGAACCCAAGGACGACGATCTGTTCGCCCCGCCTGCTGCGGCGCGTCAGAAGGACATCGGACAAAAAACGGCGCCAAGGCCCAACGCGCTCGCGCGTCTGGCGGCGCTGCGGACACCGCGCGCAGGTCTGCCGGCCGATGGGTCGGTCCCGTCACGCGCCAAAGCCGTGCCCGCCAAGGACCCAAAGTTCGATCCGAAGAATGAACGCGACCGCATGACCGTTTTCGGCGCCCGCGGGAACGACCGGGTCGGCGGCAAGCCTCCGTTCCTCGGCCTTATGCTGAGCGCGGTTCTCTTGCTGTTTTTGGCGGGCATTGCCGCCTGGGCCTCGGTGTTCCTTGACGAAGGCCTTGCGCGGATGTTCCGGGGCGACACCCCCGAAAGCGCGGTTGCGGCGCTGCCGGACGGCGACACACCGAGGATCACCGAGACGGGTGACGCGGCGGTCCCCCGCGCGGCAGATGCGTCGATCGCGCCACAGACCTCGGCCCGCCCGGTGGCGCGGCCCGATACAGGCGTGCAACTCGCAACATTCGACACCTCCGCCGACCTGACCGATTCGGCGCCCTCCCCGCTGGCGGTCCCGACAACGGCCATCCCGAGGGCCCTTACCCCCGACGAGGCTGCCGCCACATATGCCGCGA
>CAZRZN010000340.1:0-3614 GCA_964604565.1 uncultured Rhodobacterales bacterium
TGTCACCCCGCAGATCCAGCAGGATGTCGCAGTCCGACAGGCCGCCATCCTGCGGCGGGGTCAGCGTCCGCGCGCCACGCCCGCCGGGTTCCACCTGCCGCAGGCCGTCGATCACCACCGTGAACTGGCCCAGGGCACCGGAGGCACGGCGCAGCCGCCCGGTCACCACGTCATAGGCGCGTGTATCGGGCAGATCAGCGCCCTCCGGCAGCAGCACCGTGACGGCGAGATGCGGCGCCAGCTGTTCGGCGGCGGGCAAGGCCACCTCCGGCGCGCCGAGGATGAGGCAAAGGCCCTCGGACAGCACATCCAGCGTCTTTTCCGGTGCGGCGGGCAACTGGGCCTCTGCGATCAGGGCGGACATTTTGGCCAGATTGGACCCGCTGTCTGCGGTCCATCCGGCCCTGTCGCGCAGGTCAAGCACAGCCGGGGCAGGGGTGTCCAGTTCCGCGGCCAAATCCTCGAACACGCGCGTTTCCTGCGTGCAGCAAAAAATCGCGTCGCCCTCCTGCAAGGCTGCCGCCGCGCGGTCGATCTGGGTGGTGCAGAGTGCCGAACAGGCGCGCCGCACGTCGAGGCCCGTGGTCGCTGAAAGGGCGGCCGTGTCAATCGACTGCGTTCCCAGACAATCACATGTTATCAAAGATTTGGCCATGGTTTTACTCTTTCCTCGGGCGCCGTTCCGACGGTTCTCGCTTGCGCGCCGCGGACCATAGCTAGGCATGATTCGAATGCCGCGACAACCGCCTATCGCATCTGCGCGCCGGGCGTGGATGTGCCGGGAGGTCCGCCCCAGCCCGTGCAGCGGGCCTGCTGATTCGCCAGTTTTCAAATCGCCGCTTTTCCGAGCAAAAGTGTCGGATTGGACAATTCGTCCATTGTGCCGGGGTGGCCTTGGCGGAGCAGGTCAAAATGTCCGGATAGGGGGCTGAATACCATTGGATACCGATTTGTGCTTCCGCTGCGGGGTCTTCGCATTGCTAGATAGCCTTGGGAGGAAGGTCGTGATCCACAATCCGAAACTCTATCGGACATTTCCGCTTGGCATCGTCTTGCGCCGGGCTCCGGGTGTGACGCGCTGGGCCGATTGGACCTGGACTGCCGCGGCGGTCCTGCCGGGCGCCGGACCTGCCGATTGGCGCGAATTGCGGCGCGAGGGCGCGGCGGTGGAATATCATGCCGCAACCCTGACGCTGGAACTGCACGGGGCAGAGACCGATGCCTACCTGCATGAGCTCCAGACCAAGACCCCCAGTGTCTATGTCATCATGCGCGAGGATGCCGAGGGCGACTGCCCGCTGGATGTGCTGCTGGTGACGGCCTCGCCCTACCAGGCGCAGGATTACGCCGACAGCGGCGAAGAGATCATCGAAAAGGTGCCAATGCCCCCCGCACTGCTGTCCTGGGTGGCGGCCTTCGTGGAGGAATTCCACGAAGAGGAAACCTTCATCAAGCGCAAGCGTGACAAGCAGCGGGTGGACCTGACGCAGGACGGCATCGGCGATGCGCGCATCGGCAAGATGGCGGATGTCTATGCGTCGCCCGCCCGGCAGCGCAGGCGGATGCAATGAACCGGTCGGGGGATTTCTGGTCGCGGCGCCGCGCGGCGGTCGCCGCAGAGACCGAGGGCGAGATCCGTGATCGTGCCGCCGAGGATCGCGCCGAGGAGGAGGCGCGCCTTGCAGACCGTTCCGACGCCGACCTGCTGGCGGAGCTTGATCTGCCCGCACCGGAGGACATGGACACGCCGGATCAGGTGCAGGCTTTGTTGAAGTCTGCGTTGCCGCAACGGCTCAAGACCCGGGCGCTGCGCCGGTTGTGGCGCCTGAACCCGGTGCTGGCGAATGTCGACGGCCTCGTGGATTACGGCGAGGATTACACCGACGCGGCGCTGGTCGTCGAAAACCTCCAGACGCTCTACAAGGTGGGCAAGGGGATGTTCGACAAGGCCGTGGAGGCCGAAGAGGCAGAAGCCCGCGCCCGTGCAAGGGCCGTCGCTCTGGCGCAGGAGCGCGATGAAGAACAGGGGCAGGCCCTTTGTGACGCGCAGACCGGGGTGGATCCGGCCGAGGCTGTGGCGCCTGATGAGCCCGGAGCCGTCGCGGCGGACGATCAAGCCGAAGACACCGGCGCGGAGGCCCACGCTGCGGAACCGCCGCAACCACAAGAAACCGGCGCCGGCGCGCGCAGGATGCGCTTTCGCTTCGAGACCGCGACATGACGGAAAAGGACGAGATGACCACCGCGACAAAACCCCAGCCGATCGCCGAAGAGGACCGCCTGCGCGCGGATCTCTACAATTTCATCGGGCTGCTGCTGGCCGGTCCGCCGGACGATATGCTGTTGTCGCAGACGGCGGGCCTGACCGGTGACGACACCGAGATGGGACAGGCCATCGGCACGCTGGCCAAGCTTGCCAAGGTGGCGAACCCAAAGGCCGTGACACGGGAATACAACAGTCTGTTCATCGGTCTGGGCCGGGGCGAACTGCTGCCCTATGCCTCCTATTACCTGACCGGCTTTCTCAACGAAAAGCCGCTGGCGCTGCTGCGTCAGGACATGCGGCGGCAGGGGCTGGAACGCGCCGACACGGTGTTCGAACCCGAAGACAACATCGCCAGCCTGATGGAGATGATGGGTGCCGTGATCGTCGGCCGATTTGGTCCGCCGGCCTCTTTGGAGTCGCAAAAGGCGTTTTTCAACAAACACATCGGCCCCTGGGCTGCGCATTTCTTCACCGACCTCGAAGGCGCGAAGAACTCGCTGTTCTATGCGCCCGTCGGCACCGTCGGGCGGCTGTTCATGGAGATCGAGGCCGAAGCGTTCCGCATGAGCGGCACGTGAGCGAGACAATCACCGGGGCCTGCGCCCCTGTCGAGCGGCAGGTAACTGCCGGAACCGGCCGACCGGATCATCCGTCGGCCACCATGAAGGGAGAGGCTTTCATGACCGAGGAAACCAAAGGCTCGCGCCGGAATTTCCTGAAGCTGGCCACAGTGTCGGCGCCCGCGGCCGCCGTGGCCCTGGCCACCGGCACACAGGCCGAAGCCGGGCCTGCGGCACCGGACCTCGCATCTGACAAGATGCAGGATACCGCGCACACCCGCGCCTATTACGACAGCGCCCGGTTCTGACACCGCGCCCCGCTGCGCCCGGCAGTCGCCGGACAAAGCTTCACGGCCAAAGGCAACTGGTTGCGTGACGCCCGACCGCCAAAGGCCACCGAGATAGCCAAGCAAGCGATGCCCGGAAGGGCGGTGCGAGCAAGGGAGAGAAAACCATGTTGAGGAAAAAGACCAACGGGGTTGCGCGACGCCCCCAGCGGACAAGTATCCTGTCCGAGGCGGCCCATGCCTCGGTTGATCGCCGCGCCTTTCTGCGCGGTTCCGGTCTGGCCATTGGCGGCATCGCCGCGATCGCGGCAACCGGCGGCACCGTCCAACAGGCCAGCGCCGCAAGCGCGGCCGGGCTTGGCGCCGTGGATCTGAAGAAATCCGTCTGCACACATTGTTCGGTCGGCTGCACCGTGATTGCCGAAGTGTCCGATGGTGTCTGGGTCGGGCAGGAGCCCGGCTGGGACAGCCCCTTCAACCTCGGCGCGCATTGCGCCAAGG
>CAZRZN010000341.1:0-3573 GCA_964604565.1 uncultured Rhodobacterales bacterium
TCATCGGCGGGTCCGAAAAAACCCGCGCAGTGGTGGCATCCACCGGTTGACGGTAAACCTCTGGCGTGAGCCCGACCTGCGTCACCCGTCCCTCCCAGAGGGTCGCGGTGTTTCCGCCCAGCAGCAAGGCCTCTTCCGGTTCGGTCGTGGCATAGACAAAGATCGCCCCGGACGCCTCGAATATCTTGGGGATCTCGACGCGCAGTTCCTCGCGCAGTTTGTAATCCAGATTGGCCAGCGGTTCATCCAGCAGGACCAACCCTGCGTTCTTGACCAAGGCACGCGCCAGAGCACAGCGCTGCTGCTGCCCGCCCGAAAGCTCCAGCGGCTTGCGTTCCAGCATCGGAGTAAGCTGCATCAGATCGGCTGTCTCGCGCACACGGCGGTCGATTTCGGCCTTGTCCACGCCGAGCAGCTTCATCGGCGAGGCGATATTCTCATATACCGACATCGAGGGGTAGTTGATGAACTGTTGGTAGACCATGGCAACCTTGCGATCCTGCACGCGCATACCCGTTACATCCGTGCCTTGCCAAAGCACCTGACCGCTGGCCGGAACGTCCAGACCCGCCATCAGCCGCATCAACGATGTCTTGCCGGACAGGGTAGGACCGAGCAGGACATTCATCGTGCCCTTTTCTAGGGTCAGATCCGTCGGGTAGATATGCGTCTTGCCGTCAACGACCTTTGACACGCCTCTGAGTTCAAGCGTCATCTGATCCTCCTCCTTATTCCGCCGCGGCGCCTATGGATGGACGATGTTTCGCCATCCACGCGTCGAGTGTCTCGATCTGGCCGGATGTCAGCCGCAGCCCCAGCTTGTTGCGCCGCCAGACCACGTCTTCGGCGGTCCGGGCGTATTCTTTCTGCATCAGCCAATCGACCTCGGCCGCGGTCAGGGTGGCCCCGAAGTCCTGTCCCAGATCCGCCGCACTGCTGGCGTCGCCAAGGATCTCCTGTGCCTCGGTGCCGTAGGCGCGCACCAGGCGCCGCGCCCAGAAATGGGTCAGGAAGGGAAAGCGGGCCTGAAGGTCGGCCACCAATCCGTCAAAGCCGGAAACCTCGAAATCGCCACCGGGCAGGGTGACGCCCGCAGTCCATGGGCCGGAAACGCCGGGCAACTGCTCGGATATCTTTTCCAGCGCGCTTTCGGCAAGGCGGCGATACGTGGTGATCTTGCCGCCGAATATGTTCAGCAGGGGCGCGCCGCCATTTGTGTCCACCTTGAGGGTGTAATCACGGGTGGCTGCCGTCGCGCTGCTGGCGCCGTCGTCATAAAGAGGGCGCACACCCGAATAGGTCCAGACGACATCCTCATCCCGAATGTCCTTTGCAAAGTAATGATTTGCGAAGTCGATCAGGTATTTCTGCTCTTCCGGCTTGCACTCCGGTTTGGCAGAGGGATCATCCTGCTCCGCGTCTGTGGTGCCGATCAGGGTAAAATCCGTCTCATAGGGAATGGCGAAGATGATCCGTCCATCGGTGCCCTGAAAGAAATAGCACTTGTCGTGGTCATACAGCTTGCGCGTCACGATGTGGCTGCCACGGACAAGGCGCACCCCCTCGCGGGAATTGATGCGCACCCGTTTCTGGATGATGTCCCCGACCCATGGGCCGCCTGCATTCACCAGCATGCGGGCATGATGAGTGCGGCGTTCGCCATTTTCGTTATCTTGCGTTTCAATTCGCCAAAGGTCGCCTTCGCGGTCGGCGGACAGCACCTTGGTGCGCGTCAAGATCTGTGCGCCGCGGGCTTCTGCATCGCGGGCATTCAGTATGACAAGCCGCGAATCCTCGATCCAGCAGTCGGAGTATTCATAGGCTTTCCGAAACCGGCTCTGCAGCGGTTTGCCTTCGGGCGTGCCGTTCAGATCGACCGTGGACGTGCCGGGCAGGATCTTGCGACCGCCCAGATGATCATACAGGAAAAGACCCAACCGGATCAGCCACGCGGGGCGGCGCCCTTTCATCCAAGGCATCACAAACCCCAGCAGGCGCGATGTAGGCGTTTCGGAGTCAAATCTCATATCTTTATGATATGGAAGAACAAATCTCATTGGCCAGCTGATATGCGGCATCGCTTTCAGCAACACTTCGCGTTCGATCAGAGCTTCGCGCACAAGGCGAAACTCGAAGTATTCAAGGTATCTCAGGCCGCCGTGGAATAACTTGGTCGAGGCAGAGGATGTTGCGGAGGCGAGGTCGTTCATCTCGGCCAATTTCACGGAAAGCCCCCGGCCCGCGGCATCCCGTGCGATGCCGCATCCATTGATGCCGCCTCCGATGACGAACAGATCGGTCACGGTATTGTCGGTGCTGTCCGGCACTGATTCTCCTCCCGTATATCTCCCATCACGTTTATGAGGCGGAGCTGGCTCTTTCGCAATAAAAATTTTCGTTTGTTTTCGTTTTTCGCATTTTCCTTCGAAAGCGAACCGTCTTATATTTCATGTGCGGGCGGGCAGAGCGCTTGATCCGGGCCAGGCCAAAAGCAAGGCTCGTGCGCTCAGATCGGCGCTGCTGCATGGGGCACGAGCCTCGGAAAACTGGATTGGACCTGAAACGATGTCGCAAACCTTTCGCCACCCTCAGATTCTTGAAATCGCGCGGCGTGAGGGTAAGGTGACGGTGGAAGGACTGGCTGAACACTTCGGGGTCACTCTTCAGACCATCCGCCGGGACTTGACGGATCTTGCGGACGCAGGACGGCTGGAACGTGTGCATGGCGGCGCGGTGCTGCCGTCTGGGACCACGAACATCGGCTATGAAACACGCCGCGTGATGAACGCCGCCGGAAAGGCCGCAATGGCCCGCGCCTGTGCCGCGCATGTTCCCAACGACATCTCCCTTTTTCTGAACATTGGCACCAGCACGGAGGCAGTGGCGCGCGAGTTGCGCCATCACAGCAACCTGATGGTCGTCACCAACAACATGAATGTCGCGAATATTCTTGTGGCAAACCAGGAGTGCGAGATCATCCTCACAGGAGGCAACCTGCGGAGGTCCGATGGTGGTCTGGTCGGGAACCTCGCCGCTGACACGATCCGCCAGTTCAAGTTCGACATGGCCATCATTGGCTGTTCGGCCCTGGACCGCGATGGGGACATGCTGGATTACGACATTCAGGAAATCAGCGTGAGCCAGACCATTCTGAGTCAGTCACGCGCGACGCTTCTGGTCGCCGACCATACCAAATTTTCCCGCAGCGCCCCGGCCAAGATTGCCTCCCTCTCCGACGTCGACATGTTCTTTACCGACAAGGTCTTGCCGTCTGAACTCCACGGCCAATGCCGGGTCTGGGGAACGGATGTGGTCGTGGCCGAAGCCTGATGCGACGCCTGCGCCTTTTCGGCACCGGGAAGATCGCCGTTCTTGCCGTCATTCCATCCTCGTCGCCAAACAGGAAGATCTGATTGCGCCTATCGCACGCGTTGTGGCGATCACTTGCCTCTTGGTTTTGCGCGCAGAGTGGGCGCGGCCTTCCGGGGATCTTCCGGCCAGGGATGCCGGGGATACCGCGCGCGCATGTCCTTGCGCACATCGGCATAGGAGCCGGCCCAGAACCCCGGCAGG
>CAZRZN010000342.1:0-3543 GCA_964604565.1 uncultured Rhodobacterales bacterium
GCCCTCCTTTGCCGCGATGGTCGGGCAGAGCGAGATGCGCCGGCAGGTTACCCCAGTGTCGCTGCACGATCTGCTGGGCCGCAACATGCTGGAACGTGAATTGCCGGGCGTGAGCCATGTCTATTCCGGACGGCGTATCCTGGTGTCGGGGGCGGGCGGCTCCATCGGATCCGAGTTGTGCCGGCAGCTGATTGCCTGCAAGCCCGCCTGCGTGGTGCTGGTCGATCACTCGGAACTGGCGCTTTACAATATCGACAAGGAGCTGCGTGACATCGGCGACGGGATGCAGATCGTGCCGATCCTCGGCTCGGTTCTGGACGCGCAGTTGATGCGTGACGTGCTCGTGGAACATGACATCGAGGTCGTGTTGCACGCTGCCGCCTACAAGCACCTGCCGCTGGTCGAGCAGAACGTGCTGATCGGACTGCGCAACAATGTTCTGGGAACCAAGATCCTTGCAGATGCGGCGCGCGCCGCCGGGGTTGACCGTTTCATCCTTGTATCGACGGACAAGGCCGTCCGCCCGACCAATGTCATGGGCGCGTCCAAGAGACTGGCAGAGCTTGCCGTGCAGGATCTTGCTGCGCGCACGCCGGGCACACGCTTCTCCATGGTGCGCTTTGGCAATGTTCTTGGCTCTTCGGGGTCGGTCATCCCGTTGTTTGACGAACAGATTTCCCGAGGTGGCCCCGTGACTCTGACCGATCCGATGGTCACGCGATATTTCATGACCATATCGGAGGCCGCGCGCCTTGTCCTGCTGGCGGGGTCCTTTGCCCGGGGCGGAGACGTCTTTGTGCTTGATATGGGCAAGCCGGTGCCGATCCACAAGCTGGCGCGCCAGATGATCGAAGGGGCGGGCTTCACCGTCAGGGACAAGGAAAACCCGAAGGGTGACATCGAGATCAAGGTTACCGGTCTGCGCCCGGGTGAGAAACTCCATGAGGAACTCCTGATTTCTTCGGACATGCTGACCACGCCACATACCAAGATCCTGCGCGCTCAGGAAAGTTTCCTGTCCGAGTTCGAAATGGCAACCGCGCTCAAGGACTTGCGTCAGGCCATAGACAACTACGACGAAGGCGCAGCGCGCGCAGTGATCTCCCGCTGGGTGGAGCGGGCCGACATCGAAGAGGCCGCGCAGCAGAGCTGAGCTTGTCGGTAAAATCGGCTTTCCCCGAACGCTTTCCTCCTTTTCATGCTCACCGGTCCGGAATTTCGCTCCGTGCTTCTGCCGGTCCCCAGTTTTCGATGACGTCAGCGGCCTCTGCCGCGCTCTCGACGTAGCGGAACAGGTCAAGATCCTCGCGGCTGATCGTCCCCGCATCTGCGAGGGCCTCCCAGTTGATGATCCGCTCCCAGAATTCTCGCCCGAACAGCAACATTGGCACGCGTTGCATCCGCCCGGTCTGGATCAGGGTCAATGTCTCGAACAATTCGTCCAATGTCCCGAAACCACCGGGAAAGACGCAGATCGCGCAGGCGCGCATCAGGAAATGCATCTTGCGGATGGCAAAATAGTGGAAATTGAACGCCAGATCCGGCGTGACATAGGGGTTGGGTGCCTGCTCATGCGGCAAGACGATGTTCAAGCCGATCGACACGCCCCCTTCTTGATGCGCGCCAAGGTTGCCAGCCTCCATCACGCCCGGCCCGCCGCCCGTGACAACCACGAAGTCTCGATTGCCTGACGCCACGGATTTTCGCGTCATCAAACGCGAGAATTCGCGCGCTTCCTCATAAAAGCGCGAGAGATCGGCCAGCGTATCGCTGCGGGCATTCGCCTTTTCAGCGGGCGACGGGATCCGCGCCCCGCCGAACAGAACAACGGTCGAGTCGATACCATGCTCTGCCATCAGCATCTCGAACTTCAGCAGTTCAAGCTGAAGCCGCACCGGCCGCAATTCATCCCGACCCAGAAAGGCATCATCCGCAAAGGCCAGCCGGTAACTGGGTGACAGCGTTTGCGGGGTTTCCGGAACATGTTTTGCCGTATCCCTGTCAATATTCGCATCACGCAACGGATTGCGGCGGTCTTCTTTCATCCGGGGGCTCCTTGTTCGCCTTTCCTCAGGACTATAGCCTGTCGCGGCGAAGCGCCAGCTAAGGATCGGACATGGACTGGAAAATCGAGATAGAGCGCGCCGCGCAGCGCGTTGCACCACACGTCGTAAAGACGCCGGTCATGGTATCGGATGCCCTTTGGGACCAACCCGTGGCGCTGAAGCTGGAACAGCTCCAGCACACCGGCAGCTTCAAGGCACGCGGCGCCTTCAACACACTTCAGGCAGTGGATGTTCCCGAAGGCGGGGTGGTGGCGGCCTCTGGCGGTAATCATGGCGCGGCCGTCGCCCATGCGGCCCGGGTTCTGGGGCACCGTGCACGGATCTTTGTCCCGGAGATGGCCGGCCCGTCCAAGATTGCGCTAATCGAGCGGACAGGCGCCGCGCTGACCGTAGTGCCCGGTGAATATGCTGACGCCCTCGATCTTGCCCGGCGCTGTGAGGCAGAACAGGGTGCGATGCAGGTCCATGCTTACGACGCGCCGCTGACCGTGGCCGGTCAGGGCACCCTGATGCGCGAATGGGAGATGCAGGGACTGGACGCGGACACGGTTCTGATCGCCGTCGGCGGCGGTGGTCTGGTTGCCGGCGCGCTTGCCTGGGCCGGGAACAGCCGAAAGATCGTCGCGGTGGAGCCGGTCCCCTGCAACGCGCTGGAGGCGGCGCTTGCCGCGGGCGAACCGGTGGATGTCGCTGTCTCCGGCGTTGCGGCCAACGCGCTGGGCGCACGGCGTATCGGACAGATCTGCCTCGATCTGGTGCGCGCCACCGGAACCGATGTGGTGACCGTCCCCGATGCGGCCATCGTGGAAGCGCAGCGCATCCTCTGGCAAGCCCACCGGCTCTTGGTGGAACCGGCAGGGGCCTGTGCCCTCGCCGCCTTGCAATGCGGCGCCTACCGGCCAGAACCGGGCGAACGCGTGGCGGTCCTGATCTGTGGCGGCAACATCTCCCCGGACCCTCTGGCATGACGCGGACGCATCACCATTGTCGCCTTGCGGCAAGGCCGCTATAGGGCTTCAAACCGCATTTCGAGGGGGACAAGAACGCATGTCGAACGCACAACTGGAAAAAGCCATCGAGGCCGCATGGGAAAACCGGGCAGAGATCACGCCGTCCACCGGGGGTGAAACGCGCGACGCCATCGATGATACGCTCAACGCGCTCGACACCGGAAAGCTCCGCGTCGCCGAGCGCGGCGATGACGGCGTCTGGCATGTCAACCAGTGGGCCAAGAAAGCCGTGCTTCTGGGCTTTCGCGTCAAGGATATGGAAAGCCAGGATGGCGGTCCGCAGGGCAGCCACTGGTGGGACAAGGTCGACAGCAAGTTCAAGGGTTGGGGCGATGCCGAATGGAAAGCGGGCGGTTTCCGCGCCGTGCCCAACTGCATCGTGCGCAAATCCGCCTATATCGCGCCCGGCGTGGTGCTGATGCCGTCCTTCGTCAACCTCGGCGCCTATGTCGACGAGGGCACGATGG
>CAZRZN010000343.1:0-3534 GCA_964604565.1 uncultured Rhodobacterales bacterium
GAGCGTTTCTCGGTCGGTGACAAGGTCGACGTGCGTGTGACCAACATCGACAGCAAGACCCGCAAGCTGGGTCTGTCGATCAAGGCGCGCGAGATTGCCGAAGAGAAAGAGGCCGTGCAGCAGTATGGTTCCTCGGACTCGGGTGCGTCGCTTGGCGACATCCTGGGCGCCGCGCTCAAGGGCGACGAATAAGATCTTCCGATCTTTTGAAACACGTGAAAAGGCCTCGCATCTGCGGGGCCTTTTTGCTTTGGTGTGCTGGCGCTCTGCGCGGAACGGGGAGAGGAAACATGCTTTCGGAAACATTGCGGCGAATGGGCATCGGGCTGATGCTCGGCGCGCTGGCTGGGAGCGCAGGTCTCGCGCAGGGCAATCCGTTGGACGGCACTGGTCTTGAGATGCGGGCAGTAACGGTGAGGGACCAGAACCAACTCCGTGGTCGTTTCGGCGATAAATGGCAGGCCGACGAAGTTCGAACGCGTGCAGCACAGGTCTGTGGAGAGGCCGGCATGCGGCTGGTTTATTTCCAACCCGGAAACACATTGTCCACGGGTTGGACGGAATTTACCGCGGTTTGCCAATAGCCGTCCGGCCTGCACGAATCGTGCCCATCTGGGTGGGCCTTGATCCGTTATGGATCGCGTCTGGACGCGTCCCACAGGCCAAAATGAGCAAAGATATGCCGCAAAGCGCTGCAAAACTTGGCTTTTTCGTGAAAATCGGCGGTTCCCGTTTCGCGCCTCCGCGCGTATAGTCCAATCTAAACAACACCGGTGAGAGCCGAGTTCGCAGGGGGATGTGGGGCCATGATCAGATCGGAGTTGATCCAGAAGATTGCGGATGAGAACCCGCATCTGTATCAGCGGGATGTAGAGAGGATCGTGAATACGATCTTCGAAGAGATCACCAATGCCATGGCCCGGGGCGACCGGGTCGAGCTGCGGGGCTTCGGGGCTTTTTCAGTCAAGAAGCGGGATGCGCGCGTTGGCCGTAACCCTCGCACGGGGGCATCGGTCGAGGTCGAGGAAAAGCACGTTCCCTTCTTCAAGACAGGCAAGCTTCTGCGCGACCGCCTGAACGGAAAGTAAACACATGCGATACATCCGCTATGCTTTTCTTGCGGCACTGGCCGTCGTCCTGATCACTCTGGCTCTTGCGAATCGTGGCTCTGTTACGCTGAACACGCTGCCGGACGGCCTGATGAGCCTGCCGGGCATAGATTGGCTGGCGATTTCGATTGAAGTGCCGCTTTTCTTGGTCATCTTTGCAGGCATCGTGGCGGGCCTCTTGATCGGTTTCATCTGGGAATGGCTGCGGGAATACAAGTTCCGTGCGGATGCATCTGCCAAGACCCAGCAGGTCAAGAAGCTGGAGCGTCAGTTGAAGCGCACGCAGGCTGAACGTGACAAGGACAAGGACGAAGTCCTGTCGATCCTTGATCAGGCAAGCTGAAAACCGGCTGAGCGGCCCTTGAAGGCATTGTGCAATTTGGTTTGCGGGCTTCGTCTTTAGGTGATCCACTTGTGCGGCTGCTCGCCTACCTGTCCATCGTGTAGGAATGGAGGACCGGATGTCCGATACCCGCGTCAAGATCTGTGGCCTGACACGACCAGAGGATGTGCGTGCCGCTGCCGAGGCGGGAGCGACCTATGGCGGGTTTGTCTTTTTCCCCAAGAGCCCGAGGAACGTCGCCCCTGACCGTGCCCGGGACCTTGCGGTTTCCGCACCGATCGGGCTGGCAAAGGTCGCGTTGGTCGTGGATCCGACAGACGACTTCCTGCGGGACATCCTGTCAATCGTGCCCATCGACATCCTTCAACTGCATGGCCATGAAAGCCCGGCGCGCGTCGCCGAGCTGCGCGCAAGATGGGGTCTGCCCGTGATGAAGGCGGTGGGGGTCGCTGAACAGGCCGATCTGGAGGCCCTTCAGACCTACCAAAAAGTGGCGGATCAGATCCTTGTGGATGCGAAGCCGCCGAAGAACGCGGATCTGCCGGGTGGGAATGGGCTGACCTTTGACTGGCGTCTGCTTTCAGGGCGGCGCTGGTCGAAACCGTGGATGCTTGCAGGTGGACTGACACCGGAGAATGTCGCACAGGCCGTTGCCATGACGGGCGCGGCGCAGGTGGATGTCTCGTCCGGCGTGGAATCTGCGCCGGGTTTGAAGGACGCGGCCAAGATCGGACAGTTCGTTACACAAGCGCGCTCGGCCCGGGTCGCGCCCCAACTGTGATGCGCCCGGCCAAGCAGCCGAAGGATGCGCGCCTTGCTACAGCCACGACCTGCGGCCGCTGCCGACTGCGTCAGTGACATTGGCAAAGCCGTCGCGTGCCAGAAGCGCTTCAAGCCCCCGCAAGATGTCCTGCACAAGGCTCAATCCGCCAAAGACAAGCGCCGTATAAAGCTGTATCGCACTGGCACCGGCGCGGATCTTTTCATAGGCCTGTTCCGCGCAGCCCACACCACCGACGCCGATCAGCGGGAGGGATCCGTCGGTCAGATCCGACAATCGCGCAAGCACGCGCGTTGAGCGGTCGAACAACGGTTGGCCCGAAAGACCTCCTGTCTCGTGCGCCATCGGCGATTTCAGCCCGCCGCGCGCCAGTGTGGTGTTGGTGGCGATGATCCCGAAGACACCTGCAGCCTGCGCCACCTCTGCGACATCGGCCAGTTCCGTGTCGTCCAGATCGGGCGCGATCTTGAGAAACACAGGAACCGGGCGCTGAAGCGCGTTGCGCGCGGCCATGACGCCGTCCAGCAGGGCCGCCAACGCGGCCTTGCCCTGCAAGTCACGCAGCTTTTCGGTATTGGGCGAACTGACGTTGACGGTCGCGAAATCCACATCCGCACCGCAATGCGTGAGGACCCGCGCGAAATCACCTGCACGGTCCTCGCTGTCCTTGTTAGCCCCGAGGTTCAGACCCAGAATAAGATCGCGCGGACGGGCTTTCAGCCGTGCTGCGATCGCCTCCATCCCCTCGTTGTTGAATCCGAAGCGGTTGATCGCCGCTTGATCCTCGCTCAGCCGGAAAAGCCGGGGACGCGGGTTGCCCGGCTGCGGACGCGGCGTTGCTGCCCCCACCTCGACAAAACCGAAACCAGAGCGCGAAAGCCCCTGCAAGGCGGTTGCATTCTTGTCGAAACCGGCGGCCAGACCGACGGGGTTCGGCAAGTCCAGACCGGCCACCGAACAGCGTAAACGTTCGGATGTCATGCGACCGGGACGGGCCGCCGCCCCGGCCTGCAACGCCTTCAGCGCCAGACCATGCGCGGTTTCCGGATCCATCCGGTGCATCACCGCGATGCCGACACGTTCCAAGGGGGTCATCAACCGGTCTCGCACAGAGGGTTCGTGCCACGTGTTTGCCGGACCGCGCAGACCCTCGGCAAGGATCGCCGGGTGTCGCGGGGGCCAAGGACACAGTTCGGGCGTGGCGCGTTTCGGCTCGGGTCGATATGGCAGCGGCGAGGCGTCATTCCACTTCCTTGGGAAAGATATGCCCCTGCGGTCCCAGCGGTAGCGGCTTGTGCCAG
>CAZRZN010000344.1:0-3484 GCA_964604565.1 uncultured Rhodobacterales bacterium
TGCCGATCACGTGGAACTTGGCGAACGTCAAGCCCCCGACAAGATGACAAGCGATCCTGAAAAGACCGGACCACCCGTCTGGCGGCCGCTGACCGATGCGCCGACTCGCAAGATCCTTCCCGCCAAAGGGGACTCTATGCACAGGCTTCCGCATCTTGCCGGGTCGAGTTTGGCACGGAGTTGCGCATCCCAAGTTGGCAGGCCGCGCCGTATGAAAGGGTCACTCTAAAAAATCCGTGGCAGGCCAATTATTGACCAAAGTCATTTTCTCCAAGCGGTTTGGGTCGATCTGCGATGCCACATCGATCACCCGGAACAGATAAATGTTTTCAATGTTTTGGGCCTGCCAAGAAGGTCTGCGTGGTCCGGAAATGTGAAATCATGCAGGCGTCTCTTTAAGTTTTTTTGAGAACTACATGCGCGTCAGCTTTTCGATGTCCATTATTTATTACAGTTGACTTGTCAATTTATGATGACACAATTGTGGCAGGCTGGGCTAGTTGCCTGAGCCATACCCACTGCGTGACCTGGCCGCGCCGATATTTTCCGTGGTCTTGCGCGCCCAATGCCCAAAGTAGCGGAGGAAATTACATGACCGATGATCCCGACAAGGTCTGGCCGACCGGCCTGACCCTGAAAGAAGCCGAGGAGGTGCACAGCTACCTCATTGACGGCACCCGCGTTTTTGGCGCGATTGCGCTGGTGGCGCATTTTCTCGTCGCGGCGGCAACGCCCTGGCTCGGCTGAGGGAGGCACGACATGAATAATGCAAAGTTGTGGCTCGTCGTTCCGCCCGCCGTCGGTCTGCCAATTTTTCTTGGCGCCGTGGCTGTCGGATCCTTTGCCGTCCATGTGGCCGTGCTCAGCAAGGTATCATGGTATGACGACTATCTGACCGGTCAGCCTCTCGGCACCGGAGATGCGGAAGAGGCTCGTGCCCTGACGTCCCAGAAGATGGAGAGCGCTAAGGCATCTTTTGCCGTTCCGCTGTCTGACGGTCGTCAGGAAATCTCCGTGATCATGCCGGACGGAACCACCGCAAAGGCGGTTCTGAAACCAAATGAGGTGCTCGCCTCGGCGGTTATTTCCAAGACCGACTAGACCCCCAGCACCCTTCGGCCGTACACGCCGAGGGGGGCTTTCGCACGTTTTCGGCCTGTTGAGAACCGGCCGTTATTCCCAATCCGGAACGGCAAGATGGCTTTGAATTACCGCGCCTTCGCCTTGCGCAAGCTGGCAAGCATAACTCCCCGGTATCTCCCCTTCGCAGATGTGGCGAGCGACGATGTCCCGTTGTCGCGTCTTCTCCGACTGTCTTTGTTCCAGGTGACAGTTGGCATGGCGCTGGTTCTGCTTGTCGGGACGCTTAATCGCGTAATGATCGTCGAACTGCAGGTGCCGGCGACCCTTGTCGCGGTCATGCTTGCGCTGCCGCTCATCTTTGCGCCCTTCCGAACGCTGATCGGGTTCAAATCCGACACCCATGTCTCTGCGTTGGGCTGGCGCCGTGTCCCCTACATCTGGAAGGGCACGCTGTATCAATTCGGTGGCTTCGCCATCATGCCTTTCGCGCTGCTGGTTTTATCGGGATATGCCGAGGCTTATGATGCGCCGCGCTGGTGGGGCCTGTCCTCTGTCGCGCTGGCCTTTTTGCTGGTGGGGGCCGGGGTCCATATGGTGCAGACCGTCGGACTGGCACTGGCGACGGACCTCGTCGACGAGGCCGACCAACCCAAGGTTGTCGGTTTGATGTATGTCATGCTGCTTTTCGGCATGGTGATCAGTGCGTTGGTCTTTGGCTGGCTGCTGGAAGATTACTCACCCGGCAAGCTCGTCCAGGTTATTCAGGGTGCGGCGGTCGTGACGGTCGTGCTGAACCTGTTTGCCTTGTGGAAGCAGGAAGCCCGCGACCGCAGCCGCGCGCAACAAATGGAACACGCGCCCAAGGTCGCCTTTGCCGATGCCTGGTCGCAGCTGGTCAGCCGCGAGGGGACGCTGCGTCTCTTGGTCGTTATTGGGCTGGGCACCTTCGGTTTTGGCATGGCGGATGTGCTTTTGGAACCCTACGGCGGGCAGGCGCTTGGATTCACCGTTGCCGAAACGACCAAGCTGACTGCATTGCTGGCCACCGGGACGCTGATCGGCTTTGGCATCGCTTCGAAAGTCTTGAGCGGCGCATATTCGCCTGTCGCGCTGAGCCGATGCGGGGCGGCCATCGGGCTGCCAGGGTTCGCGGCCATCATCCTGTCCTCTTTCGGCGGCGGGGCGCCAGTCTTTCTGATCGGGACGCTTCTGACAGGGCTGGGCGCTGGAATGTTCGGGCATGCAACCTTGACGGCGACGATCCGTGGCGCGCCGCGACATCAGATCGGTCTGGCGCTTGGCGCATGGGGGGGCGTGCAGGCTACCTGTGCGGGTCTGGGTATTGCGCTGGCGGGCATCATCCGCGATCTTCTCGTGGTTCATCCCGGTCCTGCGGGACTTTCCCCGCATGCCCCCTATAATTTTGTGTTCGGGATAGAAATGGTGTTTCTGCTGCTTGCCATTCTCGTCGCCGTGCCCATCGGGCGCATGGCCGCTCGCAAGACCTATGACCCCAAAGCCGCGCGTAACGCCGCGGATCAACATACCAACCCGGTGGAGGTATCATGACCAAGGTAATCACACGGCTCTGCGCGGATGCGAAAACGGCGGAAGCGCTCAGGAACAGGCTTCTTCGTGCGCGACTTCCGGCCAAGGCGGTGCTCGTCATCGATGGGAGCGGCGGCACCGGGGCAACGGCCGACAACCTCGTCTCCATGGGTGTGGACCCGGAAACTGCCACGCTTTATGCCCAGCGAATCGCCGAAGGCTGCGCCGTCATCATGGCACGCGCCACCTACAAACCACTGGGTGCGCCGCGCATTGCGCGTGAAACTCTCTCTGCCGGGGACACCCTCGACATGGGCGACGCCGTTGAGGAAACCGTTGTTCCGGACGAACCCCAGCCACAGGGCATGAGCAGTGCAGTCCTGACAGACCATCCGCTTTTCCTGACCGCGCCGCTGACTGAGGGTCCGCGCCGTGGTCCGGTTTCGGAAGGTTTGGGAATAAAGCTGCTGTCGTCTCGCCGTCCGTCCCCCAATGCCGTCATCTCGGGGGGCCGTCTGATGACGTCCTTCATGCCGATGCTGTCCAGAAAGAAAACCGCCAACTCCGCCATTCCAGGTGGGCGACATGTCTCCAAGGCGTTTTGGCCGATGCCTCTTGTGACGCGCAAGGAGGGTGGGCGTTCGGTGATCCCGGGCGGCGGTCTGATCTTTTCGGGGCTGCCGACCATCATCCGGCGCTGAAGACGTCTGCCTCAGATCGAACTCTGGTGAACCCGTGCCGGGCGGCGGCCAAAAGCCAAATGGCTGCGCCGGATCTGGGTGGGATTGCCGCAACAGGGATACCCGCGTGCAATCTGGGGCACATGCCGAGGCGGCAGGCCGCGCCTTCTGTC
>CAZRZN010000345.1:0-3481 GCA_964604565.1 uncultured Rhodobacterales bacterium
GAGGCCTCTCTGCGGCGCATGGCGCCCAAGGTGGATGCGCAGAACGCGCATGATCCGGCGTACACGGCGATGGCGCCGGGCTTCGACGGTGTGGCCTTTCGCGCGGCGCATGACCTGATCTTCAAGGGGGCCGAGCAGCCCTCGGGCTATACCGAACCGCTTTTGCATGCCGCGCGCCGCGCGGCCAAGGCCGCCTGAGGAGGACCATTTCATGATGACAGTAAAGCGGCTGGATCTCGCGGATGCGGGCATCCTTCTGGAGGGTGCGCGCGCCAGAGCAGAAGAGATCGGCGTTCCCATGTGTATCGCCATCACGGACGAAGGCGGCAATCTGATCGCCTTCGAACGGATGGACGGCGGCAAGGTGACTTCGATCACCATCGCCATCGACAAAAGCTACACCGCGTCGGGCGCCAAGAAAGCCACGCATGACTACGGTACCGCCAGTCAACCCGGAGCGCCGGCCTACGGTATCGCTTCGGCGATCGGGGGGCGGCTGATGGTGGTGGGCGGTGGCGTGCCTGTTGTGGTGGACGGCGATGTTGTGGGGGGGATCGGCGTGAGTTCCGGAACACCCGCGCAGGACCTGGATGTGGCCGAGGCTGGCATCGCCTTTTTCCTTGCAAAACAATAGGCTTGGCCGGCCGTCTTAAACCGGATCGCGATTGGAACGGGCGTGGCGGGAAGCCGCGCCCGTTTTGCGTCGGGGGGCAGAAAAACAAGGCTGTGGCAATGGGCGCGAGGCTGTGCCACGATCCGCACTGCACTGGCCCGCGCGCAACCGCTGGCCTGAGCCTTACGTTTTCTATTCAGGATCAACGCCTTGACAGACGACGCTTTCGTGGCAAACCCGGATATCATGCCATTTACATTCCATGTGCCGGACAAGATGCTGGCGCATATTCGTGACCGCGTCGCGGCCTATCCTTGGCATGAAATGCCCGATGATGGGGGCTGGATGTATGGTACGAATATGGAGGTTCTCAAGCAATTTTGTACGTATTGGGTCGACGGGTTCGACTGGCGCGCGCAGGAGGCGCGGATCAACAGCTTTGCCAATTACAGGACGCATGTCGACGGGATCGACATGCACTTCATTCACGAGCAGGGTAGCGGCCCAAATCCGATGCCCCTGATGATTGCGCATGGCTGGCCGGGAACGGTGGCAGAGTTCTACGAGATCATCGAGCCGCTGGCCCATCCTGAACGCTTCGGTGGCGATGTGGCCGACGCCTTCACGGTGATCGCGCCGTCGCTGCCGGGCTTCGGCTTTTCCGGCCGGCCACCGCGCCCTTACGGCCCGCGCAGGATGGCGGGGGTTCTCAATGCGCTGATGACGCAGCGGCTTGGGGTTGACCGCTACATGGCGCAGGGCGGGGACTGGGGCAGTGCGATTGCCTCGTGGCTTGGGTATAACCACGCAGCGTCCTGTGCCGCGATTCATGTCAACGCGCTCACGATGCGCCATGCACACGGCCCGCAGACCCCTGAGGAGGTGGCATGGGCCGAGGCATTCGACCGCGACCAGATCATGGAAGACGGTTATCGGACGCAGATGGCGACCCGCCCGCAAACCCTGAGTTATGCGATGATGGACAGCCCTGTGGGCATCGCCGCCTGGCTGCTGGAAAAGTTCCATGCATGGTCGGACATCAGCAATGACGACATCGAAACCGCGTATTCCAAGGATGATCTGCTGACCCAGATCATGATCTATATCACCACGCGCAGCTTCAACACCGCCTCGTGGATCTACTATGGCCGCCGCGAGGAAGGCGGGCGCGTTCTGTCGCCGCAAGGCGCACGTGTCGAGGTGCCCACGGGATGCGCACTGTTTCCCGCCGAGATGCTGCGCTGGTCGCCGCGCTCCTATGCCGAGCGAATCTACAACATCCAGCACTGGACCGAAATGCCCCGTGGCGGGCATTTCGCGGCGATGGAAGAACCGGCGCTGCTGGTCGAGGATGTCCGGGCCTTCGCGCGGATGCTTCGGACCTGACCGATCACCCGTGCATGTATCGGCTGGGCCGCAAGATCATATCCGGTTTGGGTGCTGTCAGACGAATTCGACCTCATCTCAGCTGAAGCGTTCGGCCTTTAACCTGAGGCGTAGGTTAAAGGCCGAACGCGTGCAACGATTGAACGGAGCACTGCAAGTCGCGAAACGCTTTAGGTCAGGGTGACTGCCTTTTATGCCATGCAAAGGCCGCGTCACTCGGCAAGAGCAGCGGCTCGGTTGCGTTTGAAAATCTGTCGGCTGGAGAGGCGTCGTTCCGAATTGAAGGGGCTGAAAACTGAAGAATGAACGGCGGCGAATTTATGCAGCCTTTCGCAGGGTGCTGTCAGACGAATTCGAACTCGTCTCAGAAAGGTCAGGGTGGCTGCCTTTTATGTCAGGCAAAGACTGCGCCACTCGGCAAGAGCAGCGGCTCGGTTTCTTTTGAAAATCTGTCTGCTGGAGAGGCTTCGTTCGGAATTGAAGTGGTTGAAAACTGAAGAATGAACGGCGGCGAATTTTTGCAGACTTCGCATACGCCGGAAGCGGGTCATGGCGCGTTCTCGTCGTCGGAACGGCTGATGCGAATTCTCGGCACGATTGTTCAGCCAGCGCCCCGACATCTGTCGGTCAGCATTGCCGATTTCCTTCATGGCGGCGCCGTAAGATCGTAGTTTGTCGGTCACGACATGCCCGGGCCGACCATAGCGTTTCATCAATTTCCTGATGAATTTCAACGCTGCCTTGCGATCTCGCCGCTTTGAAATAAAGGCGTCCAGCACCTCGCCCTCGTGATCGACGGCGCGCCACATGTAATGGATTTCACCGTTGATTTTGACGAAGACCTCGTCCAGATGCCATTGCCAATTGGACCAGGCGCGCATTCGCTGAATTCGACAGCGTCGGATTTCGGATGCGAATTCCGGGCCAAACCTGTTCCACCAAAAACGGACGGATTCATGGGTGACGTCGATCCCGCGTTCATGGAGCAGGTCCTCGACATTTCTTAGCGACAGCGGGAATCGCACGTACATCATCACCGCCAGGCGAATGATCTCAGGGCTGGTTTTAAAGTACTTGAACGGGTCACGTTTTTCCATCGGGGCAGGGTAGGCCAGTGGATAACCGGTCTCAAGTCAGGTTGCTCTGACACCGCCGCTGAGCCAGATCGCCAAGGAGATGCAGGCACGACAAGTTGGGCCTTCCATGAAACTGGAAATGAAAGATGACGTCTTATCGATTGGCCTTCAAAGCGACGACTTGGCTATTGCGACGCTCTTGCAGATGGCAGACATTGGCACACGCGACACAGATTTTCACGCGGGACTTGTCGGACAGATTGCCTCCTTAGGCGCGCATAAGCGCAGCATTGACAGCGACAATTCCAATTTTGTCATGTCAGTGGTGCGGTCGATAGAGCCACGCGACGAATTGGAAGCAATGCTCGCCACGCAAATGGGCGCCATTCATGCAGCGACCATGCTG
>CAZRZN010000346.1:0-3460 GCA_964604565.1 uncultured Rhodobacterales bacterium
CACGGGTGCGGGCCGCAACAGGTAGCCCGTATGGGTCACCTCGACCCGGATCGCGTCTGCAAGGCCGTATTCCGCCACCGGATCGTGGATCGTCGGATCTCCGTAGACCCAGACGTCCGTGTAAAAGGCGTTGATCGCTTCGACGTTGCGCTGGCGCAGCCATTGCGTTCGGACGGTGCGCCGCTCATCGAGCACGTCGCGCAGGCCGAGGACGCTGCGCCTCCCCTCGCGCGCAAGCCAGCGCAACGCGGGCTCGAGTTCGCCCTGGGCACCCATCGGCACGTTGTCGACGATGAAGATATCGGGCCGGATGCGCTTGAGCGCGGCGCGGATGACCTTGGCACGCAGGTCGCGCAATTCGGTCACATCCATTGACAGCTTGCGCGGGATGTAAGTGCCGCAGCTCTGCTTGGCGTAGGCTGGCAGGGTCAGCAGGTCGACGCCTTCGGGCAGATCGAATGCCCCCGCCTCGCTTGTCCCGGAGATCAGCAGCACTTCCGGTGCCGGGTCCAGCGCCTTGAGCCGTGCCGCAAGCATGAGGTTGCGCCTCAGGTGGCCAAAGCCGAGCGTATCGTGAGAATACAGAACGATCCTGCCCTTTCCGTTCGGTTTCTTTGCGCGCGCGTCCTGCATGTGCTTTCCTCGATCCTGTTCCGGTCTGTCCGCACTGTGGCGGATGATGGGGAGACTGACGGCGGACGGCGTACCCTGACCGGTGGAATGGTCTCACCGTCAAACCGGGCACCGAGCCCCCGTTCTGTCTCCTGTTCCGTCTACGAACGATCCGGCAGGATTATTCCGTGGAGCGTCACGAATTTTTCACAATGCGCATTTTGACGGGTACGGCGTGTCTGGCCGGGCAAGGCCCGCAGACCGAGGCTGGTCGGCGCGACGTATTGGTTGCATGGCAACCAGGCTGCCGGACAACCTGCCCGACCTGAGCCACGCGCTCAGGCTGCGGCAGGCCGTTCAAGGCAGAGCCGTGCCGGACTCCTGAGCCACAGGCGTCGGGGAAGGCCGCCCTTCACACAGGGAGCCGAGATCAAGCAGACCCGCGCCGAAGACAGGGTCGCGGCCGGGGTCTCCGAGGTCGATCGCGAGGCGAAGCAGCTCTGCTCCAACCTCGGGCGCCGTCAGTTCCGGGCGCTCCTCGCGCAGGATCGCTGCGGCGGCAGAAACGAACGGAACGGCGTAAGACGTGCCCGTCTTCCAGCGCGCGCCACTGATCGAAGCCGCAGTCCACACCGCCACGCCCGGCGCCGCGAGATCCACATGCGCGCCCCGTATCGCGCGGCGATACACGACGCGGTCGCGGTCCACGGCGGTCACCGCGATCACCTCTGCGTACGCAGCCGGAAACGCCGGATCGGCGCGCGGGCCGTCGTTGCCGACAGCCGCCACCAGAACGATGTCTTGTTCGCCCACGAGTCGTCCCACGACCTCTTCGAGCACCGTGTTGGGCGGACCTGCCAGGCTGAGGTTGATCACGCCCACGCCGCGCTCGGAAAGCTGGCCGAGCGCGGCGATCAGGGTGAACACGTCAGCCCGCTCGTCCGATCCGCGTCGGTAGAACGCGTCGACAGCAACCAGGCGGGCGGAGGGCACCAGGCCCGGCGAGCGAGTGCCCGGATCGCCCACCAGAAGCGCCGCCACAGCTGTGCCATGCAGGGCGCGCGACGGGGTAAAGGCCTCGGGCGAGAGCCGCAACACCTCAAGGTCGGCGCCTTCGAAGGTCTCGTGCGCGTCGTTGATACCGGTGTCAATCATTCCGATCGGAACACCGCCGCCGCACCCTGAGACACGGTCGGATAGCTCGGGCCAGTCGATCATGCGGCGCGCCGGGCATTCGAGTGCCTCGCAATCCTCGTCGAAGGCTTCGGAGCGATAGTAGTGGTTAAAGTCCGCGTTTTGCCCGGTGGGCAGTGCACGGACGGAGGCCCTAGCGGCGGCCAGTGTGGTTCCCTCCGGGATCCGCAGCCGGCGCGGCGTGGCTGCAAGGCCGGGGACGAGAAGCTCCTCGATCACCTCGAAGCCTTGCGCGGTAAGCGCCGAAAGGTCTTCTGCGTTCAGGGCCAGGGCGACAACCTCGTCGGGTGCCGATAGCGGCTGGGGTGTGGCTGGCCGCGCCGGAGTGGGCGCCTGCCGGGGCGCCTGAGACGGCACCGCGCGACGGGTCGGTTCAGAGCGCTGCGGGCCGCTGAAAAGACGGCCGAGGAAATTGTCGTCGCCGCTCTGGCGCAATCGGGGAACATTGCCTCCGTAGCCTTCGTCGCGCCCGCCGAAGCGAGAGCCACCCCTGTCAACGTCGTCATCATCATCGTCGCGGTCATCGCCGTCGTCGTCGTCACCATCATCGTCGCCGTCGTCATCGTCATCGGCCCATGCTGCGCCGGGCGCGCCATCTCCGGTTAGGATTGGCGGTGTCAGCCCCAACATGGCGGCAAGCAAAAACAACAGGATGAAGCGAAAGATCATGACAAGCATTCCTTGGTGAGCAGGTTTATCTTAGAAACTACGTTTCCAAAGTCACTGTATTCCTTGTTATGTGGGCGAAAGAGAACGGGGGGCACATGCGGGAAGATTTCGAACGAGAGCTTGTCGCGGCGCTTCCCGTGCTGCGCCGTTACGCTCTATCGCTCTGCCGACGTGCAGATATGGCCGACGATCTCGTTCAGTCGACCGTCGAACGAGCAGTAAAAGCGCGTGGGAGGTTCGATCCGTCGACCCGGCTTCAGCCGTGGCTCTTTCGGATCCTGCGCAACGCCTGGATCGATAACGGTCGGCGGCAGGCGACCCGCGGCACCGAGGTCGATGTAGCCGACATGCCCGAGGCGGCAGTGTATGATGGGCCACGCGCCGTCGAGGCGGCGCTGCTGCTCAAGCAGACCGAGACCGCCCTTGCCACGCTCCCCGACGAGCAAAGACAGGTGATCGTGCTCGTCTGCTTCGAAGAACTGACCTACGCCGAAGCCGCCGGGGTCCTGGACATACCAATAGGCACGGTGATGAGCCGCCTCGCCCGCGGTCGCGTCGCGCTTGCGGCAAAATTGGGGCTGCAGGAATAAACCGGCCGCCACGACCGTAGACCTGCCAGGGGAAGGATCGATCACATGGCATCACACGACTTTTTGGACGAAACACTAATGGCCTATGCCGACGGAGCGGTTGATGCCGACACCGCGCAAGCGGTCGCATCTGCCGCCGAGGCCGACGAGGAGGTGGCTCGGCGCATCGCGGTTTTTCGCAACACCGGGGCCTTACTGGCGCAGGCAAGGTCGGCTCGGACAGACCCGCCGGTGCCGGACGCGCTGCTGGCGCGGGTGCACAAGACGCTTGAAGCCCGCCGCGAAGCGCCCGCACCAGAAGATCGAACGGTTGTTCAGTTCGGGCCGATCGCGCGTGCCCCACGCTGGGCTCCGATGGCCGCGGCGGCGAGCGTGGCTCTTGTCGTAGGACTGGG
>CAZRZN010000347.1:0-3448 GCA_964604565.1 uncultured Rhodobacterales bacterium
ATCCGATCCGGCGCCTCCTGCGGCGGATCGGACCCGGTTGTGCGGAAGGCGATGCGGGGCAGTATCCGCCTGACACGCGCGCTGCGAGGCGCGGTCTGAACGCCGGAACCGTGCCTCTTGCCCAAACGACAGCCTGGGCCGTGCCTGTGGGTCATCTGTCTTACCGCTATTCCGATGATGGCAGGGGGATCAGCAGGTGTCCGGCTGCGCCGCCTTCGTGTCGGCGCCAAGAAATTCCAGCACCTCCCGTGCCACCCTTTCCGGGTCCTCCTCATGGGCGAGGTGCCCGAGGCCGTCCATATGCACGACGCGCGCGCGGGGCATCCGTGCCGCCGCCGTATCGGACACGCGTGGGGACACGGCACGGTCCTGCGTGCCGGTGATGAACAGCGTCTCTGCCCCGATGTCCGGCAGATCCGCCAGCAAGGCTTCGAGGTTCCAGCGCGCCATCATCTGCAAGACGCCGTTCACATGCCGCCGGTCCCCGACCAGCCGCGCATAAAGCGCGTAGCCCTCCTCGTCGAGGCGCGATCCCGTGCCCTCGATCAGCTTGCGCGCCTGTCGGCTGCCGGGATTTCCCAGCGTGAACAGCACCGGCGTCAAGGGGTTCAGCGCCAGCATCTTCGCCAGCATCGGGAACAGCCATCCCGCAACCCCGTCGAACGGGGTCAGGGCGGGGTTCAGACCCACCACCTTCGGCATGGGATCCAGCAGGGACGCCAGCCGCAGTGCCACCGCGCCGCCTGCGGAATGGCCGATCAGCGCGGCGGGACGCCAGCCCTGCGCCGTGATCAGCTTTGCCAGATCGCGCACCATCGTCTCAAGGCCGGATCGGGAACCGTAGGGCGATTTCGTGAACCCGTGACCCGGCAGGTCGACAGCGATGACCCGGTGGCTCTGTGCGAGAAGGGGCATCATGCCGCGCCAGCTATGGCTTGCCCCACCCGCGCCGTGCAGCAGCAGCAGATCGGGTCCGTCGCCCATTTCCTGAACATGCCAGCGGTGCGGCGCGACGGAAACTTGCCGCGAGTGCCGCGCCAGGGGCCAGGTCGCAGGGTTCGGGGGCCAGTCCATCCGCTACGCCATCGTGTCCTGTAGAACGTCGCTGATCCCCTGCGCATCGGCGCGCGGCAGCGGCAGGTAACGCGCGCCCAGTGTCTGGGCGAGCCCCTTCAGCGGCGCATGCGGGCGGCGGCCGACGTCCAGCACGACGGTCGGCAAGCCCATGCTGCGCAGCCACAGCGCCAGCCGCTCCGCATCCGCCTGCGCCTGCGCGCGGTCGGCGCGCCCGTCCAGCGCGATATTCGCCCGTCCGTCTGTCAACAGTGCCAGCGTCGGCGTCAATCCGTGGGCCAGCGCGCTTTGCGCCACCTCGCCCGCCGCCCTCAGCGCCGCCGCAAGCGGTGTGCCACCGCCCCCGGGCAGCGCGGCCAGACGCCGCTTGGTCTGCACCAGCGACCGCGTGGGCGGCAACAGCAGCTCCGCTTCCTCGCCGCGAAAGGCGATCAGCGCAACATGATCGCGCGTCGCATAGGCCTGCCCCAGCAGCAGTTCCACCGCCCCCTTGGCCTCGGCCAGTCGCGCCAGCGCCGCCGAGCCGGAGGCATCGACCACGAAGACCAGCAGCCGGTCGGACCGGTCCTCGTAGCGTTTCACGTGAATGTCGGAGGGCCAGACGGCGATACGGCCCGGCGTGGTCTCGGCCGTGTCCCGGCCCTCGTCCCGTGCCTGCTGACGCAGCTTTTGCCAGGGGGCGGCAGCGCGCAGCGTCGCGACAAGGTCGATCCGGGCCGATCCGTCCAATCGTCCGCGCCGCGAGGGCAGGGGCCGTCCACGCCGGTTGCCCTTGCGCCGTTGCCCTGCGCCCGATCCCATGCCCGACCGGGTTGCGCCGGCGTCTTGCAGTCCGGTCAGGAGATCCGCGGGCAGCAGGGCCTTCACCGCCTCCAGCAGCATCTCCTCCGGCAGGTCCAGTTCCTGCTCCTCTCCCTGATCGGCGCCCTCGTCGCTGTCGGGCGGCGGAGCATCGTCCTCCTCCGCGTCTTCGGCGGGGGGCTCGGGCATCTGCGTGGCGCGCTGCGGATAGACAAGTTCCGCCGCTGCGCGCGTGTCGGCGCCGCTGACGGTGTCGCGCCCGTCCAGCCGCGCCAAGGCCCGCGCCGCCTGCAAGGCAAAGCGCGGCGCACGCAGGCTGTCGATGCCAAAGCGCGCGGCCAGCAGTGTCAGCGACAGCGCCGGATCGTCCTCGGGCGTGTCCTCGTCGCGTTCCGGCAGGGGCGTTTCCTCCACCGGCGCGGTTTCGCGATAGCCGATGTCCTCAAGGTCGATGAAAAACGCCAGCCGTTCGGCCAGCGCCTTCGGGGGGTGTTCGTCGCTGTCCACGCCTTCGTCCAGCAGGATCAGCGGTTGCATCCGGCCCCGGTCCAGCGCCTGCGCAAGGATCGCCGCCATGTCGGCGGGGCAGCGTTCCGCCATGCTCAGAACAAAGGTGCCGGGCCGCTCCAACAGGCCGGGGGTCATGACCCGGTGGCCGCCTTGCAGCGTCGCGGTCAGGTCCAGCCCGCCCAGCAGCGTGTCCGCGCCCAGCGCCGGGTGCAGCCGTGTCACCGGACCGGGCAGCATCGCCCGCATCGCGTCGAGAAACCGGTCGCGCACCGGTCCGGCCCGCGCCCGCAGCACCAGCCCGCCCAGCCCGGCCGGGTTTTCCGCCAACAGATGCAGGGCAAGGCAGGCGCGGCGCCAGATCTCGGCGCCGTCGCTCACTTCAGAACCTCGGCCACTGCCCGTTCGACGCGGCTGACCGATCCGGCCTCGTCCAGCGGATCGCGCCGCAGGCGGTGCGACAGCGCCAGCGGGGCCACCCGCCGCAGGTGGTCGCGCCCAAGCGCATCGGCGCCCTCATAGGCGGCCAGCGCCCGTCCCGCGCGCAGCAGCGTCAGTTCACCGCGCAGCCCGTCCGCGCCCAGCGTCACGCACAGCCGCGCGCAGTCGCGCAGGGTTTCGGTGGTCGTTTCGACCTGACCCAGAATGTCCCTTGCGGCAAGGATCGCATCGCGCACGCGGGCCTCTTCGGCGGCCCATGTCGCCATGAAGGCCGGACCATCCGTCTCATAGGCGTCGCGGCGGCGCACCACCTCGATCCGTTCCTCGATGTCCTGCGGCGACCGCACCTCGACCGACAGGCCGAACCGGTCCAGAAGTTGCGGGCGCAATTCGCCCTCTTCCGGGTTGCCGGATCCCACAAGGACAAAGCGCGCCGCATGCCGGATCGACAGGCCATCGCGTTCCACCACGTTCTCGCCGGATTGTGCCACGTCCAGAAGCAGGTCGACGATATGATCCTCCAGCAGGTTCACCTCGTCGATATACAGGTAGCCCCGGTTGGCCTGCGCCAGCAGACCGGGTTGAAACGCCTTTTCGCCCTGAACCAGCGCGCGTTCGATATCCA
>CAZRZN010000348.1:0-3429 GCA_964604565.1 uncultured Rhodobacterales bacterium
GCATCTCCACCCGAAGATCACGGTGCGCCGTCAGTTTCCAATGGTGGATGACGCAGCGCGCGCGCTGTCGCCGGAGGTGCGCTTTGTTCTGGGCAGGTCGCCCATCGCCGTGGATCTTGCGGATGAGATATCGGGCTATGACCTGCGCGTGATTCAGGTGACGCGCGATGTGAGGTCCCGGGTGGTGTCGCGGCGCAAGCGCAAGGGGACAACCTGATATCGGCGCATGTGACATGGCTGCGGACGGTCAGCCGGGTGGAGGACGAGGTGACCCGGCGCGGGTTGACGCGCTTTCGGCTGGGCTGCGAAGAGCTTGCGCTCCGCCCGCCGGAGATGCTGACGCGACTCTGCGACTGGCTGGAGGTGCCGTTTTAACAGAGGATGCTGACGCCCTTCGGAAATACGCACAGCCATATCATCACCGGCAATGGCGCGATCCGGAAACGGGGTCTGGCGGCAATGATCCGCTATGACGGCAGTTGGTTGCAGGCGCACGATCACCCTTTGGGATCCGCGCTGCTGTCGAGCCTGTGTGCCCGGACGAACCAGCGGCTGGTCTATTCGAATGACGTGCTGAAGCGCCGGGGGTAGGACGTGGGCGACCGTGCTGCGGACGGGTCTGCGCCGGTGCCCGGACGACCGGCGCAGGTCTTGGGGCCGGAGCCTTGGGCATATGGCCGGGCGCAGGTTTGTCCCGCGCCCGTTGCCCTGTGCCCTGTGCCCTGTGCCCTGTGCCCTGTGCGGTCAGATCTTTTCGACGTTCACGCCGTCCTGTTCGTAAAAGGCGATGTGATCCTTGATCGCGGCGACGTCCGGCAACGGATCCTCATAGGACCAGCCGGCGTTCTTGTAGGTCGTGGATTTCGACGCGATGGAAAAGTAGCTGGCTTGCCCCTTGTGCGGGCAGGTGGTGACATGGTCGCTGCGGTCGAGGAAGGCCATGCCGATGTCAGCGCGCGGAAAATAGATGACAGGCTCGTGCCCGTCCTCCCGCAGTTCCAGCGCATCGCGGGTTTCGGCCAGAACGGCGCCCCCGGCGCGGACGACCCATGTGCCGGTGGCCGGCGCGATCGTGATATTGGTCATGGTGTAACCCCCCGTTGTCTGTCCCGCATGTGTTGTGCGGATGGTGTATCGTCCGGGTGTCAGATGGCGGAACAGGCGGCGGCAAGCCACTGTTCCGTTTCCGCATCCAGATGTGGGGCGAGCGTCTCATGCACCCGCCGATGGTAATCGTTCAGCCAATTGCGTTCGGCATCGGTCAGCAGACCGGGATCGACCAGCCGGGTATCTATGGGCACCCAGGTGAGCGTTTCGAATTGCAGCATCTCCGGCACCGTCTGGCCGTAGAGTTTCGGCGCGGTTTCGACGGCGATCAGATTCTCGATGCGGATACCATAGGCGCCCTCGCGGTAGAAGCCCGGTTCGTTCGACAGGATCATGCCGGGTTCCAGCGGGACCGTCCCGGTGCGCGCGATGCGTTGCGGCCCCTCATGGACGGAGAGATAGGCACCGACCCCGTGCCCGGTGCCGTGACCGTAATCCAGCCCCGCCTGCCAGAGCGCGACGCGGGCCAGCGGGTCGATGTCGCGGCCCGCCAGCCCCTTGGGAAAGCGCAGGCAGGACAGGGCGATCATGCCCTTGAGCACGCGGGTGAAGGCGGCGGTTTCCTCACCGCCCGGCGACCCGATTGCCACGGTGCGGGTGATGTCGGTGGTGCCGTCGACATATTGCCCGCCGGAATCCACCAGCAGCAACTCCCCCGCGCCGAAGGTGCGGTTGGTCTGTTCGGTCACGCGGTAATGGACGACCGCGCCATGCGGGCCGCTGCCAGAGATCGTCTCGAACGAAATGTCGCGCAGGGCATTGGTGGCGCGGCGCTCTTCCTCCAGCCTTTTGACAACGTCGATTTCCGTCAGGCTGCCGGGCGGCTGGGCGTCGAGCCATGCCAGAAACCGCACCATGGCCAGCGCGTCGCGGTGATGCGCGGCGCGGGTGCCCTCCAGTTCGGCGGCATTCTTGCGTGCTTTGGGCAGCAGGCAGGGATCGGGGGCCTCGACCGGAGTGTCCCGCAGCGCCCGGGCCACGGCGACAGGGCATGTGGCCGGGTCGATCTGCACCGAACCGCTTAAGGCGCCCAGATCCGGCAGGAAGTCCTGCGGTGTGCGCAGCGTGACCCTGTCGCCCAGATGGTCGCCCAGATCGGTCAGCTTGGCCGCGTCGATATAGAGCGAGACGGTCCCCGCCGCGTGCAGGATGGCAAAGCCATGCGGGACGGGATTGCGGGGAATGTCGCTGCCGCGGATGTTGAGCAGCCATGCAAGGCTGTCGGGCAGTGTCAGGATGGCGGCGCCGGTGGTCAGGTCCGTGGCGAGGCGGGCGATCTTGTCGGCATGGGCTTCGCCCGCCAGTTCGAGGGGCTGGGCAAAGACGCGGCCTTGCGGCGGGGCGGGCTGGTCTGGCCAGACCGCATCGACGAGGTTCTCCACCGGTTCCAGCGTCAGGTCGGGCAGCTTTTCTTTCAGCGTGCGGTGCTGTTCGACGCTCAGCAACCACGGGTCAAACCCGATGCGCCCGCTGTCCAGTGCGCCGCCGATCCAGTCCGCAAGGGACGTCTCCGGCCAGTCGACCTTTTCAAAGATGTCGGCGACCTGTGACTTGACCTGCACGCGGTAGCGACCGTCGACGAAAACGGCGGCGCGGTCGCGCAGCGCCACGCACCAGCCCGCAGAGCCGGTGAACCCGGTCAGCCAGGCCAGCCTGTCGTCGCGCGGCGCCACGTATTCGCCCTGATGCGCATCGGCACGCGGCACGAGACAGCCGTCGAGGCCACGCGCGCCCAACTGGTCGCGCAGTGCCGAGAGGCGGGCAGGTCCCTGGTCGGGCGATGCGGTTTCTGTGAAGGTCTGGAACATGCGGCCCCCTGTGGTGCGATCGTGGCATGAAACCGGAAATCGCAGGCAGATGCCAGTGCCGAAGAGTTGGATGACGGGACGGGACTGGCGGATGCGCCGCGCCCGAAAGGCCACTGTCGGAGCGAGGGGCCAGCCCCTCGCGCTCCCCGGGATATTTTTGGCCCGAAGAAGGGTCACGCGGGGTCCATGGATGGCGGGAGCGGGCCGCTGCGGGCGGGCATGGCGTGACGGACATCCCGCAGGGCTGCCGGGACATGGGCCGTGATGGGTGCGGGACGACCGGCTGCCGCGGCGCGGGCGTTACGGGGGGAGCGGTCCACGCGGACGGTCCCAAGGAACCCGGTCGCGCAGCGGGCCGGGTCGGGGCCTTGGCGGTGTTCAGGGAAAAAAGCTTGCGCCCCGGCCCGGATCCCGGCAGGCTTTGAGAGTCTGCGCCAGACGCATCCGGTGCGCGGGCGCCCGCGCCGGTGTCAGCCTGCGCGCTTGATGCCCATGAAGCGGGCCCGCGAGCGGG
>CAZRZN010000349.1:0-3391 GCA_964604565.1 uncultured Rhodobacterales bacterium
CAGCCGTCGGCACCGGGCTGAACACGGTAAAGGGCTGGGACACGGCGGTGGCCGTCCATATGGCGCAGATCACCGGCCTGCCCTTCGTCACCGCCCCCAACAAGTTCGAGGCGCTTGCGGCCCATGACGCCATGGTGTTCCTGTCGGGCGCCCTGACCACCCTCGCCGGCAGCTGCTACAAGATCGCCAACGACATCCGCTTTCTCGGGTCCGGGCCGCGGTCCGGCCTTGGAGAGTTGATCCTGCCGGAAAATGAACCGGGCAGTTCGATCATGCCGGGCAAGGTGAACCCCACGCAGGCCGAGGCGCTGACCCAGGTGGCCGCGCATGTCATGGGCAATGACGCGGCGATCAAGTTCGCCGGGAGCCAAGGGCATTTCGAACTGAATGTCTACAACCCGATGATGGCCTACAATCTGTTGCAGTCGATCCAGCTGTTGGGCGATGCTGCGGACAGCTTTACCGAGCGGATGTTGATGGGCATCCGGGCCAATGAGGCGCGGATCGACAAGCTGATGACCGAGTCGCTGATGCTGGTCACCGCACTGGCACCGACCATCGGCTATGACAACGCGACCAAGGTGGCCAAGACCGCGCACAAGAACGGCACGACGCTGAAGGAAGAGGCGATCGCCCTCGGTTTTGTCGACGAAGAGACGTTCGACGCAGTTGTGCGGCCGGAGCAGATGATCGGACCGAAGGCGTGAGGCAGGGTCCGGGTGCGAGGGGCCAGCCCCTCGCGCTCCCCGGAGTATTTTTCGAGAGAAGACGCCGGAAGCCGGGCAGGTCAATCCTGCGCGCGGCCGGTGTCTTGGGTTTTGGGGTCAATGCGTGATCTTGGACGCGAACGCGATTGCGCGCCGCGTGGATTTCATGAGATCCTTGGCAGGGTTATGCGGCACGTGAGTTGAACCGCTGCGGGAGTCGGTAATGTCCAGACCTGTCAATCTCAACCGGTTCCGCAAACAGAAGGCCCGCGCCGAAAAGCGTCGGCAGGGCGAGGAAAAGGCGGCGCAGCATGGCCAGACAAAAGCCGAAAGGGACCTGATCCGCGCCCGGACCGAGAAGGCCAAGCGCGATCTCGACGGTCATGAGACGGAATGAGCGGCCGCCCTGTCAAACATTCGCTGACGCTGAAAGGCCATCGCACATCTGTCTCGCTGGAAGAAGTGTTCTGGCGTGAATTTCGCCGCATCGCGGAGGAGGAAGGCATGACCATCAACGGCCTCGCCTCCCGGATCGATATGGCGCGCGATCCCGATGTCGGCTTGGCCTCTTCGATACGGGTATTCGTGCTGGAGCGCGCGCTGGCCCCGGACGCCGGGTGATTGCGCAGCCGGGGATGTGTTAGTTTCCCTGCGATGCCGGAAAGACAAAGCAGCGGTCGCGCCGCACGCTGAGCCACATGGGCGTGCCCTTCTTGGGCAGAAAGACATTCGGCACCGTGGCCTTGAGCGTGTGACCGTCATGATCCATGCGAAATTCGACGAGGCTTTCGGATCCCATGAAACGGGCCCGTTCCAC
Organism: uncultured Rhodobacterales bacterium; assembly: GCA_964604565.1. GTDB lineage: Bacteria > Pseudomonadota > Alphaproteobacteria > Rhodobacterales > Rhodobacteraceae > CAZRZN01. The sequence continues at coordinate 1,525 of CAZRZN010000349.1, forward strand.
CAGCCCGCGTGCCGGGGCGCCGGTGCGCGCCGAGGGGTTTGGCCCCTTGCCCGCGCGATCGAAGTCGATGCTGACATGCTGCGGGCGAAAGACGATATCCACGCTTGTGCCGTCGGCATATCCCGGCGCGAGGAACTGGCCGAACGGGGTCGCCACCAGCGCCCCTTGCACTTTGCCTCTTACCGTGTTGATATCACTGAAAAAGGCCACTGCCTCGCGGTCGGCGGGAGCGTTGTAGATATTGTAGGGCGCGCCCATCTGCACGATCTGGCCATTGCGCATCAGGGCGATTTCATCGGCCATGCGCATGGCTTCTTCGGGTTCGTGGGTGACCAGCAGGACGGAGGTGCCTTCTTCCTTCAGGAGTTCCAGCGTTTCGTCACGGATGCCGTCCCGCAAGCGGTTGTCCAGCCCGGAAAAGGGCTCATCCATCAGCATGACCCGGGGTTGCGGCGCCAGCGCCCGCGCCAGTGCGACCCGTTGCTGTTCGCCCCCCGAGAGTTGATGCGGATAATCGTCGATGTAGTGGCCCAGACCGACGCGGCCGAGGTAGTCGCGCGCGCGGGCCTTGCGCTCCGATCCGGGCCCCTTGAGGCCGAAGGCGACATTCTCCCCCACCGTCAGATGCGGGAACAGCGCGAAATCCTGGAACATCAGCCCGATGGACCGGCGTTCCGGCGGCACCCGAAAGACCGTGTCGCAGATCAGCGCGCCATCCACATGGATCGTGCCGCTGTCCTGCATCTCGACCCCCGCGATGATCCGAAGGGTGGTGGATTTGCCGCAGCCCGAGGGTCCCAGCAGGCAGGTCACATTGCCCGGCCGGATCGCCAGCGAGACATGATCGACCACCGGTTTGCCATCGTAGTGGCGTGTCATGTCGCAGATTTCGAGGCGAGGCGGCTGCACGGCGATCCTTTCGGGTGTCCGACGGAAAGTGTCGGATTTGTGCGCGAGAGATAAAGCCGCGCGGCGCGCCCTGCAACCCTATGCGGTCAGTGCCTTGGCCAGACGCGGCAGGCGGGCCTTCTTCAGCAGTGCTCGCAACTGCCAGTCCTCACCGGAAAGCGCGCGTGCGGTGCGCAGCACGGTCTCCGCGGTGGCTGCGACGGCATCTGGATTGGCCTGCCAGAGTCCCAGCAGAAAACTGTCCGGATCGGCGCGGCTGAGACCCTCTTCGGCCAGAACCCCGCGGGGAAAATCCTTGGAGTTGAGGGTGATGATCACATCTGCGCTGCCCGCGACCGCGGCGGCCAACACATGCCGGTCGTTGCGATCCGGCAGCCACAGGCGGTCCTCAAGGGAGGGCGGCCAGGTGATTTCAGCATCGGGCCAGGCGAGACGCAGCATGGCGATTTCCGCACGCGCCTGCGCCTCTCCCGCATCGCCCAGCTTGCGCGCCGCGCGGGCCCATTCCTCGAGCAAGCGCGCGGACCACAGCGGCCGGTAAAGCCCTTGCCCCGCCACGCCCAGCAACATCTCCCGCATGACGGTGGGATAGAGCACACAGGCGTCCAGCACCACCTTCACAGGCGGAAGACCAGCGCCTTCAGGTAACCGGATTCTGCCAGTTGCGGCAGCAGCGGATGGTCGGGGCCGGCAAACCCGGTGTGGATGAGTTGCGCGCGGCGGCCTGCACGTCCGATCCCCCGCAGACAGGCGCCGGTGAAAGCGGCCAGATCGACCGCATGGGAACAGGAGCACAGCACCAGAACGCCATCTTCCGCCACCAGCGGCGCCGCAAGCCGCGCGACACGTTCATAGGCGCGCAGACCCTTTTCCAGAGCGGGCTTGCTGGGGGCAAAGGCCGGCGGGTCGCAGACCACCAGACCAAAGCGCGCCTCTTCGGCCGCCAGTGCTTCCATCG
>CAZRZN010000350.1:0-3365 GCA_964604565.1 uncultured Rhodobacterales bacterium
AACCGGGTTGCCACGTTTTGGCGGCCATAGAAGAAGGTGCCCTCGACGCCTCGCGTCTCGGCAGATGGCGCAAGCTCTTGGCCGAAGACGCTTTCAACTCGGCCAGTCTTGCCGAACGTAGGTCGCGGGACAAGGCCTTTGGAAAGATGGTCCGCCACGTCAAGAAGCCTAAAGATATCAGGAGGTAACACTATGGCGCGGTCAAAAATAAGTAAAATTGCATGGCACGCTCTTGTTACCTCGGACAGAAAGGATAGCGAGTTGCCTTTTGCGGATCAGAGCTGCGGAGCGGACATGCAAGGGCGTGTGGCCCCGGGTCGGAGTCTTGCGGCTGACCCCTGGCAACGCCCGGCGCGTCGCCACCGAAAGGTCGCGGATGCGCAGGCCCGCCACGAAGGTTGCTTAGCTGATGCCCATGGATGCCGGCGACGTGCTGCCGGACGAGATCTCGGAGATCTTGGGCCGCCTGCGCCGACGCCGATCCGATGCCGCCGCGCCAGCTGCGCGACGTGGTCGATGCCGGATGGGGCCGCGACTGGATGCACCGGTTCGAGAGCTTCGACGTCCCCCCTTTGCGGCGGAATCGATCGGTCAGGTCCACCGGCCCGCACGAAGGACGGGTGCGAACCCACCTTGAAAACCCAGAGTCCGGGCATCTTGGCGCGGCAGCGGCAAACCACCCTCGACATTTGCGACATCGGCATGGCTTCGCTCCGGCAGGCCCAGTGCTTCGATTTCGGTGCCCGCGACCTTGCCGCCGCCTTTGCCACATCGGTCTCGGGGTGGGGCTGCCCGGGATATGGCACATGTTCCGCCGACCCAGACGCTGCTGGTCCAGCGTAAGGTCGCGGGAACCTATCTTCGCGCTGCCCGTATGCGCGCTTGTTCTGCCCGTTGCGGACATTTCCTGCAACGGGCCGTGCTGCGGCGCAGATTGGCCGGGCCGGTCCTTCGCCGCGCCCGCGAAGCTCCAAGGTGTCGCGTCCCGCGTCTTGGTATAGTTGCGGCAGACCGAACATCCCGTGTGCGCCCGCGGTTGCCGACGGGTCTGCGACGGATTGCAGCTATTCTCCGGGGCGGGCGGGACGGAGATTCAACACTCTCCATATTAAGCATTGCGTTCATTGACCACCGGGTCGGCCATGCGCGCGTGCGATCTTGTCGCCTCTTGATCCATGTCAGCGAACTGATGATCGTCGGCTGGTATGAGACGCCTCGGACCCTTTCGGTCCCTGGAGGTTGACCGATGTCGGCCAAGCGCTTTTCGTTATCCGATCGTACCATTCCCTCTTTTGCCCTGATCCCGTTTCTTGCCATTACCTTCGTGATCACTTGGGGGCTTATCGGGGTCTACCTCGTTGCGCCGGGCCCGGCGTCGACCATGTTCGGCGAGATCAGCGGGTCGCATCCGTTCTTCTTTCTCGCGACCTGGGCGCCGGGTATCGCCGCCTTCGCCGTGGTTTTTCTGTATTCGGGCATGGCCGGCCTTCGTGCCTTTCTGTCCCGTCTCCTGCTTTGGCGGATCTCGGTGGGTTGGACGGCGTTCATCCTGCTCTTTCTTCCGCTGGTCTTCGTGGCGGGCTCGCTGATCAAGGGCGGTCCGGTGCTGGCGCCGTTGCCGCCCGAGGGCCCGGGCCCGCTCGTGGCGGTCCTGTTCATGATGCTGATGCTGGGCCCGATCGAGGAATTCGGCTGGCGCGGGGTCATGCAACCCCTGCTCCAGCGGCACATGGCGCCGATCTGGGCAGGCCTTATCATCGGAGCGACATGGGGGTTCTGGCACCTGCCGGCATTCTTCCTGTCGAGCACGGTCTACGCCGACTGGAACTTCCTTCCCTTCTTCATCGGCAACGTGACGCTGGCGGTGCTGGTCACGCCGATCTTCAACAGCGCGCGTGGCAGCTTGCTGTGGCCAATGCTGTTTCACTGGCAGCTCATCAATCCGTTCTGGCCCGATGCGCAACCGTGGGACACGATCATCCTTGTCGTTGTAGCAGTCGTGGTCGTGTGGTGGAACCGGGGCACGATGTTCACCCGTGAAGCGGCGGTGACGGAGGTCGTCCCGAAAGCCCGGGCCGTTGCGCCCGGAGCGGCGGTGTAGAGCCGTGTGCAGGATCTTCATCGCCGCCGGCATTTTCGCGGTTATCGGCGCCATCACCCCCGCAATGGCACAGGACGCCGCCGATCTGTCCGAGCGGCTGGAGGCAACGCTCGACAAATACCGCGTGCGCTACGGTTTTCCGGGGGCGACGGCGGCGATCGCCCTACCCGATGGGACATTGGCAACGGCGGCGACCGGTCTGGCCGACGTCGAGAGCGATCGGGCGATGACGCCCGACACTCCCATGCTGGCCGCGAGCATCGGCAAGAGCTTCGCCGCCGCGACGGCTCTGGCGCTCGAGGCCGACGGCGTGCTTGCCCGTGACGACCGCGTGGCGGAACACCTGGGCGATCGCGACTGGTTCGCGCGCCTGCCGAACCACGACAGGATGACCGTCGGCGACCTGCTGCGCCACACCGCCGGCCTGCCCGATCATGTGCACATGGAGTCGTTCGCGGCGGAGATGGGGACGCGCGTGGCCAGCGGGGCCGATGCGCTGTCGCCCGAGGCCGCGATCGCATTCGTCCTCGATGCCGAACCCCTGTTCCCGGCGGGCGCGGGCTGGAGCTATTCCGACACCGGCTACCTGCTGCTCGGTCTGGTGATCGAGGAGGCGACCGGGCGGTTCTACTACGATCTTGTCACCGAACGCCTGCTGGACCCGCTCGGTCTCGATGCGACCGCGCGCTCCGACCGCCGCGACATCCGGGGCCTTGCGGTCGGCTATACCGTGCCGGACAATCCCTTCGGCTTGCCGCCGCGCACGATGGACGAGGCCGGGCGGATGGTATGGGACCCGGCGATGGAGTGGACGGGCGGCGGCCTCGTCTCCACGTCGCCAGATCTCGCGCGCTGGGGCCATCTTCTGTTCGGGGGCGAGGCCATGGCGGCCCCGTATCTCGACAGGCTGCTCGACGGCGTCGCGGTCTCGCCGGACGCGCCCGCCATCCACTACGGCGCGGGCGTGGCGCTCTACGACGACACGCCGCGCGGGCCCGTCCGAGGGCATGGCGGCTGGATCCCCGGTTACGTCTCCAGCCTGCGCCACTACGCCGATCATGGCGTGACAGTCGCGTTCCAGATCAACTCCGATGTCGGTATCGCGGACGACAGCACCGACCTTGTGCCCGCGCTCGAGGCCGCGCTTGCCGATCTCGCCATCGCGCATGTCGGCGGCGGCGAGGCGGAGCCATGACAGGTCGGCGCACGGTGCTTCTCGGGCTGGCGGGGCTCGTGTTGGCGGGCGGGGGCTATGCCGCAGGCG
>CAZRZN010000351.1:0-3349 GCA_964604565.1 uncultured Rhodobacterales bacterium
CCGCTGCCGCGTCATGTCCCGACCCCCTCGAGTGTCGCGGCATCGAATGTCACGGTGATCGCCGCATGGGCAAGGATCGTCGGATTGCCCTGCCCCTCTGGACGCGGCACGTCAAGCCCGCCGAATCCGACCGTGACCTCTGCCTTGCCATAGGGAAAAACCTCCGTCAGACGGGTCGCATCCACCAGATCGGGCTGCTGCACCGCAACCTGCACCGTCAGGCGCATATCCGATTTGGCCTGCCCCAACCACTCGGCCGCATTGATCGACGCCTTCCACAAGGCATCGCGCAGCGCCCGCACCGCCGCCTCTGTATAGTCCCCGCGCCTGAGCGATGTGCCAAGGCCGAATTCCGTCAGGATTCGCATGGCCCTCTCCTTTTCCAACTGCCGCAAGGGAACCTGCGCGCCGGCAGAATCACAAGGATGAATTTGGCCGGCCTCGGGCCCCGACGGCCAGGGCGCATCCGGCGACACCCGCCCGGGCCATAGGGCTAGGCCCGTCAGCGGCCTTTTGACCTTACCCCTCGTTCCGGCAATACTGGCTTGAAAAGAGAGAGGTTGCGCCATGGCAGCAGACCCCGACGCAAAGATGGGGGAATCGGAACGCAAGACGCTGAACGCGTCCGAGATCACCGCCGTCGCGCATCTGTATCGCGGTGAGGTCTATCGCAGCACGATCTGGCGCACCCGTCTGGACACGACAACCAACTGGGCGGTGGTCACGCTGGGCGTGGCGCTGTCGATCTCCTTTTCCTCTCCCGAATCCTCGCCCCTGCCTCTTGTACTCGTGGGTGTGCTGATCCTGTTCTTTCTGATGCTGGAGGCGCGGCGCTACCGCTATTTCAATGTCTGGCGCGCGCGCTGCCGCTGGCTGGAAAATCATTTCTACGCGCCCATGCTGGACGATGGCGACCTGCATCTGGAGGAAAACTGGCAAAAGACGCTGGCGGCGGATTACCTGCGCCCGAAGTATCACGTCAGCTTCATGACCGCCGTCGGGCGGCGCATCCGCAGCAATTATCTCTGGATTTTGCTGATCCAGTCGATTGCCTTCGCCGGCAAGCTTGCAGTGCATCCCACCGCCGTCGAATCCTGGGCAGAGGCGGTGGACCGCGCCGATGTCGGGCCGATTCCCGGCGAGGCGCTGATTGCCGGCGGGGTGATTTACCTGCTGAGTTCGGCAACGATTGCCATCTGGTCCCTGGTGATGGACATCCGCCGCAGCATGGCCCGAGGCCGGGCGCGCTCGGATGCGATGGGATAAAGGCGCGGCGGCCCCACATGCGGCATCGCTTTTGACGATCTGTCCGGCATGAAGGGCCGCGGGGCGCCTGATCAGACGCCGGGCCCGCCAAAAAACCCGCCAAATCCGCGGCGTGAGCGGGGGGACTCGCGGTCCGGTCGGAACATGTCTTGCGCTGCCTGCGATCTCATTCGGCGACCGCGATCAATATAGAATCCGTAGTCGATCGATCCATCGGGCCGGGTGCGCGGGGTGTCGGATGTGCGGGTCATGTCGGTGTCTCCTGTCTGGGGTGATGTCCTATCTGACCACGCATTGGGCAGCCCCGCTTGAAGACGGCCTTCCGATTGTCTTGTGAAAACCTTGTGATTGCCGCAGGCCTTGCGAAATCCCTTTTGGCCGGGGCCGTGCTGGGGCAAGGTCGTCCCATGAACCTGAGCTTTGGCAACTGTTCGCTGGACACAGACCGCCGCGTGCTGCGCCGCGCCGGCAAGGAGGTGCATGTGGAGCCTCAGGTCTTCGATCTGCTTGTGCATATGGCCCGAAGCGGGGGCAATGTCGTGTCGAAGGAGGCGCTGGTGGACGCGGTCTGGAAGGGGCTGGCCGTCTCCGACGCGACCATCAGCGCGCGGATCAGCGCGGCCCGCGCCGCCGTGGGCGATTCCGGCAAGGAACAAGCGGTGCTGCGCACGATCCCCCGCCGCGGCATTGCCTTTGTCGCCGATGTCACCCGCAGCGGGACAGCGGCCCCGGCGGCAGGACCCACCCCGCCGCCAGAGGTGCGCTATGCCTTGTCGGCGGATGGCAGCGCCATCGCCTGGTGCGCGACGGGCGCAGGTCCGCCTTTGATGCGCATAGGACATTGGCTGTCGCATCTGGAAATGGACGTGGCGGGGGCGGTCTGGGGGCCGTTGATCGCCCGTCTGTCGGAAAACCACCGGCTTTTCCGGTATGACCTGCGCGGCACCGGCATGTCGGCCCGCGACGCGCCACTGACCGGCATCGATGTCTTTGTCGAGGACATGCAGGCCGTTGCGGACGCGGCAGGCATCGACCGGTTCGACCTCTTTGCCGCGTCGCAGGCCGCGCCCGTCGCGATCCGTTTCACCACGCGCTGGCCCGAGCGGGTCAGGCGATTGGTCATCGTGGGCGGCTATGCGGAGGGCCGGGTCCACCGCACAGGCACCGAAAGCCTTGACGAGGATACGATGCTCGCCATGATCCACGGAGGCTGGGGCAAGGCCGACAGCCCCTTCATGCAGGCGTTCTCGGCGCTCTTTGCGCCGGATGCCACCCGCGCACAGCGTCAGGAACTGGTCGACATGCAGCTCTCCAGCGCCGCGCCCGAAACCGCCGTCACCCTCCGCAAGCTCATCGACCGGTTCAACGTGCTGGAGGATCTGGCGCATGTCGACGTGCCCACCCTGATATTTCACGCCGAGGGCGATGCGATCCACCCGCTGTCACAGGGGCTGAAGCTGGCGGCACATATCAAGGGTGCGCAACTCGTGCGGTTGCAAAGCCGCAGTCACATGCTCCTGCCGCAGGACCCGGCATGGCAGGTCGTGCTGGACCGGACCGAACGCTTTCTTGCGACATGACCACACACGCGATTGCCATTTTGCGGGCCGCTGCCTATCAGGACGCATGACCGAGACCGAACATGACCGCCTTCTGATCATCGACTTTGGCAGCCAGGTGACGCAGCTGATCGCGCGGCGCCTGCGTGAGCTGAATGTCTATTGCGAAATCCACCCCTACCAGAAGGTCACCGATGCCTTTCTGGAGGCGTTTGCGCCGAAGGCGGTGATCTTTTCGGGCGGCCCCGATTCGGTCACCCGTGAGGGCAGCCCGCGCCCCCCGCGCAGGGTCTACGATCTGGAGGTGCCGATTCTTGGCATCTGCTACGGCCAGCAGGTCATGATGCAGGATCTTGGCGGGAAAGTTGTCGCTGGCGAGGGCACGTCCGAATTCGGCCGGGCCTACGTGGCCCCCGCGGCCGAACGTCTGGACATGCTGACCGGCTGGTTCATGGACGGGTCCGGCCGCGAGCAGGTCTGGATGAGCCACGGCGATCATGTCTCCGAGCTCGCGCCGGGATTTG
>CAZRZN010000352.1:0-3306 GCA_964604565.1 uncultured Rhodobacterales bacterium
TGTGATAGATCCCCCGCACCTCGCCGATCAGGATGTCCGTGCCCGCATCGCCGTTGAGGCTGTCCGCCCCGCCACCGCCGATGAGGAGGTCGTTGCCGTTGCCGCCGAGAACACTGTCGTCACCCAGGCCTGCCCGCACGGTGTCGTCGCCGCCAAAGGCACGAATGGTGTCATCCTGCGAAGCAAGGAACCCGTCGCCATTATCAACGAAATCGCCGGTCGGGTCGCCGGAATAGGCAGCATCGATCATGTCGGCCGCGTCACTGCCTTCGATGATGAAATCGGTCGGCATGCGAATGCCCATGGCATTCAGTTGCGCCGGGCTCTGCACCTGGGCAACGGATACCCCGACAAGGGTGATCCGTTCGCCACGCGGAAAGGCCAGGATCGCGTCACCTGTGCCATCCCCCACACTGTCGGTGACGGTGACATCCTCGACATCTACCGGGAAGCCTGAAAGGTCGAGCAGACGTGTTACGTCCAGTCTGTCCCCGCCGGCAAATGACCCGTTGCCAAGATCCTGCGGAGCGCCGAAGCCGGTCACGCTGTCGCTACCCGAAGCATCCGCCAGAAGCAGCGTATCCCTGCCGCTCGCAAGGATGATGGTCTCGATCTCCATGAAGGTCAGCGTGCCGTTGCCATCCGTGACGCTGCCCGCCTTCCGGTTTACCGACGTGAGATCGACGACGATGTCATCTGTAATGGCTGACAGGTCCAGCACGTCCCCGGTGGTCTCTTCAAGGGCTTCGGCATCCACGGTGTCGTTGCCGAAGCCGTTTTCGATGTGAAAGGTATCATCCCCCCAGCCGCCCCAGAGATAATCGTCCCCGGTCCCACCGTACAGCACATCCTCGTCGAAGGAACCGCGCAGCCAGTCATTGCCGGCCCCCCCGTAAAGCGTGTCGTTGCCTTCGTTGCCCTCGACGATGTCGTCGTTGTCCCCGCCCATGAGGAGATCGGCACCCAGATCTCCTTGAAGCGTGTCGTTTCCGACACCGCCGGACAGCACGTCATCGTCACCATTTCCGTGAATGCTGTCGTCGCCGTCGCCGCCATCAATGGTATCATCGCCTGCTTCGCCGCGCAGCGTGTCATCGCCGTCCCCTCCGGCGATTTCATCGGCGGATTGGCTGCCCTTGATCGAATCGTTGCCGCCGCCACCATCGAGAGTAAGGGGTTCTGTCCGTTCATTGCCCAGAAGAACGTCGCCCCCCCCCGGCAACAGGATCCTCGACAACATCGTGAACTCCGTCCCGGTGCCCAGAGATGCATCCGTCGGGCCATTGAATGTAGCATCTCCGACAAGATAGGTCGTGTTGCCGTCGCTCACGAAGATGGTGCCGAAGGCTGCGTTATGCGTGATCGAAAAATTTGGACCCAGGCCTGAAAAATCCAGACTGTCCTCGTCCGCGGTCTGCACGATGCCGGACCAGAAAGCGGCTGTATTCCAGTTGGAAGTTGTGACGATATATGTTGCCATCCCGGCGTTCCTTGCTCTTTCTGGACGCGTATTTTCGAGCGCCCCTGAGATCCCGTGGACGATGATATCTTATTTTCTGTCGCTTGCGCCAGCATCCACAAACAACCGGATTGTGACATCAGTTAGCCGGGATTGTGGGGAATGGGGGTCCGGCCACCCTGCCGGACCCGACGCGCCGCAACGCTTCGCCACCCTGCATTGAGGGCATGTATTCCGGAGGTGCGGCGATGTCGTTGGGCAGCGCCGCCGCTCATGCCTTGGCATCTCTGTGCGGTGACATGCGGAAACCGGCCCGTCGCGGACTGATTCCTCTGCGGCCAAAGCGCGAAGGCGGGCAGGTGAGGTGCCCCCTTCGGCGGAAATCGACCGGCTTGACGCCTCGCGGGGGAGGTTCCCAAAAAACCTGAGCGGGACCGCAAATCATGGCCCGTGCCCAATTGGACCGAGGGTGGAACGCCTCTTGGGAGAGGCTCCGATGATGTGACCGTGCTCCCGGCGGGATCGCTGCGCCAAGGTGGTCTTGCAATGATCTGCGAGAGACACAGGCCATGCCGGTGATTGCCAGTGTCGGGCGTGAAACGGTGAGACCCGTGTTTCCGGGCCACGCGACCCAAAAGCCAGTTTGCCAGCAACACAATGATCCCGAGCCACCCGAAGAGGCGGCTCGGGATTGCCTCTGCTTCACTGTTCGGCAGGTATCATCACCCCTGAAGGCTCTTCACCACCATCTCGCCTTCTTCACGCGCCTTCATGGCCTGTGCGGCGGCATGCGCGCCGGCGGCGGTCGTGAAATACGGGATCTTGTCGTAGAGCGCGACAGAGCGGATTTCGCGTGAATCCTCGACCGCGGCCGGGCCTTCTGTGGTGTTCATCACAAGCTGGATACCGCCGTCCTTCATCAGGTCCACGACGTTCGGACGCCCCTCATAGACCTTCTTGACCAGTTGGCAGGTAATCCCGTGCCCCTCAAGAAAGGCCGCCGTTCCGCGCGTCGCCACGATGGCAAACCCAAGTTCGACCAGCGTGCGCGCCGTCTCCACCAGATCGGGTGTCTTGTCCTCATCCCGGATCGAGAAGAACACCGCGCCGTCCTGCGGCAGAATCGTGCCCGCCCCCAGTTGCGCCTTGAGGAACGCGCGCGGAAAGGACCGGTCCCAGCCCATGACTTCCCCGGTGGACCGCATCTCCGGGCCAAGGATGGTGTCAACGCCGGGGAAGCGGGCAAAGGGCAGGACCGCCTCCTTGACCGAAAACCACGGCATGTTCGGATCGGCCAGCGTCATCGGGTCCGCCATCGGAACGTCAGTGTCGTAATCGGTGTCCGCCGCGTAGCCCGCGCGCTTGGGGAAATTCGACAGGGGCTCTCCGGCCATGACGCGCGCGGCGATGGAGGCAATGGCGCTGTCGGTCGCCTTGGCAACGAAGGGGACCGTGCGCGAGGCACGGGGATTCACCTCGATCAGGTAGATTTCGCTCTCACCGGCGGGGTTCGCCTTGATTGCGAACTGCACGTTCATCAGGCCCACGACGTTCAGCGCGCGGGCCAGCGCCGCGGTCTGGCTCTCGATCTCGGCCAGGATATCGGCACTCAGTGAATAGGGCGGCAAAGAACACGCGCTGTCCCCCGAATGCACGCCCGCCTCTTCGATATGCTGCATGATGCCGGCCACATGCACGTCCTTGCCGTCACAGATCGCGTCGACATCCAGTTCCACGGCCCCGGACAGGTAGCTGTCCAGCAGCACGGGACTGTCACCCGATACGACGACAGCCTCCTTGATGTAGCGGCGCAGGTGATCCATGTCGCGCACGATCTCCATCGCGCG
>CAZRZN010000353.1:0-3295 GCA_964604565.1 uncultured Rhodobacterales bacterium
TCCGCCGTCGCCGCGCACGGTTTGCGACAACGTCGTTTCGCGAAAGCTAGCCCGCAACACCGGCGCCACCACCATCTGCGCAATCCGGTCACCATGGGCAATCACGAATGGGTCCGCCCCCATGTTCATCAGGATGACGCCCAGCGGCCCGCGATAATCGCTGTCGATGGTTCCCGGTGCATTGGGCAGGATGATCCCGTCCCGCAATGCCAAGCCCGATCGAGGCCGCACCTGCACTTCATATCCCGCCGGAATCTCAAGCCGCAGCCCCGTCTGCACCAGCGCGCGCGCGCCGGGGACAAGGATGACATCTCCGCGATCCGGCAGGTTGGCGCGCAGATCCGCCCCGGCGGCTCCGGCTGAGGCATAGACGGGGATCCCCAGTGACCGATCCGCCTCTTCGGTCCAGGAAAAGCCGATTGTCACCATTCCCGCGTCTTCTCTCCCCAAATACTCAAGCCCTGCTCAGCCCCGCGCACCGTCCCATGGTCCCGGCGCGCGCGTCGTTGGTCCCAGCGCCGTGGCGATCCGGTCAGCCAATTTCTGCGCCACCACCTGTTTTGTCGCGCGGGGCCATGTCTCCGCCCCCGCGTCGGAGATCAGCACAACCGCGTTTTCACTGCCCCCCATGATCCCGGTGCCCGGAGATACATCGTTTGCAAGGATCCAGTCACACCCCTTGCGCTTGCGCTTTGCGGTGGCATGCGCCTCGACGTCGTGGGTTTCCGCCGCAAAGCCGACCACCAATGCCGGACGCCTGCCGTCCAATTGCGACACTTGGGCAAGGATGTCCGGGTTCTCGGAAAATTCCAGAACAGGCAGGCGTCCGTCCTGTTTCTTAATCTTGACCGCCGATGCGCTGGCCACGCGCCAGTCGGCCACCGCCGCGGCAAAGACTCCGGCGTCCACCGGCAGCGCGTCAAGCACCGCCTCGCGCATTTCGCTCGCAGTCTCCACCTCGATCACATGCACGCCCACCGGTCGCGCTGCAACCGCGGGTCCGGTGACAAAGACCACGTCGGCCCCAAGGTCGCGCAAGGCTTCGGCAATTGCCGTGCCCTGCGCACCGGAGGACCGGTTTGCAATGTAGCGCACTGGGTCGATCGGCTCATGCGTTGGACCGGAGGTCACCAGAACCCGCCGACCCGTCAGCGGCCCAGAGCCGAAAAATCTCTCGATCGCCGCGATGATTTCCACTGGTTCGGCCATGCGCCCGGGCCCGTGTTCACCGCAGGCCATGTCGCCGCTGTTCGGCCCGACAACCCGCACGCCGTCCCCCGTCAGCATGGTCAGGTTGCGCTGTGTCGCAGGGTGGTCCCACATGCGCACATTCATCGCGGGGGCCATCATCACCGGCGTGTCCGTGGCCATCAAGAGCGTTGTCGCCAGATCGTCCGCGTGACCGCCCGTCATCTTCGCCATGAGGTCGGCTGTTCCCGGCGCGACAATCAGCAGATCCGCCACCCGGCTCAACTGAATATGCCCCATCTCTGCCTCCTTGGTCAGGTCAAAGAGGTCCCGATGAACCTCCTCTCCTGCCAGCGCAGAGACGCTCAGGGGTGTCACGAACTGCTCTGCCGCCCGCGTCATGACCGGCGTCACAGATGCCCCCTGCGCCCGCAATCGGCGGATCAGGTCAAGGCATTTGTATGCGGCAATCCCGCCCCCGATGATCAGAAGAATGCGTTTGCCGTCCAGCATCAGCCCACCCGCTCGCCAACTGTCTCGTTTGTAGGGATGCCAACCATACGAGACAATGACAATCGGTCGCGCGGCACATCGCTGCAAAGGAAGCTAACCGTCAAATGACCGGGTCAAGGGTCAAAGTCATTCATAAACGCCGACTTGGCGAACGGGGGAAGGCATTGTCAGCGCGCTGCGGGCATACGTGTCGATCTTTGCGACCGTCAGTCGGCAAAGGCGGCGCAGGGATCGCCCCGATCCACGGCAGGGGACACCTCTACCTTGTCAAAGCCACCCTCTGGCATCGCGCGCCCCTCCTCTGCCTGTCCGAGGGAAAATATCCGCAGATCAGGCGCGGCCAAGCTCAGCAGGGCTGGCGCACCCCAATCCAGCCGGGCGTGGCCATTGCCGGTGATCACGACGACAGGCCCGCCCGTTTCCTCGAAAGCCAGAAGGGCGACCGCGGCCAGCTTGGCATCCCGAAGCCGCTGAATGTCGACCATCATGGGCAGCATCTCTGCGGGCAAGGCATCGCAGTGCGCGGCCATCTGCAATGCCTCACGTTCTGTCTGCTGTTGCTCCGGCAGCTCACTGTCCAGACCAAACCTGCTGGCGCTGTCGCCGAAGACGCTCCCCACACTGTGCCCCATGACAGCGCGCGCCTCGTCACGCGGCAGCTGCGCGCCATACTGCGCGGCCCCGTCCGCCGCGGCAAAGATGGGGTAATACATCGCGAAATCCGGCCAACCGCTCTGATCCCACTCCAGAGCGGCTGCAAGCGCCGCTTCGTCTGCTGCAAGCTCGGGGGTTATCTTTGCCGCCTCTGCAGCATCCAACATTTCCCAGACAACTGCTCGGGGGGCGATGTCGGCCACCATTTCCGCCTGCCGGTCGTGATGCGCAGGGTTATCATGCACTTCGCCAAGAAAAATGACCTCAGAGTGCAAGTGCTCGTCTGCCGCAACAGACGAGGCACAGGCCATAAGGCCGAAAATCAACGACCTGAAAGCAAATTGAACCGGTCTCATGCGAGAAAGTGGTGCACTTCTCCGGATTGGGTCTCAAGCGCCTTTCGCATTTTCGTGAAGGCTGCCGCCTCCAGCTGACGCACGCGCTCCTTGGAGAGGCCAAGTTCCATACCAAGGCTTTCGAGGGTCCGCGATTCCTCTCGGAGTTTCCGCTCCCGCACGATGAACCGTTCCCGCTCATTCAACCCGTTCATCGCCTGCACCAGCCATTCGCGCAGCTGGTCCGTATCGTGCGAGTTTTCGACGATTTCCGACGCCTGCGCCCCGTCATCTTCGATCGTGTCGATCCATTCGCGCCCCTCATCCTCGACCGATTGGGTGGCGTTGAGGGAATAATCGGACCCGGAAAGCCGTCCCTCCATCATCTCGACGTCGCGCAACGGCACGCCAATCTCGACGGCGATCTTGTGGCGAAGCTGATGGCGGTCCAGCTCCTCGCCCATCGCCGATGCTTCGCGCTCGATCCGGGCCTGCACACGGCGCATATTGAAGAAAAGCGACTTTTGAGAGGACGTCGACCCGGTACGCACCATGGACCAGTTGCGCATCACGTAGTCCTGAATGGACGCCTTGATCCACCACAC
>CAZRZN010000354.1:0-3237 GCA_964604565.1 uncultured Rhodobacterales bacterium
TGCAGAACGCGTTGACGCAGGCCAATATCATCGCCGGAAACCTGAACGCCGCCACTTCGGGAATCACAAGGCTGGCCGACACGATCAATGCACTGGATGCGCGGATCGACGGGGTCTTTGGCACCTTCCCCGCGGCTGTGTCCGCGCTGCTGGGGGCAGCGCGGGATTTCAACGACATGATCGGCAAGGTGGATTTCCTGCAGACGCCGATGGATATTCTCAACGACGCGCTGGAACCGGTCCAATGGGCGCTGGATGCCGCAGAGGCGGTGATCGATGCGGTGATCAACCCGGTGCTGGATCCGATCTTTGACAGTCTTGGTGTCACCGATCTGTTCGAAAAGATGGCCGAGGCAATCAACGGCTTGATCCCGGAACTCAGCCTGTTCAACCGGATCGATGCGGATCTGGCGCGGTTTTCGGCCGATTTCGGGGATCTGACGGTCGATGCGCCCGATCTGGACATCGCGCTCGAAAGCGACCTGATGGCGCGGATGCGGGACGATATCGGGCGGCTTGCGGTGGAGGTGCGCAAGTTGATCACGCCCTTCGATCCGGCCAACCTGATCTTGGACAACGCGGCCAATCTCGCCATCGGTTACGACGGCTTCGACAGCCGCGACCCCTCCGGTATCATCGCGGGGGGCACGCAGATCTTCGCGCAGGAGGGCGATGACCTGATTTCCGGCGGTCTGGGCGGTGACGTTCTGAACGGCGGTCTGGGCAACGATATCCTGATCGGCGGTGCCGGCGACGACATCATCGACGGCGGAGGCGATACGGATGGCGTCATTCTTCAGGGATTCCTGAGCGAATTCAGCTTCAAGCGAGACGAAGTCACCGACGCGATCATCGTCAGCCACACCCACGGCGCGCCGGGGGCCGTCGATCTGGGCACGGATGTGATCCGAAACGTCGAGTACTTCATGTTCAAGGATCGCACGCTGCAAATCTCCGACTTCGACTTTTTCTACGATGCGGCGGACGGGGAAACGGAAGGGGACGGAATCTCCCTGACGAATGTCCCTGCGGGACCGTCCCGCGATTTCATGTTCGGCACGGATGGTCCTGAGTCCATTTCGTCCTTTGCCTTGATGGACTACATCACCGCGCGTGGTGGCAATGACACGCTGAACGGTGGCACCGGGGACGATTTCCTTGAGGGCGGCGCCGGGAGCGACAGCATTCTGGGGGGACCGGGGATCGATGTCGGGTCCTACTTGGGTGAGGCGGGCAGCCCGCATTTCGCCTCTCTCCTGCCGCAGGCGGATGCGCGTCAGCCCTTCGTGTCCGAAGATGTCTATGTAGGGGTCGAACATCTGACCGGCAGTGACAATACTGACTGGTTATGGGGCAGCGACGCCACCAACCGGCTGGATGGCCGCGGTGGCAATGACGTCCTGCGCGGATTGGGGGGGCACGATTCTCTGATCGGCGGTGCCGGGACCGACCTGATGATTGGGGATGGGGGCAACGATACGCTGATCGCCACCGCCGTCGATTACGAGCCGACAGATCCCTCGACCATAGGGCGCAAGGTCATGGTCGCGGGGACCGGCAATGACGTGTTCATCACGGAGCGCGGCAATTTCAGCAGCGTCTGGTATGGCGGCGTGGACTTTGAGACGACGTTCCGCGAGGTGCCGTCGCTGGCGGCCGCAGGCTTGTCGGAGGCCGACCTCGCCGCCACGTTGCCCGACCGGATCGTCGTTAACGGTCCCGTGGGCAGAGTGCAGAAATTCGATGCAACCGGCCGTCTGACCTCGATCGACACCCTTGTCGACGCGTTCCGGATTTTCGGATCAGCCGGAAATGACATCTTCAACAGTTCAGGGGATCAGGATTTCTACTTCGGGGGCGACGGCAACGACACCTTCAACGGGGGGCCGCGGAATTTTCGCCCGCTCTGGGACACGTCAGACCCGCAGAACAGCTTTACCGTCAATGATTTCTACGATGGCGGGGCAGGAGATGATCTGTTCCGTCCCGCTCAGGGGCGCACCAACATCGAGGCCGGCAGCGGCGACGACACGGTCGCCGTCAGCCGTCAGGGCTGGTTGTTGCTGAATGGCAGCCTCCGCAACGACCCGGATGCGGCGGATGAGAGCGACGCGCTCGATTTCTCCGGCAGCGACCTTGGATGGGTTGTCGACCTTGTCGGGGATTACATCGGCGATCCTTTGAAGCTGGGCTACAGCGGCGTCGCCGAGGGGCACGCGCCGGGAACCGTCGACCTGCCGGATGAGACGTCCTACGCCAGCTATGACAGTCTGCAACGGCAGTTGTCGCGGGGAGACGGCACCTTCGATCTGCTGCTGGGGGAATCCTATCTGGAAATTCGCGACTTCGAAGACGTCATCGGCTCTGCGCAGGATGATTTCATCGCGGGGAACGAGCGGGCCAACCTCTTGCGGGGGGGCGTGGGAAATGACGTTATCCTCGGCCACGCCGGCGACGGGACCGACACGCTTTCGGGTGAGGCAGGCGACGATACGCTTGTCGGCAGTGCCGGCAGCGATCGAATCTTTGGTGGCGCCGACAATGACGACCTGCGCAATGCTGCTGGTCTCGGACAGGCGGGCGGCGCCGACCGGCTTGAGGGTGGAACCGGCGACGATATCCTGCGCGTCTTCAGCGGGTTCCAGCAGGTTGCGCTGATCGGCGGTGCGGGCATCGACATCGCCGATTTTTCCGGTTTTTCCAGTTCCGTCACACTGAACCTCTCGCAGGTTGACAACGGCGACATCCGGATCCTGGGTGTGGAAAACCTGCGCGGCAGCGCGCAGGCGGACAGGCTGACCGGTGATGGTCTGGGCAACAACATCAATGGCCTCGGGGGTGACGACCTGATCGACGGGGGAGCGGGCAACGATATCCTCTTTGCGGGCGCCGGGGTGGACACGCTGCGTGGCGGCGCCAACAACGACCTTCTTGTCGTTGGAATGGGCGGTGGCACAATGGATGGTGGCGCCGGGACCGATACCGCCAGCTTTGGCCCGAACCAGACTGGCGATCTTTCCGATGGCTCTGCCGACTGGCAACCCGAGCAGACACTGGGCCGGGCGATCGTAAGGCTTGCGGAGGGTCAAGCCTTTTTCGACGAGACGGCGACGGGCACGATCCACGCCTACAGCCTGACCGACATCGAAAATATCACGGGATCTCTGGGCGCGGATGACCTGACCGGCAATGGCGTCGGCAACCGGCTGAGCGGCGATGCCGGGGACGACACGCTGA
>CAZRZN010000355.1:0-3169 GCA_964604565.1 uncultured Rhodobacterales bacterium
GATTTGATGACGTGCGACGCTCAGTCGAGAAAGGCTTTTTCGACCACGTAATGTTTGGGATCGGAATTGGCGCCTTCCACCAGACCGTAGTCTTCGAGCATCGCTTTCAGTTCAAGGTTGAACGCCAGATTGCCGCAGATCATCGCCCGGTCGGTTTCGGGAGAGAGCGGCGGCACGCCCAGATCCTCGAAAACCCGTCCGGAGCGCATCAGGTCTGTAATCCGGCCATTCGTTGAACTTTCTTCGCGTGTGGTCGTCGGATAATAGCGAATCTTGTCGGCAAATCCCTCGCCGATCAGTTCGGCCATCAGCGGGTCGTTGCGGACCTCTTCGATCAGCTTGGCGCCATAGGTCAGCTCGTCCGCCTCGCGGCATGTGTGTGTGATGATGACCTCGTCATAATCCTCATAGGTCTGCGGTTCCCGCAGCAACGAGGCGAAGGGCGCAAATCCGGTGCCGGTGGCAAACAGCCACAGGCGCTTGCCCGGCAAGAGGGCGTCATGCACCAGCGTGCCGACAGGTTTCGGCCGCAGGATGATCTGGTCGCCCGGCTGGATATGCTGAAGGCGCGAAGTCAGCGGGCCGTCCTGCACCTTGATCGAATAGAACTCCAGTTCGTCGTCCCACGCGGGGGAGGCGATGGAATAGGCCCGCAGCAGCGGCTTTTGCTTGCCGGTCTTGGGATCGGGATCGCCCATCAGGCCGATCATCACGAATTCGCCTGACCGAAACCGCAGGGATGGCGGCCGGGTGCAGCGGAATGAGAACAACCGGTCGGTCCAATGTGTCACGGCGGTCACGGTCTGGGCGTCGGGCACGGCGAGGGTGCGGGGCTTTTCGGCTGCGGCGTCTGTCACGGGACTCATCTCTGTCATTGTATCATTGCCGGTTGGATTTAACCGACACCTTATATCTAGCTTTGATCTGTATCATGAAATGCGCCTTGGGGTCGCGGTGTGGCCGTGTCCCCGCACAGTTCAGGGCGATTGCCGCGCAGGATCAGGCGGTGCCGCGCAGGCGGGCCTGATAATCATGTGCCTGCCACGTGGCGCGAAACAGCCATTGTTCCTCTGGCTGGCGTTCGGCCAAGACCTTGTCGATCTCGACCTCGTCGAACCCGGCGCGGCGGGCCATCGCGTATTGATCGGCGATCACATGGCCACAGGCGCGCAACCGGCCCTTGTAGCCGCGGAGCCTCAGCAGCCGCGCCAAGGTAAATCCGCGCCCGTCGGCAACGCCGGGAAAATCGATGCGGATCATCCGTGTCGTCGCATCGAAGGTCAGGTCCTGCGGATCGGTGTCGGCGGCAAGATCGAGGGCGTCGGGGCCGTCGAACCCGCCCGTCCAGTCATCCCTGTGGAAGCCGTCGTCGCGTATGATGATGCTCATGCCTTCGCTCCTTTTTTCGCATCCTCGCGGACGGGCTTGCCGTCCACGAAATGGATGCCGCATTCGTCCTTGTCCTGTCCGCGCCAGCGTCCGGCGCGCGGGTCCTCGCCTTCCTGCACGCGGGAGGTGCAGGGCTCGCAACCGATCGATGGGTAGCCGCGCGAGACCAGCGGATGCCGCGGCAGGCGGTTTTCCTCCATGTAGGCGCGCACGTCCTGCGGGGTCCAATGGGCCAGCGGATTGAGTTTGATGCGCCCGGTCGCGTCCTCCAGCTCGAAGAACTCCAGCGCCGCGCGGGTGCCGGACTGATAGCGTTTGCGCCCGGTGATCCAGCCGTCATAGCCGTCGAGTGCCGCATTCAGAGGCTCTGTCTTGCGCAATGCGCAACAGGCGTCGGGATCGCTCAGGCGGAGCGCACCGTAGGGGTCGCGCGCTTGCAGCGCTTTTGCCCCGGTCTTGATGATGCGCAGGTTCTCGAGGCGCAGGCGTTCGGCCATTTCCTGTTGATAGACCAGCGTTTCCGCGAACATCAGGCGGGTATCGATGAACAGGACCGGCGTCTTGCGGTCCACCATGGCGACGAGATGCAGCAACGCGACGGATTCCGCGCCGAAGGAAGACACGAGGGCCAGACGCCCCGCGTCAGGATCGCTCAATGCGCCCTCCAGCACAGAGGTTGCGCTGTGGTGGCGGTAACGGGCGTTCAGGGCCACGACCCTTTCGGCACGGTCACTCTGCTCCGCCCGGTCGATGCCTCCGGCGGGAGTATTTCTGGAGAAAAGAAGCATGGCGTCACGCCGCCCGCGACCGTTTGTCCTGCTTGTCGCCGTAGAGCGCCTGCTTGAAGGGCGCCATGCCGAGGCGTCGGTAGGTTTGCAGGAAGATTTCAGAGTCGTCCCGGCGGTGCGCGAGGTAGGCCTCGACCAGACGTTCGATTGCCGGCACGATTTCTTCGGCTGAGAAGCCCGGTCCGGTGCGCTCGCCCAGGGTTGCGGTTTGGGTATGATCGCCGCCTAGCGTGATCTGGTAATTCTCGACCCCCGCGCGGTCGAGCCCGAGAATTCCGATATGTCCGACGTGGTGGTGACCGCAGGCGTTGATGCACCCCGATATCTTGATCTTGAGATCTCCGATGTCGCGTTCACGCTTCAGGTCGTCGAAGCGGCTGGCGATCTCCTGGGCGATGGGGATGGAGCGCGCGGTGGCGAGGGCGCAGTAATCCATGCCGGGGCAGGCGATGATGTCGGAAATCCTGCCGATGTTGGCGGTTGCAAGGCCCTGCGTCTTCAGCCGGGCGTGGATTTCCGGCAGGTCGGCCTTGTGGACATGCGGCAGGATGACATTCTGTTCATGGCTGATGCGCAGCTCGTCATAGCCGAAGATTTCGGCGATTTCGGCCATGGTGCGCATCTGCTCTGAGGAGGCATCTCCGGGGGTGGCGCCATGTCTTTTCAGACTGATCTGCACGATGGCATGGCCCTCGGCTTGATGCTCCGCAAGATTGGTATCTGCCCAGGACCGGAATATCGGGTCGGTTTCGTAGGCGCCGGAAAAGGCCGATATCGGGCGTTTGCTGAACGATGGGCCTGCAAATTGCGTCTTTATCGTCTCGAACAGGGTCTGGTCTGCGCCATGGAAGGCGGCCTTGATCTCGGCGAACCGAGTTTCGGTCAGGTGGCGGATTTCCTCGATCCCATGCTCATGCACGGTGATCTTGATGCGGGACTTGTATTTGTTGTCGCGACGGCCCAGCAGGTTCCAGACGGAGACGATGGCCTCC
>CAZRZN010000356.1:0-3165 GCA_964604565.1 uncultured Rhodobacterales bacterium
GCGACCATCGTGCGCCACCCACGTCCGGAAACGCGCTATGGATCGGCGTCCCGCATCCGTTGACGTAGCAACGCAAGAGACGCGGACAACGCGTTGAGATTAAAGAGCTTCTTCAGATAGGCCCCGCGGCCTCTCCGGACCCGATCGAACATCAAACCTTCGAATCCATCGGTCAGATATTCAAGGATCGTTTCCCGGCGTGTCAGATGTCTTTGTCCAAAGCGCCGCAACTTGTGGGTTGCCCATCTCTCTGCAAGGCCGCGCCGGGGCTGGGGCGCCTCATCGAAGACGCGGCGCACAAGGTGATCCATCGCGTTGAATTGCAGATCGCAGGATGCCGCCCGAAAGTCCTGGATGAGGGTCGCTCTCTCTTCGCCCGAAAGTGCATTCAGATACATGAAATGATCGACCAGGCTGCGGGGAAAGAGATTCGTGCTCCGTTTGAACCTGCATTCGAGGAACAGGTCATGCATGATCTGGTGCTGGGCCCTATCCAGTCGCGATGGCACCTGAATCCCCGGGATGGCACTGGGCACGGCCCCTTGGAAAACGCGACTGAGCGGCGGCAGGTCGGGCATCGCTCCATGGCCCAAAGCCCAGTGAAGCTCCACGACCATGTCATCGCCGGGAAGAGACAGCCATGCTTCGTGGTTGACGCTGGATACGGAACCTTCGCCGGATGTCACGCTGTTCGCATAGGATTGGCGGAGCGCGTCGAGCGCGCCGGCCCTGTCCGCCTCGGGCACAAGGATATCCACGTCGCTCAGGAATCGCCGTCTTGGATCCGGCCAGGTGGGGGACAGAAGTTCTGCCGCGCCCTTCAGCGCGATAACCGGAATGCCCTTTGCGCCAAGCGTGGCACCGATCCGTTCCAGATGCGACAGGACCCTGTCGTGCCGGTCGATGTTCGCCCGGAAGATTTCGTCGAAGAACAGCACAAGATCCTCGGGCACATGCGCGTGCAGGTCCGGGTCATTGTCGAAGGCTGCGGAGAGAAGGGTTGCGATATGCCCCTTGCCATGGCTTGCGGCCTCGACAATCTCTTCCGGTTGGCTCGCTCGAAGATCGGCGATCAACCCGTCGCGGGCGGGCAAGCCCAAGGCAGGCCGGAGCAAGCCGAGAACGGCACGATGCGGTGCGGAGCCGCAAGATTTCAGGTGTTCTTGCATTGCAGAAGCTCCTTGCACATCGCCACGCCGTAGTCCGTGCGGTTGAATCTCAACCGCACGACAGGTCGCCGCGTCAGAAGCGTGGACAGCGCATCGACCATGTTCACGTCGCGCGTCATCTCGGTCCCGGCCAGAAGCACGCAGCGCAGCGCCTCGGCAAAGCTCAATGGCTCGACCCGGTTTGGCCCCTCCGCATCAAACGCGGGAAGGACCACGGCCCTGACCGGGACAGAGGCGTGGTCCCGGTGCAGCGCGGGCATGTGCAGGAAGGTCACGCCAGGACGCGACCGGTCGTCCGGCGCGGCACGGTCGATCAAGGGGCGAAGATTGGGCAGCGACAAGGACCCCGGTTTCAGTCCAAGGGCGGTTGGAAAGGGGAAGGCCGCCAGCCCGGAGATGTGAATGGGCACCTGATCGTCCGACAGATAGGACAGACCGGTCGCCACAAGGGACGCGATGAGCGTGCTCTTTCCGCTGCCACTGGTCGCCGTGATCACGAGGCAACCGTCATCACCTGCAACGGCCCCCGCATGCATGACGAAGCCAAGGCGATCTCTTCCGCACAGGGCCGCCGCGATGCTGCGGGCGGTCAGAAAACGGGCCTCGTCAAGATTGGCCGGCATCCAGACCGGTCGACCGTTTTCCCCGACCACATAGGTTTCGCCCTGTCGCACCGCCTCGACCCTTGTGGGGATGATGCCGGTCACCACGTCGCTGACCAGCGGAGCCATCAAGGACCGGACCTGAGCCTGAAGATTTGGGCAGTTGGTCCGGAAATCGACGGCAATAGCGCCCCGCGACACCGCCAAGGATTGGAACGCTCCGCCGGTCACGTCCGGCATGGTTTCCGGGATTGGGGGCGGTCCGCCAAAAAGCCCTGCGGCCGTCCAATCAGCGAGAAATTCCTGCGCCAGTCGACCTGCCAGATCGATGGGCAATTCACAGTTTCCGGCAAGTTTTTTCAGGATGTCTTCGGGTGAAAGACGGTTTGCCAGACACTGTGCAAGGCAATGTCCGGCCGCGTTCGTCACGACAAGGCAGCCGGACGAGCGTCCGAACAGGAGATGTCGACCCTCATGACAAAGAATAGAAATGTCATCGAAGGATGGCATGTCTGGATCGACCTGCAATGTCATAAAACCGGATTTCGGCATGCAAGGATCAATGCAACGCGGATTCATGTCTTTGTGAAAGAGAAAGGTGGCAGGGGTGAAAGTTCAAATATGACTCACCCCCGTGCCATTTTGGAAGTAAACGGATTCTTGCCGCCCTGAGCCGTCTTCTGTTTTTCGGTCGGTTCTTTCACCCAATCTTCCACGCAAGCTAGCAATTGGCTTTCTTGTTGGAACTCTTGCACCCTTGGTAGGAGGCCGCCGCCAAAACCTCTTGGGCGCTTACCGCGACAATGCTGCCGCCCGCCGCCAGAGCGGCGTATTTCCTCAACGCGGCACGACGCTGAAGGT
The DNA here is from genome assembly GCA_964604565.1 of uncultured Rhodobacterales bacterium. Taxonomy (GTDB): domain Bacteria; phylum Pseudomonadota; class Alphaproteobacteria; order Rhodobacterales; family Rhodobacteraceae; genus CAZRZN01. The sequence goes on from CAZRZN010000356.1 coordinate 2,633, forward strand.
CGATTTTCTCTTTTTCAGGGTCGTTGGACGAAATACGATCTTTCACTTTTTGTGCTCCTGACACGCTGTGCGCGCCCCCGATTGCGCAATAATCTATTAAGACTTTCTACAAGCAAACTAACATTGCTCCAAACGGGGGAGCAGTCAATGAGTCTTTCATCAATCAGATAGTTTCCTTAAATATTGGTTAATTTCCCGCTGTCGCCGCAAACAGGCCATATTCATGTCGATGCCTTGTCGATGTGCGTTACTACAAATTATGGATTTTATTTGTCTCTTTGCTCCGAAAAGTGATTTTCCGAAGAATGAACCACGATAGCTTTGAGCCGCTACCGGCGTCACGCTCTGGCCTCAATTTTCAAAAGGGACTGCCGACAGGCCTGTTCGAAATCAATCTGTGTCCAAATGCAAAAGGACGCTGACCAACGGCCGGTCCAAACCTCTTTCGGGGCGTATCGTCTCGCGGGAAGAAAGAGGCACTCTTGCCTCACATGGTCGGGCAGGGCCGATGCAGCCGCATTTGCGCCTTGGGC
>CAZRZN010000357.1:0-3146 GCA_964604565.1 uncultured Rhodobacterales bacterium
TCGACCGGCCAGTGTCAGGATCCCGGCAAGGTCTTCAAAGGCAAGAAGATGGCCGGCCACATGGGGGCCGTCCGCGTTACGACGCAGAACCTTCAGGTTGTGCGCACGGACAGCGACCGCGGCATCATCATGATCAAGGGCGCCGTTCCCGGCCCCAAGGGATCATGGGTGACGGTCAAGGACGCGGTCAAGAAACCTGCGCCTGACAACATTCTCCTGCCCGCCGCCCTGCTGAGTTCGAAGCGCGAAGCGCAGCGTCAGGCCGAAGAAGCTGCCCGTCAAGCCGAGGAAGAGGCCCGCGTCGCAGAAGAGGCCCGTCTGGCCGAAGAAGCAGCGCAACAGGAAGCCGCCCTCAAGGAAGCCGAGGCGGAGATCGACGCTGACAAGAAGGAAGGCGACGAATGAAACTCGACGTGATCAATCTCGACGGCGCGACGGCCGGTGAGGTCGAGCTGGACGAGGCGCTTTTCGGCCTTGAGCCGCGCGCCGACATCCTGCACCGCGTGGTCCGCTGGCAGCGCAACAATGCGCAGGCCGGAACCCACAAGGTCAAGACCCGCTCCGAAGTGTCCTACTCGAAGAAAAAGATCTATCGCCAGAAGGGCACCGGCGGCGCACGCCACGGCTCCCGCAACGCGCCGATCTTTCGCAAGGGTGGTATCTACAAGGGTCCGACCCCGCGTTCGCACGGCCATGACCTGCCCAAGAAGGTCCGCAAGCTGGGCCTGATGCATGCGCTTTCGTCCAAGGTGAAGGATGGATCGCTGGTGGTGATCGACTCCATCGACTCCGATGGCAAGACCAACACCCTTGCCAAGCAGATCGCAGGCCTCGGCTGGAAGCGTGCGCTGATCATCGACGGCGCGCAGGTCAATGAGAACTTCGCCCGCGCTGCAGCCAATATCGAGGGTCTCGATGTGCTGCCAAGCCAGGGCGCGAACGTCTATGACATCCTCAAGCGCGACACGCTCGTGCTGACCAAGGCGGGTGTCGAAGCACTGGAGGCTCGGTTGAAATGAGCGCGAAGGCAGAACATTACGACGTGGTGCGCAAGCCGATCATCACCGAAAAGTCGACCATGGTGTCCGAAAACGGCGCCGTCGTCTTCGAGGTGGCGATCGACGCGGCCAAGCCGCAGATCAAGGAAGCCATTGAGGCCCTGTTCGGCGTCAAGGTGAAGGCGGTCAACACCGCCATCACCAAGGGCAAGGTCAAGCGGTTTCGCGGAATCAGCGGACGCCGCAAGGACGTGAAAAAGGCCTATGTGACCCTGGAAGAGGGTAACACCATTGACGTGAACACCGGCCTTTAATAGGCACGGTTATCTTTCGCGGCCCCGGATTCGCTTCGGGGCCGCGGATTTTATGGGGGCCTACCCTCATCGGTCCCGGGCCTGATCCCGGGGCGCTTTATGTCGGTCTGGAACCTGTCCGGGCGTCCGACATGCGCGACATCACCGGGGACCTTCGGGGCCCTATACCCCGGGCGCCTTTGCGCCCCTGACATAGGTCCCGAAAGGGGCCGCAAGCTAACGGAAGACAGAAAGCATGGCACTCAAGTCGTACAAGCCGACGACGCCGGGCCAGCGCGGGCTGGTGCTGATCGACCGTTCGGAGCTGTACAAAGGACGCCCCGTCAAGGCCCTCACAGAGGGTCTGACGAAGAAGGGTGGCCGCAACAACACCGGACGGATTACTGCACGCCGCCGCGGCGGTGGCGCAAAGCGTCTCTACCGGATCGTGGATTTCAAGCGGAACAAGTTCGATGTGAACGGCATCGTTGTCCGTATCGAATACGACCCCAACCGCACCGCATTCATCGCGCTCGTTCAATATGACGACGGTGAACAGGCCTATATCCTTGCGCCGCAGCGGCTTGCGATGGGGGACAAGATCGTCTCCTCCGCGAAGGCCGACATCAAGCCGGGCAACTGCATGCCGTTCTCGGGCATGCCGATCGGCACGATCGTCCACAACATCGAGCTGAAGCCCGGCAAGGGCGGCCAGATCGCGCGCGCGGCGGGCACCTATGCCCAGTTCGTCGGTCGTGACGGTGGCTATGCCCAGATCCGCCTCAGCTCGGGCGAGCTTCGTCTCGTGCGTCAGGAATGCATGGCCACCGTCGGTGCCGTGTCGAATCCTGACAATTCGAACCAGAACCTCGGCAAGGCCGGCCGCGTCCGCCATATGGGCAAGCGTCCCTCCGTCCGTGGTGTCGTGATGAACCCGATCGACCACCCGCACGGCGGTGGTGAAGGCCGGACCTCCGGTGGCCGTCACCCGGTGACGCCATGGGGCAAGCCGACCAAGGGCAAGCGCACCCGCAACACCAACAAGGCGTCGCAAAAGCTGATTGTCCGCTCGCGTCACGCCAAGAAGAAGGGGCGGTAATCCATGTCACGCTCTGTATGGAAAGGTCCGTTCGTCGACTCCTATGTCCTGAAGAAGGCAGAGAAGTCGCGCGAATCCGGCCGCAACGAAGTCATCAAGATCTGGTCGCGTCGTTCAACGATCCTGCCGCAGTTCGTAGGGCTGACCTTTGGTGTCTACAACGGTCACAAGCACATTCCCGTGAACGTGTCCGAGGATATGATCGGTCAGAAGTTCGGTGAATATTCGCCGACGCGCACCTATTACGGTCACGCGGCCGACAAGAAAGCGAAGAGGAAGTAAGCCATGGGCAAGGATAAGAATCCCCGCCGCGTGGCGGACAACGAAGCGATGTCAAAGCTGCGCATGTTGCGCACGAGCCCGCAGAAACTGAACCTCGTCGCACAGCTGATCCGCGGCAAGAAGGTGGACCGGGCTCTGACCGATCTGACCTTCTCGAACAAGCGGATCGCGATCGACGTGAAGAAGTGTCTGCAATCTGCCATCGCAAATGCCGAGAACAATCATGGGCTGGATGTCGACGAACTCGTCGTCGCAGAGGCCTATGTGGGCAAGAACCTGGTGATGAAGCGGGGCCGCCCCCGGGCGCGTGGTCGTTTTGGCCGGATCAACAAGCCCTTTTCGGAACTCACCATCAAGGTGCGTCAGGTTGAGGAGCAAGCCTAATGGGTAACAAGACCAATCCGATCGGGATGCGCCTTCAGGTGAACCGCACCTGGGACAGCCGCTGGTATGCCGACACCAAGGACTACGGTG
>CAZRZN010000358.1:0-3121 GCA_964604565.1 uncultured Rhodobacterales bacterium
GGTGATCCGACGATACCCCCTGACAAGACACGGGCCCGGAGCATTTCCGGGCCCTTTCTGTTTCGCCGGGCACAGGGCGTGCCGGGACGAAGCCACACCGCGATCCCGCCGGCTTTGCCGCCGAGAGTGGCCCTGCCCCCTAACGCCCCTCATACTGCGCTGGACGCTTTTCCATGAAGGCGACGACACCTTCCTTGAAATCGCGTGTCTTGCCGCATTCACCCTGCAACTTTGATTCCACAGACAGTTGCGCCTCCAGATCATTGTCGAAGGAGCCGCGGATCGCCTGCTTGACCCGGGCATAGGCCGCTGTCGGACCCTTGGCCAGATGCAGGGCCCGCGCACGGACATGGGCGGCAAAGACATCATCGGCCACCGCTTCCCAGATCATGCCCCAGGCATCGGCCTGCTGCGCGGTGATCTTTTCTGCGAAAAGCGCCGCACCCATCGCCTTGGCCAGGCCCATCTGTCGCGGCAGGAACCACGTGCCCCCCGCGTCCGGGATCAGGCCGATCCGGGTAAAGGCCTGAAGGAAAAACGCCGATTCTGCCGCGATGACTACATCCGCTGCAAGGGCCAGATTGGCCCCCGCCCCCGCCGCCGCGCCATTGACGGCGCTGATGGTCGGGACGGGGCAGTCGAAAATGGCGCGCAGCATGGGCACGTATTCGTCACGCAAAGTGCGTTCCAGATCGAGGTTGGCGGCATTCGCCCTGTCGCCCAGATCCTGCCCCGAGCAGAAGGCGCGCCCTTCTCCTGTCAGCAGAACCACACGCGCCTCGCGTCCGCCGCGTGCCACCGCATCGGCGATCTCGGCCCGCATCTGCGTGTTGAGCGCGTTCATCACATCCGGGCGATTCAGCGTCACGGTCGCGATGTCATCGGCCACCGAATACGTGATCATCTCATACTGCATAAGCGTTGTTCCCTCTGGTTGGCGGGTATCAAACACGGCCAGATGCCGAAAGGCAAAGCCAAACGTGGCGTCACAGCACCGCGGATCCACGCACGGTAGGAAATGGATAGAGCAAGGAAAAATCGCGTGCCAAACAGCATAGGTCCGCAAGGAATCAAGACATCGGATTCAAGACGCTTACCAGTTGTCCGGGACGCTTTGTGCTTGACGAGCCGCATAGCCCCAGGACGCTGAAGACATGGCTGCGGTCAGCCGCGCGCGTCATCCTGCATCAGTTCTTCAAGGCGCTTTTGCTCATCCGCGTTCAATCGGTCATCGGCCAGATTGTCCGGGGACCGGCGTCGGAGATAACCCGCACCGACCCCCAGCGCGATCAGGAACAGCGCAGGTCCGGTCGCCCAAAGCAGCCAGTTCCATCCCCCGGTCGTCGGTTTCAGAAGAACAAATTCGCCGTATCGATCAACGATGAAGTCCACGACTTCCTCATTCGTGTCGCCCACGACCAGCCGCTCCCGGACAAGCAGCCGGAGATCCCGCGCCAGCGACGCGTTGCTCTCGTCAATGCTTTCGTTCTGGCAGACAAGGCAACGCAACCCGGCGGAGATATCGCGCGCACGGCTTTCAAGCGCGGGGTCGTCCAGCACCTCATCCGGTTGCACCGCCTGCACCGGAAAAGCCAGCGCAAGCGTCAAGATGCATGCGACAACGGTAGACCAGATCCCCTTCATTCCGCCGGCACGCCTTGTTGAACCGGCGTTGTCGTCTTGCGGGCGCCTGCCGCGATCCGGTATCGGCGGTCCGAAAGGCTCAGCACCCCACCGAGCGCCATAAGGATGGACCCCGCCCAGATCCAGTTTGTCAGCGGCTTGATATAGGTCCGCATGACCCAGCCGCCGTTGGCCTGCGCGTCACCGATCACCACGTAAATGTCCCGCAAGAAGCGGTAGTCAATCGCCGCCTCTGTCGTTGGCATCTGCGCGACTGGATAATTGCGCTTTTCCGGATTCAGCAGGGCGATTTCCTCACCATCCCGAAGGACAGAGACATCTCCCATCGTGGAGATATAGTTGGGTCCCTGCACGCGGCGGACATCGTTCAAAACAAGCTCGAATGCCCCGACAGTGAAGGGCTCGCCAATCTGGGCAACGCGGATGTCCTCCTGTTGCCACGCAAGCAGTCCGGCGATGCCAAGCATCGTCACCCCGAACCCGGAATGCGCCACCGCCTTGCCCCAGTCGGAGCGCGGCAAGCGGAACAGGCGGCGCAGGTCGCGCGACTGTCCGGTGCGGCTGATCAGATCTGTGATGGCGCCGGCGACAAGCCAAGTGCCCAGGAAAACACCGATCGGCCCCATCAGGCTGCGGCCCGTCTGCATCGCCCAGACCAGCCCCATCAGCGCAATGGCAAGTGCAAAGGCCGGTGTCAGGCTGCGCAACACACGGTCGAACTTGCCACGCTTCCAGCTCATCATCGCGCCCACGGGCAACAACAGTCCCAGAACAACCATGAAGGGCGTGAACGCCATATTGAAGAACGGCGGCCCGACCGAAAGTTTTCGATCCCACAGCATCTCCGCCACAAATGGCCACATCGTGCCGACAAAGACGACAAAGCTGGATACCGCGAGCAGGATGTTATTCGCCACCAGCGCGCTTTCACGGCTGACCGTGCCGAAAACGCCCTTGGCCTCCATCGCATTGGCGCGCGCTGCAAAAAGCGTCAGCGCCCCGCCGGTGAAGAACAAGAGGATATAGAGGATAAACTGTCCGCGCACCGGATCGTTTGCAAAGGCATGGACGGAGGTCAAAAGCCCGGATCGGACGATGAAGGTGCCGATCAGCGAAAATCCGAAGGCAAGGATTGCCAGCAGGATCGTCCAGCTTTTCAGCGCCTCGCGCTTTTCCACCACGATGGAGGAATGCAACAACGCTGCGGCGAAAAGCCAAGGCATGAAGGACGCATTTTCAACCGGATCCCAGAACCAGAAACCACCCCAGCCAAGCTCATAATAGGCCCACCAGGAGCCGAGCGCGATGCCGATGGTCAGAAAGACCCAGGCCGCGAGCGTCCACGGCCGCACCCAGCGGCCCCACGCCGCGTCGACCCGCCCCTCGATCAGGGCGGCGACGGCAAAGCTGAAACAGATCGAAAGCCCGACATAGCCGAGATAGAGGAACGGCGGATGGAAGGCGAGGCCGGGATCCT
>CAZRZN010000359.1:0-3119 GCA_964604565.1 uncultured Rhodobacterales bacterium
CTGACTACGTGGTGATGTGGGGCTGGGGCGCGATGAACGCCGGCGCCATCACCGAGGCGGTCAAGACAAAGTTCCCGATGGAGAATTTCCTTGGTGTCTGGTGGTCCGGCCACGATGCGGACCTTGCGCTGGTGGGCGAAGAGGGCAAAGGCTACAAGTCGATCTCATGGTCGTTCCCGAACATGGACGCGCCGGTGATGCAGGACGTGCAGGAATACGTGATCTCCAAGGGTCTGTCGAAGACCAACGAGACGGAGATGACCGGCGTCTTCTATGCGCGCGGGTTGATCATTTCGGCAATCATGGCAGAGGGCATCGCGGCGGCGCAGGCGGAATTCGGCGTGGCGGAGATCAACGCCGAGCAGATGCGCTGGGGTCTTGAGAACATCAACATGACCGAGGCGCGCATCGCGGAACTGGGGCTGGACGGCATGGTGCCGCCCTTCTCGACCTCCTGCGCGGATCACACCGGCCATTCGGGTGGCTGGATGCTGGAATGGGACGGCGAGAAATTCGTCAAGGCGTCCGATCTGCTGACCGCCAATGTCGAAAATTACGAGGCGCTGGCGGCCGAGAAGGCCGATGAATACGCCGAGGCCAATGCGCCATGGCCGGTGAACGAGTCCTGCGACGCGATGAACTGATCGCACAGGTCCCCGGCGGGGCGCGGCCTTGCCGGGGGTCGATGAGTATTTTTCGAGAGAAGAAGCACAGCGCCGGTCTGCTGGCGGCGCGCGCGGGGGATCAACCATGCTGGATGCCGGAAAGACCGACGACACGTTGCTGGAGCTGAACAACGTCGAGGTGATCTACAATCACGTGATCCTTGTGCTGAAGGGGGTGAGTCTCAGCGTCAGGCGCGGCGGGATCACCGCCCTGCTGGGCGGCAACGGCGCGGGCAAGACCACCACGCTGAAGGCGATTTCGAACCTGCTGCATTCCGAGCGCGGCGAGGTCACCAAGGGGTCGATCCTCTACAAGGGGGAGCGGGTGCAGCATCTGGAGCCCGCGGCGCTGGTCAAGCGCGGCGTGATCCAGGTCATGGAGGGGCGGCATTGCTTCTCCCATCTGACGGTTGAGGAAAACCTTCGGACCGGGGCCTATACGCGGCGGGACGGCAAGGCGGCGGTCGAGACCGATCTGGAGATGGTCTACGACTATTTCCCGCGTCTCAAGGAGCGGCGCCGCAGCCAGGCCGGATATACCAGCGGCGGCGAGCAGCAGATGACCGCCATCGGCCGCGCGCTGATGAGCCGGCCCGAGACGATCCTGCTGGACGAGCCGAGCATGGGTCTGGCGCCGCAACTGGTGGAGCAGATCTTCGAGATCGTGAAATCGGTCAACGAGAACGAGGGCGTGTCCTTTCTGCTGGCGGAGCAGAACACCAACGTGGCGCTGCGCTATGCGCATTCCGGCTATATTCTGGAAAACGGCCGGGTGGTCATGGAAGGGCCGGCGGCGGAGTTGCGCGAAAACCCGGACGTGAAGGAATTCTATCTGGGCGTGTCGGACGAGGGGAGACGATCCTTTCGGGATGTGCGTTCCTACCGGCGGCGCAAGCGGTGGCTGGCCTGAGCCTGCGCCCGACAAGCTATTTGCCGGCGTGCTGTCCGGCCCGAGGAAAGGATTGACTGAGATGATGCGATTTGTTCTGGCCTTTGCGGTCCTGTTGGGGGCAGCGCCTGTTGTCCATGCCAGCGATCTGGTGCTGCGCGAGGTCTTGCAGGAGCAGCCGCTGTCCGATGCGCCGGACATGAAGGTGATGGTCACCCGCGTGACGATTAAGCCCGGCGGCGAGGTTGCCCGGCACAGCCATGCAGGCGACGAGCACGCGGTGGTGTTGCGCGGCGGACCCGTGGAGATGGCGGATGGCACCCGGATGACCTTTGACGACGGCATGGTGCTGTTCTTTTCCGCCGGTGATGTGCATGGCGGGATCACCAATGTCGGCGAGGCGGATCTGGAGATCCTCACCACCCATGTGGTGAATGTCTATGAGCCGTTCTCAAGCCCGGCCGAGTAGGCCCATGATCCCCGATCCCTGCCTGTCCGGGTCAGGCAGCAGGCGCGGCGCCGCGCGCGGCGGGTCTGCGGCGGGGGGCCGTTTGGGCGGGCCGGAGTCTGGGACCGCCGCGGGCAGGGTGGTCGCGGGACAATCAGGCGGCGACCGCGGCGCGCATTTCCGCGATCCGTTCCAGCGCCTCGGCCCGTGTGTTGCGGATGTTGGGCCGGAAATCCTGACTTTCGGCGCGCAGGCGGATGTCGGCCTCCGTCTCGGATCCCGGGGCGTAGCGCACGGTCCCCAGCGAATGCGCGAGGTTCAGAAGTTTGCCGCGATGGGCGTAGCGGACCCAGGCGGCGGGCAGGATCTGGGTGCCTTCGTAATTGATGAGGAAGAACCACTGGTCATGGCCGCTGTCGGCGATCCGAGCCTCGATATGGTCGTAAAAATCATCGACGTCGCGCGAGTGGTGGAAGGTGAACCAGGAGAAATCCACCTCCATGATCCGCGCCGCGGCGTCGAAGGAGATGCGGCGGAAGAAATCATGTTCGGTGTGGACGGGGTCGTGCTGGACATGCGTCCGGCGCAGCGAGGGCAATTGCCCGATGCGCACAAGGGCATCGGCGCGGTTGGTGAAGAGGTTGGGATCGAAGGCCTCCGTAAGGGCGGCGCGGTTGATCTGGGCGGCAGTTTCCGGCGAGGCGTCGTAGCGCACGGTGCCCATGGAATGCGCGAGGTTCAGCGCGCGGCCGCGGCGGGCGTAGGCCATCCATGCGCTGCTGTCGATGCGGGTGCCGTTGAGGTCGATGGCGAAGAACCAAAGGTCCTCTCCGGTGTCGGCGATCCGTTCCTCGAGCCGGTCGTAGACGCGGTTCACGGTGGCCGACGTGTCGAAGGTGAAATCGGAGAAGTCCACCTCCATCAACTGGCGGGTGTCGTCGAAACGGATCCGGGCGTCGATTGCGGATGGCATCACAGGGTCTCCTCTCCCGCGGGTTTCGCACAGGTTACGGCGCGCGGGGGGGACATGCCTTGTTTCAGATCAAAGACGGGAAGGGGGAGGCCATGAGCGCCTATTTCGATGAGCTGGAGACGCGCAGCCAGGACGCGCGGGAGG
>CAZRZN010000360.1:0-3017 GCA_964604565.1 uncultured Rhodobacterales bacterium
CCTCGAGGTCCGCCCCCTCGAGGTTCGCCCCCCCGAGGTCCGCCCCCTCGAGGTCCGCATTTGACAAAGGCAATCGGCCTTCCGGCGTAAGCTGGCCCGCCTCCTCAAAGGCCTTCCGAAGATCGGCGCCCTCGAAATCCGGCTCAAATTCCTGCGATGCCCGGCGGGCATTCCAGGACTCCACCCCTTCGAGCAGCCATTCGATATGTTGGGGATCTGCCATGCGCGCCTCTTTACCTCACCCGTGCAGGGTGCGGGGGGCGGTTCGGGGCGTCAAGCGGCAAAGGGCCGATCCGCGCCTCTGCGGCGGGCACTGTGCGGGACACGCCCGAGTCCCGCCCGCGAACTGCGCGCGGCGCTTGCCGAAACGTCGCGACAGGCGCAGAGTGTTGGCGTGCAGTTACAGGAGCCATGCCATGACATCCCCCATGACCCTCAGGGAAATCGCCGAGGCGCTTGTCACCGGATGCCGGGAGGGCACGGAGGAGGCCAATCTCGACAGGCTTTATGCCGCCGACGCCGTGTCGGTCGAGGCGTCGCCACCCGCCGAGGGGGTCAGCGCGGAGACGCAGGGGATCGACGGGATCAAGGGCAAGCACCTGTGGTGGTCGCAGAATTTCGAGGTGGTGGAGGCCAGCGCCGACGGTCCCTATCTGCATGGCGAGGACCGGTTTGCCGTGATCTTTCGCGTGACCGCGCAGAACCGCATCACCGGGGACACGGTGCCGATGGAGGAGGTCGCGGTTTATCACGTCGCCGATGGCAAGATCACGCGCGAGGAATTCTTTTACGGCTGATCGGGCCGGGGTCGGTCCGGGCGCGACGCGGTGAGAGCGCGGCGCCCCGCCGCCCCGGAGCGGGGTCCGCCCTGCCCGCCCCTTGGCGATCCGGGGATGCCGGTCAAGGGGTGCGCACGATGGCGGGGCAGCGCAGCCCGCCGGGCCTGCGGGGCGCGCATGGGCCGGTCAGGGCGCGGCCTGCCGCAGGTCAAAGCGGGCCTCTGCCACGTCCTGCCCGTTCACCTGCACGGTGATGGCGTGCGGCCCCGGATGCAGGCGGTAGGTGGTGGCGTCGCCCTTCAGCACATGGCGCTTTTGCAGCCGCAGGGGGCGGTCGGGCGTGACCCGGCCGGTCCTGAGCTTGAACACTTTTTCCGCTGTGCCCTTGGGGCGGGCAAAGCGCAGGCGGTAGTCCACCATGACGGGCAGATCCTCCGCCGCCTCCAGCACCACGGCGAAGGTCAGCGTGTCGCCGATGCGCAGGCTGTCGGGCAGCCCTTCGATCCGGGCGCGGACGGCGCCGGGGCGATAGCCGAGCAGATCGAGCGCGCCGCGTTCGCCGCGTTTGACGGCGGTGCGCAGGGCGTGGCGGGTGATCCAGTCCATCTCCTTCGGGGTCTGGCGGCCGTCGCGCTGCCATCGGGCCAGACGGTCCAGCACCCTGTCGGGCATCCGCTTTGACAGGTCGTTCATGTGGTTGGCGACGGAGCGGGTGACATAGCGCGTCGGGTCGGCGTGCAGCCGGTCCAGAAACCGCAGGGGCACGGCGGGATCAAGGGCGATATCGCGCGCCCAAGGCAGGCGCGGGCGGGTGCCTTCGCTGACCAGACGGCGGACGTGGTAGTTGTCATCTCCCGCCCAGCGGTCAAGGCGGGCCAGCGTCCGGTCCGGCCAGCGGTTCAGGAAGGGCCGGATGTAGAATTCCATGGAAAAGCGGCGGGTTGCGGCGTGCAGCAGATCCAGCGCGCGGTCGGGATGATCCTCCAGCCCGTGGCGCACCGCGAGGATGCCGGGCACCGCGTGGATGAAGCGGCCGAAGTCGTTGTCCGTTTGCGCGGGGTCCAGCGGCGGCGGCATCGCCGCCTCCAGCGCGTCGGCCATGGCGGGGAAATCGGCGGGCAGTTGCGCCGCGGCGCAATCCGCGATCCAGTCGAGCCGTTCGAGCAGGCCGCGCCCCGGCAGGCCGGCGACCGCCTCTGCATGGAACCGCCCGGCGTCGAAGCCGGGCAGCGCCGAGAATTCGCGCGCCAGATCGCCGAGCGTGTCGGCGTTGAACAACTGATCGGCGAGCGGCGATCCCGCACCGCCACCCTGCCCGTCCGGCCCGCGCGCCATGCCCGTTTACATGGTCATGTTGCTGGCGCCGCCGTCCAGCAGGATGTTCTGCCCGACGATGAAGCCCGCGTGCTGCGAACACAGGAAGGCGCAGGTCTGGCCGAATTCCTCCGGCGTGCCGTAGCGCCCGGCGGGGATGGTGGCAAAGCGTTCCGCGCGCGCCTCCTCCAGCGTGATGCCCTTGGCCTTGACCACGGCACCGTCCAGCGCATCGGCGCGGTCGGTCGCGTGGATGCCGGGCAGCAGGTTGTTGACCACCACGCCCTTGGGCGCGACCTGCCGCGAGGTGCCTGCGACATAGCCCGTCAGGCCGGTGCGGGCGGAGTTCGACAGGCCCAGCACCGCGACCGGCGCCTTGACCGAGACGGAGGTGATGTTGACCACCCGGCCCCAGCCGCGGTCCATCATGCCGGGCATCAGCGCGGTCATCAGCGCGATGGGCGTCAGCATGTTGGCATCCAGCGCCTTGATGAAATCCTCGCGCTGCCAGTCGGACCACATGCCCGGGGGCGGGCCGCCCGCGTTGGTCACGAGGATGTCCACGTCGCCGGCGGCCTCCAGCACGCGGGCGCGGCCCTCCTCTGACACGATGTCGGCGGCCACGGTCGTGATCGAGACGTTGAACCGGTCCCGCAGATCCTGTGCGGCCGCCTCAAGCGCGTCGGCGCCGCGCGCGTTCATCACCAGATCGACACCGGCCTCTGCCAGCGCCTCGGCGCAGCCGCGTCCCAGCCCCTTGCTGGACGCGCAGACCAGCGCCCGCTTGCCGCGAATTCCCAAATCCATCTGTTTGCTCCCCGTCGGTTCGTTGTCATGGCGTCGGCGAGACGCCGGACCGGCGCACGTTTGACGCCGCGTCGCGTTGCCATACACCGGTCGCGGCCGTCTATCCAGCCGATAGAC
>CAZRZN010000361.1:0-3007 GCA_964604565.1 uncultured Rhodobacterales bacterium
CAGAATTCGACAAGGCCCTCCTGGAATTCAGGGAGGGGCAGGTGATGTCCAAACATGGCAAAGGGGTCGAGATCATCCCCTCCGCCAAGATGTCCAAATCCAAGAACAACGTCGTCGATCCGCAGGCCATCATCGCCACCTATGGCGCCGACACCGCACGCTGGTTCGTGCTGTCAGACAGCCCGCCCGAACGCGACGTGGAATGGACCGCCTCCGGCGCCGAGGCCGCGCATAAGCACCTCAGCCGGGTCTACCGCCTCGCCTCCGACATCGCCGCATTGGACGCGCCCGAGACGAAAGAGGACGACGCGCTGCTGCGGGACATGCACAAATGCATCCATGACGTGACGATGGGCGTCGACAGCTTCGGCTTCAACGCGGCGATCGCCAAGCTTTACGCCTTTACCAACGCGTTGTCGAAATCCCGTGCGGGCGCCCGGACACGGCGGCAGGCGGCGCTGACGCTGGCGCAGCTCATGGCGCCGATGACGCCGCATCTGTCTGAGGAGATCTGGCATCTTCTCGGCGGTGCCGGACTGATTGCCGACGCCCCCTGGCCCACGGCGGATGAGGCGATGCTGGTCGAGGATACGGTCGTCCTGCCGATCCAGGTCAACGGCAAACGCCGCGGCGAGATCGAAGTGCCAAGGGACCTGCCCAAGGAAGAGGTTGAAAAGCTGGCGCTGGCGCATGAAGCTGTGGTGCGGGCCCTTGATGGGGGAACGCCGAAAAAGCTGATCGTTGTTCCGGGGCGGATCGTGAATGTGGTTGTATGATCGACGCAAGCTTCTGCTGAGCCTTGGCGCCGCGGGTCTTGGTGCCTGCGGCTTCACGCCAGTCTACGGACCGGACGGAGGGGGGCGCGCGCTGCAAGGGTCCGTCGCGCTGCCGGAGCCGGACAATGAGACGGCCTATCACTTCAACAGCCGGTTCGAGGAACGCCTTGGGCGCGGGGGGCCGGGCGCGGACTACACCCTTGGCCTGCGATTGCAGACCGATGAGCAAGACATCGGATCGACCTCGGCGGGCACCACCACGCGCTACCGGCTGATCGGCCGGGCGTTCTACAGCCTCGTGGATGCCGCCAGCGGGCAAACCCTGCTGGAGGGACGGACCAACGCATTTACCGGCTATTCCACCACCGGCTCGACCGTCGCTACCCGGGCGGCTGAGGCCGATGCAGAGCGCCGCCTTATGGTTCTGCTCGCGGATCAGGTGATCGACGACCTGCTGCTGTCCGGCGTGACGCAAACATGAAACTTTCGCCACGCGACGCAGCGGGCTTTTTCCGGCGACCCGATCCGGCCGTGGCCGGGGTTCTGATCTACGGCGAAGACACGATGCGCGTCGCGATGAAGCGCCAGGAGATCGTGAGCGCCATCATCGGTCCTGACGGCGAAACGGAAATGCGCCTGACCCGGATCAACGGCGCAGACCTGCGGCGCGACGCGGCGCTGCTGCTGGACGCGGTCAAGGCGCAAGGGTTTTTCCCCGGCCCGCGTGCGGTGCTGGTCGACGAGGCGGCAGATGGCGCAACCGAGGCGATCAAGACCGCGCTGTCCGAATGGCGCGAAGGCGACGCGCAGATCATCGTGACGGCGGGGGCGCTCGCGGCGCGGTCGTCCCTGCGCAAACTGTTCGAAACCGCCAAAGCGGCCTACGCGGCAGCACTTTACAACGATCCCATGGGCCGAGCGGAGATCGAGACCGAACTGACCCGCGCCGGACTGCGGGACATCGACCGTGAGGCGATGGGCGCGCTCGAACATTTGGCGCGTGATCTCACCCCCGGCGATTTTCGCCAGACGCTGGAAAAGATCGCGCTCTACAAACATGAAGATCCCCTGCCGCTGACGCCGGACGATGTTGCGTTGAACGCGCCCGCCTCGGTCGAGGCGGAGATCGACGATGTCTTTCATGTCCTCGCCGAGGGCCGGACCGGCCAGATTGCGCCGGTGATGCAGCGGCTCGAGGCACAGGGTGTCGCCCCCGTCACGCTTCTGATCATGGGGATGCGCCATTTCCGAACCCTGTTCGCCATCGCCTCTGCACCGGGCGGCCCGGCGAAGGGGATCACGACGATCCGTCCCCCGATCTGGGGTCCGCGCCGCGACCGGATGCTGCGGCAGGCGCAAGGCTGGTCCGGGGGTCGGCTGGAAGAGGCGTTGAAATTGCTGATGGACACTGACCTGACACTGCGCTCCGCCGGGCAAAAAGCCCCCGCCATGGCACTGGTCGAACGCGCCTTTGTGCGTCTGGCCTACATGGCAAACGCGCGCCGCTAGAACCGGTCAACCAACTGCCGAAGACTGCCGGCACCTCCGGCGCACCAGATGCGCGCAACCTTTACGGAATGGTTGGTAACCCGAGGTGTCGGGATTGCGCGTCATGCAATGCCGGTGCTCCGCCAAACACAGCTCCGGTTCTTGGCGGTGACCTCGCGCGGCCGAGACGCTCTGTGACGGATGCGCGGGCCAACAGACTGGTCCAGCGCCTGAACTCCTCTCGCGAGGAAGCTCTGAAGCTACTGGTCCCGGGGCGACCAAGCTGCAAGATCGGCGTGTGTCCCGTGGTCCCGCGGTCTCCCAGACAATCGGGCGCGCCCGCCACCAACTTTCGCAAGGACGGCCCATCCCCAGCGTCACGAAAATTGTGATTGTCCGAAAATGAGTATTTTCAGAGAGAAGAAGCGGGGGGTTGCGGCTTTCTTCTCTCTATAAATACTCAATAATCCGGCTTCCACCTTCACCGCACTCAGGCACGGGGCGCCGCGGACGCAAGCTGTCAATCGATCATGCTTTGTCCGTCACGTTTTCCTTGAACGCCTTTTCGAAATCCGCTTGCTTTTCCTCGCTCGCCTCGGTCTGGAATTTTGCGCGCCACTCCGCGTAAGGCATCCCGTAGTAGATTTCGCGCGCCTGATCCTTGTTCAGGTCGATGCCTTTTTCCGCCGCGGCTTCCTGATACCAGCGGCTCAGGCAGTTTCGGCAAAAGCCGGCAAGGTTCA
>CAZRZN010000362.1:0-2957 GCA_964604565.1 uncultured Rhodobacterales bacterium
GCCATGCAGTGGGTGGTCGGATACGGAAGGCGGCGGCAGGCGTCAAGCGCAAAATCACCCGAAATCCGCAGGCCCCGAGACGGATCTTGCACTTGCCGTTGAAAGCCGCGAACTGGCAGTGGCCATGGGCCGGCCCGACGCCGGTTCAGCGCTCTGTCCAGATGGAAATGCCCTCGGCGCCCGTGTCCGGTCTGTCCCTTGGCATACAAGGCCCCACGACGGACAGGGGAGCCTTGCACCGCCGGGCGGGCCGTGTGGCTTGGGTCCTGTGTTGCCCTGTTGGCATGTGCCTGACATGGTCAGGGTGTGATTGCCGCGACAGTCCTTGTTGCATCCGGCGGGGCCGGTCCTGTGGAGGGTTGCGAAGGGTCGCGGATCGGGCCATGACCTTGGCATGAGGCGGCAAATTCTGGATATTGCGCTGACCCTCGGGGTCGGCACGCTGGGCGCTGTCCTGTTCACGCTGGTGGGCTTCCCGGCGGCGTCCCTGACCGGTGCCGCAGTCGCGGTCACGCTGGCGGGGATCGCGGGGCTGCGCTTTGGTCTGCCGGTCTGGCTGCGCAACGGGGCCTTTGTCGTTCTGGGTGTGAACATCGGGACAGGTGTCACGCCCGCAATGCTGCAAAGCGCGGCCACATGGCCGTTGAGCATCGGCATTCTGGGGGTGAGCCTTGTCGCGGGAATGGCCCTTGCGCAGGCGGGGCTGGTGCGCTGGATGAGCTTTGCGCCACGCGACGCGGCGCTTGCGGCGGCGCCGGGGCATCTGAGCTATGTGCTTAGCCTGTCATTGGAAAAAGGGGGTGAGACGCCGCGCATCGCCGTCGTTCAGAGCATCCGGGTGCTGTTTCTGACGCTTTGCGTGCCGTTGCTGGTGACGGTGTTCTTTGGCGGTGCGGGGGTGGCGCTGCTCCCCTCTCCGGTGATGTCGGTCGGGGCGCTTGCCGGGCTGGCCGCGGCTGCGCTGGCGCTGGGGTTCGTGTTCCAGCGGCTGCGCCTTCCAGCCGCCTTTCTGCTGGCGGGCATGTTTGTCAGCGCGCTGGGCCATGCGCTGGAGGTGACGCCGGGCCGACTGTCGCCCGCGTTCGAGTTCGCGGCGTTTGTCATCATGGGGTCGCTGATCGGATCGCGGTTCGCGGGCCAGAGCGGCGCCGTGCTGCGCAACAGTTTTCTGGCGGGGCTATGGGTGACGGGCGTGAACGTGGTGGTCACATTGGCGGCGATGGCCGTGGCGCTGATGCTGCTGGGGTTGCCGCCGGCCCTGCTGATCGTCGGCTTTGCGCCCGGTGGGGTGGAGGCGATGGCGGCCATCGCGGTCACACTGGGGCTGGACCCCGCCTTCGTCGCGGCGCATCACGTCATGCGCCTGATGATCCTGACCTTTCTGATCCCGGTCTGGTTGCAGCGGTCCGGGCCGCAATCATCTGATTTCAAAGGAAAAGGATAAGATCCGCTTTCGCGCTGAGGTGTCGGTGCGGAAAGCGGACGAGACGCGGGCCGAGCGTGCCGGGGCGAATGTCGTAAGCTGTTGTTTTGGAACGTTTTCTTGTAGATTTCAGGCGGGCGGGGCTGCTGGCGCGTGGTGGGGCGACAGACCTTTCGGTTATCGCCCCGATGACGCGGGCAGGTTCTTGCGCGTCCCCGGTGCCCGGAACGCGATGGAGACGGCTTCAGCCCAGTTCTGCCAGCCGCGACAGCGCCTCCTTGAGTTTCGCTTCCTCGCCCTCCCGGGCGGCGAGGTTGTCGCGGGCTTCTTCCACGACGTCTTCCGGCGCGCTTTCGATGAACTTCGGATTGTTCAGGCGGCCGCGCAACCCGCCGATTTCCTTGCCAAGCTTGCCCAGGGATTTTTCGAGCCGGGCCTTTTCCTCGTTCACGTCGATGATGTCGGCCAGAGGCAAACCAAAGGTTGCCTGACCGACCGGGACCGTGACGCAGCCCTTGGGGAAATCCTCCGCCACGGTCAGGCCCTCGATCCGGGCAAGGCGCAGGATCAGGGACTGGTTGCGGTCCCACGCGGCCTGTTCGTCGGGCGCGATCCCCTTGACCAGCATCGGCACGTAAAGCCCGGCGGGCACATGCATCTGTGCCCGGGCAGAGCGCACGCCCTCGATCAAGGCGATCACCCAGGACATTTCAGCGTCTGCGTTTTCATCAATGACATCAGCCGCTTGATAGGTTGGCCAGTCGGTGTGAACCAGCATCTTGGACCGCGTGCCAAGGGTGCCCCAGAGTTCTTCGGTGATGAAGGGCATGGTGGGGTGCAGCAGGATCAGGCACTGGTCCAGCACCCATGCCATGGTGCGCCGCGTCTCTTCGACCACGGCGGCATCCTCTGACGCGAAAAGCGGCTTGGCAAATTCCACATACCAGTCGCAGACCTTGCCCCAGACAAAGGCATAAAGCGCGTTGGCGGCGTCGTTGAAACGGTATTCCGCAAGCGCCAGATCGACGGTTTCGCGGACCCTTGCGGTTTCGCCGACGATCCATTTGTTGACGGTCTGATCGGCAGGCACAACCCATGCACAATCCATGCACATCTCATGCGCATCAAAAACATGGTTCATTTCGGCAAAGCGGCAGGCGTTCCACAGCTTGGTGCCGAAGTTGCGGTAGCCCGCGATGCGGTCCACCGACAGTTTCAGCACGCCACCGATGGAGGCCATGGACGCATTGGTGAAGCGCAGGGCGTCGGCGCCGTATTGATCCACGATTTCCAGCGGGTCGATGACATTGCCGGTGGTCTTGGACATCTTCTTGCCCTTCTCGTCGCGGACGAGCTGGTGCAGGTAGACGGTGTGGAACGGGTTCTGGCCGGTCACGGCCTGCTGCATCATGATCATCCGCGCCACCCAGAAGAACAGGATGTCAAAGCCGGTGACCAGAACGGAGGTCGGGAAGTAGCGGCGCATCTCATCGGTATCCTCGGGCCAGCCAAGGGTGCCGATGGGCCAGATGCC
>CAZRZN010000363.1:0-2918 GCA_964604565.1 uncultured Rhodobacterales bacterium
ATGGATCGGACAGCGCGATCATGACATAGGGAAAGACGAACAGCGCCTGCGCCCAGATCACGGCAAGATACCCGCCCGACAGACCCATGTGCAGGTAAAGGACATTGAGACCGTAGAGAAACCCGATCTGCGGCACCAGAAGCGGCAGATAGATCAAGGCCTCGGCCCACCGTGCCCTACCGCGCCGGGCGCGGTCTTCCCCCTCCAGCCAGGCCACGGCAAGGGTCACCGACAGCGCGGTGCTGGCGGCGGCGAGGATCACGGTATTGCGCAGCGCATCGAACCAGCCTCCGCCGGGCGTCGACCATGCCCGCAGCGACCATTGTTCGGGCAGCAGGTCCGGCCATGGCCAGCGCCAGGCCAGCGACCAGACCAGAAGTGACAGCATCGCCAGCGCCCCGAGCGCGAAAAGAACGCCGGAGAGCGCCGCCGCCAGCCACAGACCCGGTTCAGTCGACAGGCCTCTGCCGCCGCGCCGGATCCACCAGCGCCCCACCGCGCGCCCTGCGCGTTCGAATGCGATCAGCACGACAAATGCGAGCGCGACAAGCCCCGCCTGAAACATGGCGCCGGCCGATGCCGTGAGCAGCATGCCCGTGTCCGGTGACGAAAACAGCCGCAGCAGCAGCACCGCTAGGGTGGGCGGGTTCGACGGGCCGAGGATCAGCGCCATGTCCACGACCGACAGCGCATAGGCCAGCACAACCATCACCGGCAACCGGATCAGCGGCCAGACCTGCGGCATGATCACCTTTATCCAGACGACGCCGCGCCCGTAGCCGAGCGATCTGCCTGCCGCAAGATGCTGGCGCACCGGAATCTGGCTGAGCGCAGACAACGTCACAAGCAACAGGAACGGCACCTCCTTGACCATCAATCCGAGGATCAGGGCAAAGCCTGCCGGATCGTTCACCGTGGCCAGCATTGGCGGCCGGTCCCAGCCAAGGAAGGGCGCCAACCCCCGCGCGATCCAGCCCGAAGGTGCCAGCAGAAAGGCCAGACCGATGGCCATGGCCGCATGTGGCGCGGCAAGAAACGGCGTCAGGATGCGGCCGCTGGCGCGCTGGGACATTCGCCCATGCATCGCAGCGCAGACACCGATGGACAGCACAAGCGACAGCAAGGTGGCCCCGATGCCCGTCACCAGAGTCACCCGGACGGTGGTGCCAAACCCGGGCTGTTCCATCAAGTCCCGAAGAGGGGCAAGGGATATCTCCGTCGCGCCAACGGCCGGCATCACGCCCAGCCCCGCGCGGGACGTCTGCCACAGCCCGGCGGCAATGGGCAGCACCAGCCCCGCACCGACAGCGGCAAGCACGAGCGCACGCAGAAGACGCCCTTCGCCGTGCAGGGCCGTCACCGGGTGTAGCGCCGGGCCCATTCCTCCGTCAGGCGGGTCATCCAGCTGGCGTGTGGTTCGGGCAAGGTCGGCCCCAGCTCTTTCAGGGTGGGCAGCGCCGGAGCGGTCGGCAGGGCATCAAACGCGGCGCGTGCTTCTGCATCCAGCCGCGCGGGGTCGAGGACCGAAAAAGAGCCGAGCACCTCGATGTTCTGCATTCGCGCCTGCGTTTCCGGTGCAAGAAGGAAGTTGGCCACCACCTGCGCGCCCTCGGCATTGGCCGCGTTATAGGGGATGGCGACAAAGCTGACGTTGCCGATGGTCCCGCCCTCCGGCACAAAGACCCGTGCCGTTTCCGGCAGCAGCCCCTGCGCAATGGCTGCGGCGGTAGAGGCCGGATCGAAGGACATGGCGATATCGACCGCGCCGTCGTTCAGCAATTGCTGCTGCACGCTTTCGTTGGCCGGAAATGCCTGACCGCCGCGCCACATGTTCGGGCGCAGCGCATCATACCAAGTCCAAAGGGGCGCGGTCTGCTCCGCGAAGGTAGCGTTTGTCACCGGCGCCAACAAGGCGGCCGGGTCCGGTGCCAGCTGGATCAGCGCCTGTTTCAGAAAGGTCGCGCCCATGAAATTGGAAACTTCGGGATGGGTGAACCGCCCGGGGTTCGCCTCGGCCCAGTCGACGAAGCCGGCCATGGTCTCGGGTGGGCTGTCCACCCGCGCGCTGTCGTAGGTAAAGACGAATTTCGCCAGCCGCCAAGGGCTTTCCATGCCTTCGACCGGCACCGTGAAATCCAGCGCCGCCGGTGCGCCGGGCGACAGGTCCACATAGCGGGAATTGGGCAGATCCTCTACAAAGGGACCGAACAGCAGATCCTGCTCCTGCATTGCAAGAAAGTTCGGCCCGTTGATCCAGATGAGATCGACCGATCCGCCGGTGTCCTGACCCGCCGTGCGTTCGGATATCACGCGGGTCACGGCCTCCGCCGTATCGGTCAGGCGGACATGCTCGATAGAGACATCATACAAGTCCTCTGTCCGGTCCCCGACCCAGGCGATAAAGGCATTGGTCCGCGCATCCCCGCCCCAGGCGTTCCAGTAGACCGTCTGGCCGCGGGCGGCGTCCAGCGTCGCCTGCCAGTCGGCAAGGCCGGGTGTGGCGGCAAGGGCAGTGACAAGCGAGAAGATCGGGAAAAGGCGCATGGCGGTTCCTTGAAGGTTGTCTTTCTGGCGGAAAACAAGGACGGCGATCTGTCAACACAGACACTAGCGGTCTTTGCTCTCGGGTGACAGGGCGACCCAGCCTTGCATCCACCGGGTCAGCGTCGTCACAGCACAGGCACACGCGAACAGATAGGCCAAGACCGGGAACATAGCGGGGAACAGGCAGATCGCCACGAAAAGGGCGATCGTCTCAAACCCTTCTGTCAGGCCGCCAAGGTAATAGATCCCCTTGGAGGGATAGGCGTCCGAAGTCAGGCCAAGCCTTGCAGCGGTCGCGGCAAAGGCCAGAAACGAAGAGCCCGTGCCGACAAAGGCGGCGATCAGGAAAGCGGCTGGCAGGGCGTTTCGGTCGG
>CAZRZN010000364.1:0-2908 GCA_964604565.1 uncultured Rhodobacterales bacterium
GGACCACGGCGTTCTCGATCCGCTACGGCAACCTCTACTACAACCCGTTCCACTGCCTCTCGATCGTCTTTCTGTATGGCTCCGTGCTGCTTTTCGCGATGCACGGCGCGACGATCCTGGCGGTCACCCGCTACGGTGGCGACCGTGAACTGGAACAGATCGTCGACCGCGGCACGGCCACGGAACGCGCGGCCCTGTTCTGGCGCTGGACCATGGGTTTCAACGCCACGATGGAGGGCATCCACCGCTGGGCTTGGTGGTTCGCGGTCCTGACCCCGATCACCGGTGGCATCGGCATCCTTCTGACGGGCACCGTTGTCGACAACTGGTTCATCTGGGCACAGGAACATCACTTCGCGCCCATGTATGACGGCAGCTACGGCTACGAGGCCTTCGGGACCTACGAAGCCTTCATTGGACAGGAGTGAATCAGATGCTACCCAAATGGTTCAACGACTGGAACAACAAGAACCCTGTCGACATCTTCGGCCCGGCCATTCTGGTCGGGGCGCTGGGAGGAGCGGTTCTGGTGGCCGCGGCTCTGGTCAGCCTTGGCCAGCCCTACGCCACCGACAGCCTGCAAACGGGCCCGCGCGGCACCGGCATGAGCGTGCCGGAATTCGTCGCGGACCTGTCGCAGCCGGATCCCGACATCGCGGAAATCTTCGAGGATCCGCCGATCATCCCCGAGGAAGGCGAGCCGCTGGCCGGCGATGTCTACGAGAACGTGCAGGTGCTGGGCGAGGTGACGGAGGCCAACTTCCTGCGGCTGATGAGCGCCATCTCGCTCTGGGTCGCGCCGGACGAGGGCTGTGCCTACTGCCACTCGGGCGCGGATGAGGGCAACTATGCCGACGACGATCTGTATACCAAGGTCGTGGCGCGGCGCATGATCCAGATGACGCAGGCCATCAACGAGACCTGGGAGGGCCACGTCAACGCCAACAAGCAGGTCGGTGTGACATGCTTCACCTGTCACCGGGGGGAGAAGGTTCCGTCGGACATCTGGTTCAAGATCGCGCCGGTCAACATGGCGGCCGAAGGATGGTCCGCCATCCAGAACCGCGCCACCATCCGGTCGCAGTATACGTCGCTGCCGGTCGATGCGCTGGAAACCTACCTGCTGGAATACAACGTGATCGCCGTGCACAATCTGGAAAGCCGCGTCTCGGAGGATCTGACCGATCCCGACGTGCCGGCAATCCAGGACGCCGAACGGACCTACGCGTTGATGAACTACGTGTCGAACTCGCTGGGTGTGAACTGCGTGTTCTGTCACAACAGCCGGGCCTTCTACGATGGCGGACAGGTCACGCCGCAATGGGCGACCGCCTCTCTGGGGATCGCCATGGTGCAGGATCTGAACAACACCTATCTTGTTCCGCTGCGCGACACCTACCCGCCTGAACGCCTGGGGCCGATCCACGCGGATGCGCCCAAGGCTGCCTGCAAGACCTGCCACAAGGGCTATCAGCAGCCGCTTCAGGGCACCAATGTCATCGGCGACTGGCCGGAACTTCAAACGACGGGCACGCCCGTCTACGAAGAGGCCGTCGTGACCGACTGACCGAACGGACGGGCGGCTGAAGCCGCCCCTCCGCAAACCGTTTCCGTCCGCTTTGTCCCATGAGCGGGCGGGAAGCGGGGCCAAGAAAACCCCGCAAAATCCTGTTGGCGACAGGACCTTGGCGCCACACTCCCGGAAGGTTTCTTTCGCAGAGCGTGGCGCCATATCGCCCCACCCCGAGGAGGACCAGACATGACACGCCCCGAGACACCGCTGCTGGACCGCATCGCCGGTCCGTCCGACCTGAAAGGTCTGTCCGACCGCGATCTGGCGCAGGTGGCGCGGGAATTGCGAAGTGAGGTGATCTCTGCCGTGTCGGAAACCGGCGGGCACCTCGGATCCTCGCTGGGTGTGGTCGAACTGACCGTGGCGATCCATTCGGTGTTCAACACGCCGATGGACAAGCTGATCTGGGACGTGGGCCACCAGTGTTACCCGCACAAGGTGCTGACGGGCCGGCGGGACCGCATGAAGACGCTCCGCCAGAAGGACGGCCTGTCCGGCTTTACCAAGCGTGACGAAAGCGAATTCGATCCCTTCGGGGCGGCGCATTCCTCCACCTCGATCTCTGCCGCGCTGGGATTTGCGGTGGGCCGCGACATGGGCCGCCCGACGGGCGACGCCATCGCGGTGATCGGCGACGGCTCGATCAGCGCGGGCATGGCCTATGAGGCATTGAACAACGCCGGGCACGAGGGCCGCCGCCTGATCGTGATCCTGAACGACAACGAGATGAGCATCGCGCCCCCGGTCGGGGCCATGTCGTCCTACCTGTCGAAACTTTATGCGTCGGAGCCCTTGGCGCAGATGAAGACACTGGCCGAAGGCTTTGAGAAACTGATGCCGCCGCCGATGCGCGAAGGCGCGCGGCGGGCGCGGCATCTGGTGACCGGACAGGGCGGATCGTCCACGCTGTTCGACGAGCTTGGCTTTGACTACATGGGCCCGATCAACGGGCATGACATGCAGCAACTGCTGACCGTGCTGCGCGCGGCGCAGACGCTGGCCGATGGCCCTGTGCTGATCCATTGCTGCACGGTCAAGGGCAAGGGCTATGCCCCGGCCGAAAATTCGGCAGACAAGTATCATGGCGTGTCCAAGTTCAACGTCGAAACCGGCGCGCAGGCCAAGAAGACGCCGAATGCGCCCAGCTATACATCGGTCTTCGGCAAGACATTGACGGACGAGGCGTCGCGCGATCCCCGCATCGTGGCGGTGACGGCGGCGATGCCCTCGGGCACCGGGGTGAATATCCTGGCCGACCGGTTCCCAAAGCGGGTGTTCGATGTCGGCATCGCCGAACAGCATGGCGTGACCTTTGCGGCGGGGATGGCCGCCAGC
>CAZRZN010000365.1:0-2906 GCA_964604565.1 uncultured Rhodobacterales bacterium
TTCGGGATCTTCGCGATCGGCTTCAACATCCTGTTCGGTCTGACAGGCTACCTGTCCTTCGGACACGCCGCCTTTCTCGGCGTGGGGTCCTATGCGGCGGTCTGGGTGTTCAAGCTCATCGGCATGAACGTGCTTCCGGCGATCTTCCTGTCTGTTGTGATTGCGGGCCTGTTCGCACTGCTCATCGGCTACATCAGCCTGCGCAGGTCGGGCATCTACTTCTCGATCCTGACGCTGGCATTTGCACAGATGTCCTTCGCGCTGGCCTATTCGGTGCTGACCCCGATCACCGGCGGCGAAACCGGACTGCAACTGGCGCTGGACGATCCGAGGATCCTCGGGTTCAGTCAAACGGAAAGCGGGAACATCCCGGTTCCCGGCCTATTCGGCCTGGTCGAAATGCGCTCCTCCGCGCAGTGGGAAATCGGCTCCTGGGTCTTCACCTTCAACGTCGGTTACTACTTCAGCGCACTGGTCATGCTGATCTCCTTCTATCTTGCGATCCGCATCTTCCGCTCACCCTTCGGCATGATGCTGCGCGCCATCAAGTCCAACCAGCAACGCCTCAGCTATACCGGGTTGAACCCCAAACCCTATACGCTGGCGGCCTTCGTCATCTCCGGCATGTATGCAGGGCTGGCGGGCGGTCTGATGGCCTCGATGGACCCCCTGGCCGGCGCGGAGCGGATGTTCTGGACCGCCTCGGGCGAAGTCGTTCTGATGACCATTCTGGGCGGTGTCGGCACACTGATCGGCCCTGTTCTGGGCGCCGGCCTGATCAAATACATGGAAAACATCATTTCCAAGATCAACGAGGAAATCCTGCACAGCTGGTTTGCCTTTCTGCCCGACGGGCTGGAGGATTTCATTGTCGCCATCATCTACCCCTTCATTGGCAAGGGCTGGCATCTGACGCTTGGCATCGTGTTCATGCTTGTCGTGATCTTCCTGCCCGGTGGCCTTGTCGAAGGTGGCCAGAGAATTGCGCGGATGTTCCGCCGCAAGAAGACGGATGACACCAAGTCGGCCCGTACCGAGCCCGCGGAATAAGGATAGAGACCCATGGGAATTCTCGAAGTCAAAGACGTGGGCAAGCGTTTCGGCGGCCTGAAGGCATTGTCGGACGTGAACCTCTCGGTGCGGGAAAACACCTGCCATGCCATCATCGGCCCCAACGGGGCGGGCAAGTCGACGCTGCTGAACTGCCTTGTCGGCAAACTGATCCCCGACACCGGTTCGGTCATGTTCGAGGGCCAGTCGGTCCTCGGGCGCACGCCCCATGCGATCAACCAGATGGGGATCTCACGGGTGTTCCAGACGCCGGAGATTTTCGGTGATCTCACGGTGATGGAAAACATGATGATCCCGTTGTTCGCCAAGCGGGACGGTTCCTACCGCCTGCACGCGATTGAATCGGTCATGAACGAACGCGCCCTGCGCGAAGAGGCCGAGGAGATGCTGACAGAGGTCAAGATGCTGGACAAACGTCACATGCACTCCGCCTCCATGTCGCGCGGTGACAAGCGACGGCTGGAGATGGCCATGTGTCTGGTGCAGAACCCACGGCTGCTGCTGCTGGACGAACCCACCGCAGGCATGGCGCGGGCCGATACGAACAACACGATCGACCTGCTCAAGGAGATCAAGCACAAGCGCGACATCACCATCGCCATCATCGAACACGACATGCATGTCGTGTTTTCGCTGGCCGACAGGATCACGGTGCTGGCGCAGGGCACCCCACTGGTCGAGGACGTGCCCGAAAAGATCAAGGGCCATCCCAAGGTGCAGGAAGCCTATCTGGGTGAATCGCACTAAATCTGGCAACGCGCCCCGGCCTTGCGCCGGGGCCTCCACCGATGTGGTCCCGGCGCAAGGCCGGGACGGGAGATCAAGAACATGAACGTCCGCCCCGATTTTTCCAAGAACGCCAACATGGCCGAAACGGCTCCGGCCTTCCTCTCGGTCTGGGACATGCATTCCTATTACGGTGAAAGCTACATCGTGCAGGGCATTTCCTTCAACGTCCATGAGGGTGAGATCCTCGCCCTTCTGGGCCGCAACGGCGCCGGCAAGACCACCACGCTGCGCTCCATCGCGCGGCTGGACAATCCCCAAGTGAACCACGGCGAGATCTGGCTGGACCATCAGCCTCTGCACAAGATGAAATCCTACGAGGCCGCCGTCGCCGGTCTGGGTCTCGTGCCCGAGGACCGCCGCATCATTCCCGGTCTGACAGTCGAGGAAAACCTGCAACTGGCGCAGATCGCGCCGCCGGTCGGCTGGTCGATCGAGCGGCTTTATGACCTTTTCCCGCGCCTCGGCGAACGCCGCAAGCAAGAAGGCGTGACGCTGTCGGGCGGCGAACAGCAAATGCTTTCGATTGCGCGCGCGCTGGCGCGTGACATCAAGCTTCTTCTTCTGGACGAACCCTACGAGGGTCTGGCGCCGGTGATCGTGGACGAGATCGAAAAGACCCTGCGCCACATCAAGGAACAGGGCATGACAACGATCATCGTCGAACAGAACGCGGTCCGCGCGCTGCAACTGGCGGATCGGGCCGTGATCCTCGATACCGGGTCGATCGTCTATGACGGCAGCGCCGCCGAAGTGCTGGACAATGAAACGCTGCGGGCCGAATACTTGGCGATCTGACAAGTTTCGCCGCACTGCCGGGGTCATGTCCGTCCGCGTGCGGGCGGATCCAAGCGCGACGCCGGTAGCCGCCTTTCCGGCACTCGCGACGAAAAAACGCGTTGATTTCGGGGGCTGGGACAATTTCCCTTCCCCTGCAAGAACTGGAGGAGAGTCCCATGAGCCCGACCTATCCCCCGTCCGACGAAATGGTGAAGAACGCCAACGTGGACGCAGCGCGCTACGATGCGATGTATGCGCGGTCGCTATCC
>CAZRZN010000366.1:0-2895 GCA_964604565.1 uncultured Rhodobacterales bacterium
GATACCTGCTCTTTTGGAATACCCCCTCAAGATGTGTTAGTGCGTCGGGAAGATCAGTGATGTCTGACAGGAGTTCCGCGCGATGTTCCTGCAAGGCCTTACCAAAAGAGTTTGCCAATCCATGGCCTTCATTTCGCCCAGAGCTGGGTGTGAGTAAAGACACTCCATCGCCAACATCTGTGGCAGTATCCTTTAGATGGAGTGACTTAAGAAAAAGTTCGATTGCATGGCAGCGTAAGTTTACAATGGGAATTGGGTCGGCCCCTGAATTAGCCAGCACTTCAGCTGCATCATAGTAGCTGTATGCAAGGTGAAGTATCTGCACGTTGGGAAGTGTCGTCATTCTCACAAGCCATTTTCCTTCGAAAAAACGCTTACAGCTTACAAGCAGACATTGGGATAATCTGCAACATTCGGCACTATGGCTCTGACCCGTCATTCGCCGCAATTGGCATGAATGTCCGCTGTCGGGAAACAGCGCAAACTTTGCAAAGCCCGCTTCCTGCGCATAGCGGACCTCAACATCTAGTTCTCCTAAAGGGCCTGCGGCGCAGCCGCCTCAGAAGACCATCGGCGCGAAATCCTCCTGATCCGCGGCAACCAGCGCGCGCAATTCCGACACGATGCCGGGATCGGCCGCGTTGACGCGGCTCCAGTTCGGCACAAAGGGGGTTTCCTTGGGCTTTTCCAGAAAGATCTGCCCGGCCGCCATGATGTTGTTGGAAAACAGTTCGACCATCTGCTCCTCCCGGTGGCGGTCGATGGTCAGGCCGTTCATCTTGGCGTCATTGTCGTAGAATTCCAGCAGATCCAGCGCCACGCGGTAATACGTGGCCTTGAGCGCGCGGAACACGTTGGGCGTAAAGACCGTGCCATCGGCGGCCAGCTTGCGAAAGATCGCCTTGCAGATGTCCATCGACATGCGGTTGAGGCCGGTGGCGGCATCCTCCTCGCTGACTTCCTGATGCTTGTGATCATAGGCGTCGGCGATTTCGACCTGGCAGACCGAATGACGGCCCAGATTGCGCCAGACCTCTGACAGGACGCCGATTTCCAAACCCCAGTCGGAGGGAATGCGCAGATCCGGCAAAAGCGCGGTGCGCAACGCGAATTCGCCCGACAAGGGATAGCGGAAGGCGCGCAGGTAGTCGATGTAATCGCGGTCGCCCACCACCTTCTTCAACGCGATCAGTAAGGGCGAGACCAGCAGCCGCGTCACCCGCCCGTTCAGCTTGCCGTCGCCGATGCGCGGGTAGAACCCCTTGGACAGTTGATAGCGGAAATTCGGGTTCACCACCGGATAGACCAGCCGGTCCAGCAATTCGCGCTTGTAGGTGACGATATCGCAATCGTGCAGCGCCATGACGGAGGTATCCGCGCAGGAGATCAGGTAGCCCATGCAGGTCCACAGGTTCTTGCCTTTGCCCTGCTCTTCTGGGGCAAGGCCCATCTCGCCCAGTTTGGCGTCCAGCGCCTGCATCCGCGGGCTGTCGTTCCAGAGCACCACATGCTCTTGCGGGAGACGGGAAAAGAAATCCCGCGCCCGGCGGAATTGCTCTTCGTCCGCACGGTCCAGTCCGATGATGATCCGGTGGAGGTAGGTGACCTTGCTCAACTCATCGAGGATGTTCTCCATCGCCGGACCTTCGAGTTCCGAGTAGAGACAGGGCAGGACAAGGGTGATCTTGCGGGTCTGTGCATAGGTCTCGATCTCGTAGATCAATTCCTCGAGCGGGCGCGAGCGCAGGTTGTGAAACTGCGCGATATTGCCGTTCTGGTGAAAATCCGACATCGCGTCACTCCATCATCTCGTTAACGATCGCCGTGACCGCCTCGGCCCAGCCTGCCGGCCCCTGAAGCGTGGTGCGGCGAATGTGGCCCTCCGCCTCCCCGGTCAGCGGCGGGATTCCCGGACCATGATCGTTGCGCACGATGACGCCGATATCGGCCGCCTGCAACAGTTCGACATCGTTGGGCGCATCGCCCAGCGCCAGCGTCCTGCGCGCGCGGTATTCCGCTGCAATCTCCAACAGGCCGTCGGCCTTGGTTCGTCCGTAGGACAGGGACAGGAAACGCCCGCCCGACCGGCCCGTGATGCCCGACCCCGCCAGCGACGCAAGGAATTCATCCCGGTCGGCGTCATTTCCAAGCCATAAACCCGGTTCGGAATGCCGCCGCTGTCGGGCGCGGGCCGCCGCCTCCGGGGTCAGGCCGGTCAGCTTGGCGATCTCATCGACGGTCATGTCGCCAAAGCCGCGGAAGCCAGCCCGCAGCCGATCCGGCACGGCGTCCAGCGACATGCGCAGGGCGCGATAGGCCGCGTCGCTTTGCACTTCTGCGCCAGGACGGTAGATGCCCGCCCCGTTCTCTATGATGGCGGGCGTATCGCCAAGACCGATTTCGGCATGCAGTTCGGCGACTTCGGCGGCGGTCTTGGAACTGGCCAGGATCAGCGGAATCCCCTTTTCCGCTAACAGGTCCAAGGCTGGCCGCGCCTCGCGAAAGGAATAGGTTTGGTGATTGAGCAGAGTGCCGTCAAGATCGCTGAAAACCAAAAATTCTGTCACATTTGAGCCCCGGTTGCCTCGTCCACCTTGTTATGATGCCTTGCGCGATCGCTGGCCAGACCCGGGGGGACAAGACAGGCATCCTGCGCACATAAAACGGGCAGTTGGGTTCAACCGGATCACAAGGCCGTTTTTTCAGGCAGCGGAATTCCAGGGCAGGATCATGTCCACCGCCCCGCGTTCGGCCACCACGCGGCGCGCATTCGGGATGTCGTTGGCCAAGGCTTTCTTGCGCGCCGTGTCGGGGTCGAACCCGAAGCCGAGCCATCGGTCAACAAGGCGACGTTCGAGTTCGGCTCGCCCTGCGATGGTGTGGTCGCTCAGATCC
>CAZRZN010000367.1:0-2878 GCA_964604565.1 uncultured Rhodobacterales bacterium
GCGACGGCATGGAAGTGTCGCAATTCACCTATTTCCAGCAGGTCGGCGGGCATGACTGCGCGCCCGTCTCGGGCGAACTGACCTACGGTCTGGAACGTCTGGCGATGTATGTGCTGGGCATCGACCATGTGATGGACATGCCCTTCAACGATCCCGACGCGCCGATTGCCCTGAAATACAGCGATGTTTTCCGCCAGACCGAAGAGGAATATTCGCGCTGGAATTTCGACGTGGCCGACACCGATGTGCTGTTCCGCCACTTCGAGGAGGCCGAGGCCGAATGCGCCCGCATCCTGTCGCAGCCCGCCGACGATCCCAAGATGGGCCGCCCGATCGTCATGGCGCATCCCGCCTATGACCAGTGCATCAAGGCCAGCCATATCTTCAACCTGCTGGATGCGCGCGGCGTGATCTCCGTCACCGAACGTCAGGCCTATATCGGCCGGGTGCGCGCGCTGGCCAAAAGCTGCGCCGACGCCTTCGTCAGGACAGAGGCCGGGGGCGCCGCGCATGGCTAAGGCGCCGCCCCGCGACACGCCGTTCAACCGCTTCCGCGCCAGACTGTATCGGCATCTGCCGGGCCGGAAGGGACAGCAATACGCCAAGAAATACCGCCGCCTCATGCGCAAAGACGCGGAGACGCAGTTCGCCGCCGCGCTGCCCACGCTGGCCGGCAAGACCCGCATCGACTGGATCTTTTGCGAGACACATGAAACGCGGCTGCCCCGGATGGCCAGCCGTTTTGCCGCGCTGCGCCGGCGCGCGGCGGCGATCAGCCATCCGAAGATCAATCTGGATTGGGGGTAACGCGCATGAATGCCGGCAAAATCCTGGCAGGTGCCATTCTGGTCTGCGCCATCGTCGCGGGCGGCGCTATGTATTACTTGCAGATCTATCACTTCTACGAGGAAATCCCCGCCTCCGGGCCGCGGGACGTGATGGTGACCACCCTCGACGGGGATCGCATCCCCCTGCCCCACAGCAATTTCCGCGCCATCGACGCGGACAGCTCCCCCATCCGCTACCGCGCGTGCTTTGACACGGATCTGGCGCTGGCCGAGGCGGAATTGCGGTTTGAACCCTATGCGGGCGCCGACCCCCGCATCGCCCCCGGCTGGTTCGAATGTTTCGAGGCGGAGACCATCGGCCGCGAAATCGCCACCGGCACCGCCCGCGTCTTCACCAGTGAGCGCAACCGCGAATTCGGCATTGACCGCGTCATCGCCCTGACAGAGGACGGGCGCGGCTTTGTCTGGCACGAAGTCAACGAATGCGGCGACAAGGCCTATGACGGCACGCCGCTGGGCGACAATTGCCCCGACCGCGACAGTTTCGAGAAGGATCCATAAATGCCCGATCTTCTGATCGAACTCTTCTCAGAGGAAATCCCGGCCCGGATGCAGGCCAAGGCCGCCGATGATCTGAAAAAGCTGATGACCGACGGGCTGGTGGAGGCCGGTCTGACCTATGCGGGGGCCGCGGGCTTTTCCACGCCGCGCCGCCTGACCCTGACCCTTCAGGGGCTCAGCAGCGCCAGCCCGACCCTGCGCGAGGAACGCCGCGGCCCCAAGGTCGGCGCGCCCGACAAGGCGATAGAGGGGTTCATGCGCGGCGCGGGCGTCACCCGCGACCAGTTGGAAGAGCGCGAGGACAAGAAGGGCAGCTTCTACTACGCGACGGTGACCACCCCGGGCCGCCCGGCGGCGGAGATCGTGGCCGAGGTGCTGGAAAAGACGGTGCGCGGCTTTCCATGGCCCAAATCGATGCGCTGGGGCGCGGGCAGCCTGCGCTGGGTGCGCCCGCTGCACCGCATCCTGTGCCTGCTCAGCGATGAGGCGGAGGCGCATGTGGTCGATCTGGAGATCGACGGCATCACCGCAGGCCGCACCACCGAAGGGCACCGTTTCATGGGCGATGGCGCCTTCGAGGTGACCGGATTCGAGGATTACGAGGCAAAGCTGCGGCGCGCGCATGTGGTGCTGTCGCCGGACGCCCGGGCGGAGACGATCTGGAACGACGCGACCAACATGGCCTTTGCCCAGGGGATGGAGGTGGTCGAGGACGCGGGCCTGCTGCGCGAGGTCGCGGGGCTGGTGGAATGGCCGGTCGTGCTGATGGGCGACATCGACGCGGAATTTCTGGATCTGCCGCCGGAGGTGCTGCAAACCTCGATGAAGGAACACCAGAAATTCTTTTCGGTGCGCAACCCGGCGACCGGCCGGATCGAGAAATTCGTGACCGTGGCGAATATCGAGACGGCGGATCAGGGCGCGACGATCCTTGCGGGCAACCAGAAGGTGCTGGCGGCGCGGCTGTCGGATGCCAAGTTCTTCTGGGAGAACGACCTGCGGCTGGTGCGCGAAAAGGGCATGGAGGCCTGGACCGACGGGCTGGCAAATGTCACCTTCCACAACAAGCTGGGGTCGCAGAAGGACCGCGTGGAAAGGATCACCGCGCTGGCGCGCGAGATCGCGCCGCTGGTGGGCGCCAAACCGGATCTCGCGGCAGAGGCCGCGCGCATCTGCAAGGCCGATCTGCAATCCGAGATGGTCGGCGAATTCCCCGAGTTGCAGGGCCTGATGGGCCGCTACTATGCGCAGGCCGCAGGCCATGACGACGGCGTGCCCGAAGCCTGCGAGATGCATTACAAACCGCTTGGCCCCTCCGACGAGGTGCCCACCCATCCCGTTTCCGTCGCCGTGGCGCTGGCCGACAAGCTGGACACGCTGACGGGGTTCTGGGCCATCGACGAAAAGCCCACGGGGTCCAAGGATCCCTACGCGCTGCGCCGGGCGGCGCTGGGGGTGATCCGGCTTTTCGTTGATGGACAGGTTAGACTTTCGCTTCTAACGCACATTGTTTCTGCATTGGGTGTTTT
>CAZRZN010000368.1:0-2871 GCA_964604565.1 uncultured Rhodobacterales bacterium
CCGGGGCCAAGGCGGCGGGCAGCACCCTGCATGCGCCGAAGGACGCGGGCCTTGGCCCGATTGCGGCGGTTCATACCTCCGAATACATCACCTTTCTGCAAAACATCTACACCCGCTGGCAGCGGATCGAGGGTGCGGGCGCCGAAGTCATTCCCAATATTCACCCGGCCAGCCGCACCGACAGTTACCCCAAATCCGCCGTCGGGCAGGCCGGTTTTCATCAGGCGGATACCGCCTGCCCGATCGCCGAGGGCACATGGCAGGCGGCCTACTGGTCTGCCCAAAGCGCCGTTGCCGGGGCGGATTGCATCGCCGGGGGGGATCGCGCCGCCTATGCGCTGGCGCGGCCGCCGGGGCATCATGCCTTCGGGGATCTGGCCGGGGGGTTCTGTTTTCTCAACAATTCGGCCATCGCGGCAGAACGGCTGCGCGCAGCCGGGCATCGCCCCGCGATCCTCGACGTGGACGTGCATCATGGCAACGGCACGCAGGGCATCTTCTACGGGAGAGGCGATGTGCTGACGGTGTCGCTGCATGCCGATCCAGCGCGATTCTACCCGTTCTTCTGGGGACATGCGCATGAGCGTGGTGAAGGGGCCGGGCTCGGCGCGAACCTGAACCTGCCGCTGGCGCGGGGCACCGGCGATGATGAATATCTCAAGGCTCTGCTGACGGCGATCGACCGCATTTCGGGTTTTGGCTGCACCGCGCTGGTGGTTGCGCTGGGCCTTGACGCCTTTATCGACGACCCGTTCAAGGGTCTGGCCATCACCACCCCGGGTTTTGCCAAGATCGGCGCTGGCATCGCGGGCCTCGGCCTGCCCACGCTCTTCGTGCAGGAGGGGGGCTATCTCTGCGACGAACTGGCCGACAATCTGACCAGCGTGCTTACGGGGTTCGAACAGGCATGACGGAAACCGCGGATATCATCGTCATCGGCGGCGGCATCGCCGGGATCAGCGCCGCGGCGGATCTGGCGCGCGACGCCAGTGTGCTGGTGCTGGAGGCAGAGGATCACCTTGGGTATCATTCCACCGGTCGATCCGCCGCCATTTTTATCCGGAACTACGGCAATGCGACCCTGAAGGCGCTGAATGGCCTGTCCTATCCCCTGCTCGGCGGTGATCTGCTGGGTGAAAGCGTGCTGTCGCCGCGCGGCGAGATGCTGGTGGCACAGGATCACGAACTGGACGCGCTGGACAGCTACATGGAGGGGACCGTCGGGGTCGACCGGCTGACCGGACCCGAGGCCTGTGCGCTTGTGCCCATCCTGCGGCCCGACCGCGTCGCCGCTGCGATCATCGAGCGTGACGCGCAAGACATCGACGTTGACCGCCTGTTGCAAGGGAATGCCCGGCTGCTGCGCGAGCGTGGGGGGCGCACCTGTTCCGGACAACGGGCGCAGACGATCCTGCGGCGGGATGGTGTCTGGACGGTCGAGACAGGCAAGGGCCGGTTCAGCGCGCCTGTTCTGGTCAATGCCGCCGGCGCCTGGGCCGACCGGGTCGCGGCACTGGCGGGCGTCATGCCCATCGGTCTGCAACCGATGCGCCGTTCCGCCGTCCTGATGGCCGTGCCTGATACCCTGCGCGGCAGCCCCGAATGGCCGCTGTTCGGGTCGATCTCCGACGGCTGGTATGCCAAGCCGGACGGCACGCGCCTGATGATTTCCCCGGCTGACGAGGATCCGGTCGAGCCGCAGGATGCCTGGCCCGATGACATGGTGCTGGCCGAGGGGCTGTATCGCTTCGAGCAAATGGTCGATCTGCCCATCGTGCGCCCCTCGCACAGTTGGGCGGGTCTGCGCAGCTTTGTCGCCGACCGCACGCCTGTCGTGGGGTTTGCCCCGGACGCAGAAGGCTTTTTCTGGCTTGCGGCGCAGGGCGGCTACGGGGTTCAGACCGCGCCTGCGCTGGCAGGGATCACCGGCGATCTGTGCCGGTCAGGAGGACAGAAGATCGATCCCGCGTTGGTGCAGGCGCTATCGCCGTCACGGCTGGCCTGATCCCTCAAGCGATGCTGTCCCGGCGGGGCGGTCCCATCCATTGCCTTGCCGGCCACCGGGCTAGCCAGCCCGACGGCCCCCGGCTGATCGGTTTTCCCGGTTGGCCTGGCTGATCTTGGGGGGTGGAGGGGCCAGCGGAATCCGCGATATACGGACCGTGCGCGGCGCCAAGGCCAGCCGCGGTTCACCGCCCCGACATGCGAAAGCCAGACCAAATGCCCCCGATCCTAGCCACGCTCGTGCCGGATTTCATGCTGCTGGCCATCGGTGCCACATTGCGGCGCGGCTTTGCGCCCGATTTCTGGAAGGGACTTGACCGGCTGAACTTCTGGCTGCTGTTTCCCGCGCTTCTTTTTGCCGCCGCGCTGGGCAGCGCACCGCGGGGCAGCGATCTTGTGGTGATTGGCCTTGGCACCTGGGCGATCATGGGGCTGGGATGCCTGCTGGGCTGGATCATCCGCCCCCTCGGGCCCGAGCGGTTTCTGGATTTTGCCGGAATGTGGCAGACCACCTGGCGTTTCAACACGGCGCTTGCCCTTGTCGCGGTGCAGGTGCTGCCCGCCGAATATCGTGGCCTGATGGCCATTGCCATCGGCACCGGCGTCCCGGTGGCCAACATCATGGCTGTCTGGGCGCTGTCGCGCGGGCAGGCAGATGGCTGGGGCGCGACCCTGCGGCAGATCGTGAGCAATCCCTTCTTGGTGACAAGCCTTGGCGGAATTGTCTGCCGGACGCTTGGCGTGGCGCTGCCCGCCGTGGTCATGGGTGCAATCGAACGTCTGACAGAGGCCCCGATCCGGGCCAGCGCGCGCAGGTTCAATGCCTGTGCCAATGCGATCAGACTGCTGGCCTTGCCGCTTGTGACG
>CAZRZN010000369.1:0-2868 GCA_964604565.1 uncultured Rhodobacterales bacterium
TCGCCGCGTGGAATGCCCACCTTTTCCAGCGTATCCGCCAGCATCGCGCAGATCTCGGCGTCCGCCGCGACGCTTGCCGCGCCCACGGTGTCCGCGTCGCACTGGTAGAACTGGCGGTAGCGCCCCGGCCCCGGCTTTTCATTGCGCCAGACCGGCCCCATGGCATAGCGCCGGTAAGGCAGCGGCAGATCGTTGCGGTGCTGCGCATAGACGCGCGCCAGCGGTGCGGTCAGGTCATAGCGCAGCGCAAGCCAGTCCGCATCCTCCTCCTGCCAGGCAAAGACGCCCTCATTCGGGCGGTCGACATCGGGCAGGAACTTGCCCAGCGCCTCGACCGT
Organism: uncultured Rhodobacterales bacterium; assembly: GCA_964604565.1. Taxonomy (GTDB): domain Bacteria; phylum Pseudomonadota; class Alphaproteobacteria; order Rhodobacterales; family Rhodobacteraceae; genus CAZRZN01. The sequence continues at coordinate 339 of CAZRZN010000369.1, forward strand.
CTCCACCGCCGCGCTTTCCAGCGCGTCAAAGCCGTATCGATGATACACCGCCGCAATCGCGGACAGCATCTCGGCCCGCTCGGTCACCTCGGCGCCAAAGTAATCACGGAACCCCTTGGGTGTCTGCGCCTTGGGGCGCGGGGCTTTCTTCTGCTTGGCCATGGGTTGTTCCCGGTTGTCGGATCGCTCGCGCTTCCTCTAGCGATTTGCCCAAGGCGGGGCAAGCAACCCGCCTTGCGGTTTCCGCCGCGTCCCCATACCTCCTTGCATGATCAGCAAGGGGACAGATCGCCATGACCGACCGGACCGAACTTCTGGAAGAACGCCTTGCCCATGCCCTGCGGGCGATCGACGACCTGTCAGAGACCGTTGCGCGCCAGGATCGGGACCTGTCCCGTCTCACGGCCCGGGTGGACATGCTGATGCGGCGCGAGGCAGGACGCGAGGCAGAGGGCAGCGGCGGCGTGGTGCTCGGGGACGAACGCCCTCCGCATTACTGACCACCCCCCGGATCATCCGGTCATGAACGGTCGTGCCTGATCATTTGGTGCCGCGCATCCGGGCAGACCGGTTGCGCGTGGGCTGCATTGGGCATGGGCTGCCATGGCGCGGACTGCGGGCGGCCACCTTTGCCCTGAGGCTGCTTCAGTCCTTGATGTCCATGGCAATCACTTCGCCGTCATGCAGAAGGATATTCTTCCAGCGCGGATTGCTGCCAAAGCGTTCATAGACGCTGACAAAGACCGTGTCCCGCGCCAGTCGGCGCATCCGTGATCCGCAGGGTTTGCCACGGCGCACGTTGCATACCCGCGACTTTATCTTTTCATAGGCGCGGTCGGTTTCCGACACAGGCTGCTTTTCTCCCGAGGGTCCGTAGTGGATGTCCTCATAGCTTTCGGGCGATCCGAAAATCGCCATCGCGGCCGTGAATTGCCGCGCGCAGCCGTCGCCGAAACCGGTCAGGTAGAACGCATGTGCACCGGTCGACCCCGGTGCGCTGTCGTGGATGGCATATTGCCCACCGCGCTCCGGGTAATCCTCCACCTTTTTGCCAAGCTGGCGCGCGGGCACGTCGCAGACCCGCGCGATCTCACCGTAGGGGAGCGTTGTGCCGATAGGCACCTCCCGCGCATCAGGCGCCCCGGCGCGGGGGGCCCGGGCCGCCGATGTGGCAGCACGATCCGCAGAGGATCCGCCACCGGCCGAAAACAAGCCCCCGAACAGGCCGCGCGGGGCAGCGTCCCGTTTCGGCGCCGACGCGGCCGCCACCGGCACCGCAGGCCCGCCGACACCTTGGCTTTCGGCTGCGGGAGCGGGTTCGGCCTTGGCCGTCTCCGCCCGGCGCCCCAAAAGACCCAACAGCCCGCGTCGCGGGGCCGCCTCCGGGGACGGTGCCGGGGCTGTGCTGCCGGGCAGGGCATCGGCCTGTCCCGCGGTTTCCGTCACCGGCACGTCGCTGTACCGGGGGACCTCGGACAAAGGATCGCCGCAGCCAGCAAGCAAGATCGCCATGCCAGCGACAATGACCGATGTCTTCATGCGGATCCGCATATGGATCTCCCGAAAATTTCCGCTCCGTCTATCGCGTTCTCCCCGTGGCCGTCCAGCTTCATGACGCAGGCGCGTCTCCATTCGGCGCCGGACCGCTAAGGCGCATCGCGCGAGAAGACATGGACAGGGTCGAGCGATAACCCCTCCACCGGTGATACGGGCTGAGCTAGAATTCCTCGACCGCCAGCACCCCATCCAGCGATTTGACAGCGCCCTTGATCTCCGGCGTGACGGGGAATTCCAGCCCCGCATCCAGTTCGACCTCTCCCGGCAGGGCCGGATCGCTCAGGCACAACTGGATCGGACCGCGGGCCGCCCTTGGCATCTGATCCGCCGCACGCCCCAGGACGGAGGCAATCTGCGGCAGCGCGCCCGCCGTTTCGACGAAGATCCGCAAGCCGCTGACACCGGCGCCTGCGATGGCTGCCTCGACGGGCGAAACCGATCTGCCCAGCAGTTTCAACTGGTCCGATTCCATCGTCGCCTCAACCGTGATCAGCACCTTTGACCCGCTTTCCAGATGTTCGCGCGACGCCTCAAGCGCCTCGGAAAACAGGGTAACCTCATAAGCGCCGGAGGGATCGGACAACTGGCAAAAGGCGAACCGGTTGCCGCGGGCCGACTTGCGCTCCTGCCGCCCTGCGACGACGCCCGCCAGCTTGGCCACCAGCGGAGAGACGGCGGCCTTGGCCATCACTTCTTCCAGCGTCATCGCCCCGCTGCGCTTCAACGCGGGCATGTAATCGTCCAGCGGATGTCCCGAAAGGTAGAATCCGACCGCCTTGAATTCCTCGGCCAGCCGTTCGGCCGGCAACCAGTCCGATACCGGGGACAACCGCGGTTCGGGCAGATCCTCCCCCGCTTCCCCGAACAGGGAAACCTGCGCACTGGCCTTTTGTTCGTGGATCGCCGCCGAATAGGCAACCAGCGCATCCAGACTGTCAAAGACCCGCCGCCTGTTGCTGTCGAGCACATCGAA
>CAZRZN010000370.1:0-2854 GCA_964604565.1 uncultured Rhodobacterales bacterium
GGGTGATTAGCTCAGCGGTAGAGCACTTCGTTGACATCGAAGGGGTCACTGGTTCAATCCCAGTATCGCCCACCATGAATTCATCACCCGATTGCCCGGGGGAACTTGTTTCTCGGGCAATCGGGTATTGGCCGCAACCAAAGGCGCTCGCGCGCCGCGACGACAGGAGAAGACCATGAAGGTCGCAAACTCGCTCCGCTCGCTCAAGAAGCGCCACCGCGACTGCCGCGTTGTGCGCCGCAAGGGCCGCGTCTACGTGATCAACAAGACGCAGCGCAGATTCAAGGCACGTCAGGGCTAAGGCCCTCAGACCCCGGACAGGGGCAAAGGGCTTCACGTGAGTGGCCCGGGACGGTTGAACCCGAGACATTCACTAGTGCTCTGACAAGCTGAAAGACAAAGCCCCCGCTGCCAACCGGCTGCGGGGGTTTTTCATTGCGTCGTTCCGTCTGCCTTGCTGCATCCGGTCTTTATGGCACACCCCACGGACCGGTTTTCGGCATTCACCGGATCGGACAAGACGGCGTTTGCCAGCCACATGGCCCTCGCCCGGGCCGATAGGTGCAATCGCGCGCCATATACTCCAACGCCACATACCACGGAAAGTGGCAGCCGGCGTTGAAGGGGATCATGCGCAAGGCGCTTTCGCCAAAAACGCCGGCAGACCCGGACACAATGCCCGTTACCGCCCCAACAGACTATCCGCCAGCAGGCGCACGACCGTCTGTTCGTCCAGATAGCCAGAGACGCGAATGCCGCGCGATTCCTGATAGTTGCGCAGCGCCCGCCGGGTGTTGTCGTCAAACCGCCCGTCCACGTCGCCGGGGTTCATCCCCAGTTGATCCAGCCGCTGCTCCGCCAGTTGGCGCGCCACGAAGTTGAGGTTCATGGCCTGCTCTTCGGCGCGCGCCGCCGATGCGCTTCGGTTCCGTTCGGCTTCGTTGCGCAGCACGGCAATCCGTTGCTGCGCCTCGGCGCGAAAGGCGCCGGAGGGCCAGCTGTCAAGATAGGCCTGATAGGCGCCGACGGTGTTGGCCTGCGTGGCCTCGGCCCAGTCGCGCCGGTCCTGCCCGACCGCCTGTTCGGCGCGCCGGTCGTCGATCGCCTTGAGCACGCGGCGCGCCTCATCGGCGAAACGTCCCTCCGGGTAGCGTTGCAGATAGGCGCGGAATCCGGCCTCATCTCCACGCCCCTCCACTTCGCTCCAGAAGGCGCGTTCCTCGCGGTCACGCTCTTCCTGCTGGCGCTTGGCCTCCGCTTCCAGATCGGCCGCGCGCTGCGCCGCCTGCGCCTGCAACCGCCCGATCTGCGCGCGTGTCAGATAGCTTGTCGGTTCCTCGCCGTTCGTCTCCTGCCATTGCCGGATCGCCGACCGCGATCCGTTGCCGAAGATCCCGTCGATGCCGCGGGTGTCATAATCCAGAATCGTCAGCGCCCGCTGCACCGCGCGCCGGTCGTCGCGGTCCAGATCCAGCGCCTCCTCGGCCCGCCGCTCGGAATAGAACGGCTCCTCGTTGATCGCGTTCAGACGTTGCCGTGCCGCGTTGACGAAGGCGCCCTCGGGAAAGCCGTCGAGATAGGTTTGATATCCTGCGGGCGAATCGGCCTCCTGCGCCAGCCGCCATGCCGCCTCGTCCGACGCCTGCACCGCACCGGGGTCGTTCAACGGCGGCTCGATGGCGCCGCGCGGCGGGGCGACATCCTCTTCCCGGACGATGACCTGCGTGTGCGGCGCGTAGCCCTCGACATCCAGTTCGTATTCGATGGCGGCGCGCAGGACGAAACGCCCGGTCCGCGCCATGTCGCGCGCGGCGTAGCGCGCCACATCCACCGCCGGTCCGCGTATGACGGTCACCCCCTGCGGGATGTCCAGTTCACCGATCCCCGGCGACAGAAAACTTTGCAGCTCGGGTTCCGCCGCGGTTTCCCCCAGCACCAGAAAGGCCCGCCCCTGATATGCCGACAGCACGGCCAGCGCCGCATCCAGCGAAAACCCGTCCATCAGGACATCGGCTTCGCTGATATCGCCCTCTCCGGTCACCGGCATCAGGTAGGCGCCGGACGGCCCATGCACAAAGGCCCCCGACAGGACGATGACCACCGGTCCGCCGTCGTCGTCCAGCAGTTCGGCAAAATCGCCGAACGCGCCGCGCATCTCGGCCGGGCCGGCATCCTCTGCCAGCGCCACGTCGAATCCCTTGTCGCGCAACGCCTGCGCCGCCGCCGCCACACGCTGCGCGCCGAACAATGTCTGCATCGTCGAATAGCGGCTGTTGCCGATCACCAGCGCATCGCCGGCCGCATGTGCCGCCGATCCGACAAGCGCCGCGCCCATCAGGGCCAGTGCAAGAATTCGCATGAGCGTTCCTCCCGGTGGTCTGTCATTGCGCCAAGCCTAGCGGGCCGGGCGATCAGAACAACCCGGCCGCCACCGCGAAACCGGCGGCAGACCGCCCAAAGGCGCCCCGCACCCGCCAACACGCGGCTTCATGCCGACCGGGTCGACCGCCCCGGCAGCAGCATCAGTCGTAGCTGCGCTGATCCTCGATCACCAGACCGTCACGCGGCAGGCCGCCCACCGGCACCAGTTCGACCCGGCCCTTCAGCTTCAGCACTTCCGCCACGCTGCCCTCGAATGGCGCCTTGTCCGCGGCCTCTGTCTCGATCTGCACGGTCATGACATCCATCTCGCCATCGCGGCTCGCCACCACGCGGGCGCGGGCGATCTCGTCATGGCGCGCGACAAGCTGCGCAACCTGTTCGGGGCGCACGAACATCCCCTTGATCTTGGTCGTCTGATCGGCCCGGCCCATCCAGCCCTTGATCCGGGTGTTGGTCCGGCCACAGGGGCTGA
>CAZRZN010000371.1:0-2800 GCA_964604565.1 uncultured Rhodobacterales bacterium
GTGCCGAGGAGGTTCAGATCAGTCCGTTGTCGCGCGCGATCATCGCGGCATGCGTCCGGTTGCGTGCGTTGAGCTTTCGGCTCAACGTCTTGACGTGCAGCTTCACCGTAACCTCCTGAAGGTTCAGGTTCAGCGCGATCTCCTTGTTCGAAAACCCCTTGGCAAGACCCTCAAGCACCTCACGCTCGCGCGGCTTGAGACCCTGATCGGCGGGCGCATCAGGCGTCTGCATCTGGTTGTAGGGATAATATATCTCGCCCGCCGCCATGAAGCGGACCGCGGCGGAGATTGAGCGGGCCGGCATTGTCTTGGGAAGGAACCCCTTCGCACCGGCGCTGATCGCGGCCTCGATGGTCTCGGGCTTTGCAACTCCCGAAATCATGGCGACAGGTGTGTTGCCGGCGACCTTCAGCATCCGGGCAAGCCCGTCCAGCCCAACCATCCCGGGCATGTTCAGGTCAAGAAGAACGAGGTCGAAATCGCCGCGCGACTGGAATGCCGCGACCGCGTCCGCAAGGGAGCCTTCGCAATGAACGTCCTTGCAGCCTTCCGAAACCAGGAAGGCCGCGATCGTCTCGCGCACCAGACCGTGATCATCGGCCAGCAGGATACGCATCGTTGGCTCGCCCCTTCCACTTGCGCCTGGCCGCGGTGTCCTGCTGGCGCGGCGCATGTCCAACGTCATTATGCCCAACCGGTATCAAGGCGCGGCGCCTAGTCTGCGGGCAGTGTCAAGGCATTGGGGGTAGTCTGTGGGGTTGCCATGGTCAAGTCGCAGTTCTTCTTATGGTTAGCGCTTGGAGCATCAGACAACCAAGACTATACGAATGGATGGTTGACTGTCCCTATGCCCCTGCGACACCGAATGACAATCGTGGCACTTTTTTTTACATGTTTCAGATAACGGCATGGCTATCGATCGAATGGGAGATGTCCGAATGATGATTTTGCTCGGCCGGACGGCCGCTGCGGCGATCCTCGGCGTCAATATCGTCATGTCGCACGCGGCCAGCGCTGATCACTTGCCAGAGCCGCAGGGGAAGATCCTGCTGACGGTCATTGGCGCGATCAGCCACGCCAACCGCCAAGATGGCGCCGCCGTGTTCGACCGTAGCCTTCTCGAGGACATCGGCACCGAGAGGGTGCAGACGACAACGATATGGACGCAGGGCATTCAGACGTTCACAGGCGTTCCGCTGGATGCGCTACTTGATACCGTCGGCGCCGAGGGTGACACGCTTCGGGCCGTGGCGCTCAACGATTACGCCATCGAGATTTCCGCATCCGACCCAGTCCAGGGAGAGGCCATCATCGCGTATGAACTGGGCGGCGCGCCGATGTCGGTCCGCGACAAGGGTCCGCTTTGGATAATCTATCCTTATGATTCATCGCCCGATTATCAGACCGAGCAGATCTATGCCCGCAGCATCTGGCAGCTTGTGTCGATCGAGGTTCACCCCTGACAAAGCCGTCGGGCACCATGAGCGCAGAGACCAACTACGGGCTTGTCGCGTTCGCAGCCGGTACCGTCTTGACGATCGGACTGACCGCGCTGCTCTGGCTGGACGTCATGCGCAGGATCGATGAGCTTGCCGTCACGCGATCTGACAATACGCAGTGGACCATCAGCCAGCTTGAGGTCGACTACCTGCGCCTCGCCCTCGCGGTCAGGGACAGTTCCGTTGCCGAGGCAAGTGCCGCCGACCACCTCCGCGAACGGTTCGACATCTTCTACAGCCGTTGGCGCACGCTGGGCCGGGCGGAGGCCTACCGATTGTTGCCCGAAGACCCGGACTACCAGAACGCGGCGCAGGAGATCGACCGCTTCCTCGACCAAGGCGTGCCCCTGATCGACGGTCCGGAGGCTGCCTTGCGCGCCGCGCTTCCCGCTTTCCGCGCCGAGATTGCTCGCCTGCATGAACCGGTGCGGGCGATTGCGCTGCGGGGCGTCGATATCTTTGCAGAGGTGTCGGACCGCCAGCGAGGAGAAATCGTGACGCTGATCCTGCGCACAAGCCTGGTCACGGGGCTTCTGCTCATCGTCCTTGCAATCGCGGCCTTTCTGATGATCGATGCCGGCCGCCGGGCGCGGTTGGCCGCCAGACAACTCGAAAAGGTCAACCGAAGCCTCGCCATGATCGTCGATACCTCTCTCGACGCGATTGTCGTTGCCGATGAAACCGGTGTCGTGCGCGTCTACAACCCGGCAGCCGAGACGATCTTTGGCTGGTCCCGTGACGAGGCGATCGGGCAGCCCATGACGCGTCTCATGATCCCGGGCCGTCACCATGCCGCGCATGAAGCAGGCATGAAGCGGTTCCTCGAAACAGGCGAGAAAACCGTCATCGACACGGGCCGCGTGCAGCTCGATGCGCGTCACAAGTCTGGCCGGATCTTTCCCGTCGAACTGTCGATCACGCATGAGCATACCGACGAAGGGCACATCTTTGTTTCTTTCCTCCGTGACATCACCCATCGACGCCGGGCAGAGGATGATCTCAAGACTGCCCGCGACGAAGCGCTCGCAGGGGCGCGCAAGAAATCCGAATTTCTCGCCGTCATGAGCCATGAGATACGGACACCGCTGAACGGGATCCTCGGATCTCTCGACCTGCTCGAGGACAGCGGTCTGGACGCCGAGCAAATGCGCCTTGCCACGACAATGCGCGCCTCGGGAGATATCCTGCTGAACCATGTCAATGACGTCCTCAGCCTGACGCGGTTGGAGACTGGCGCTGCCGCGCTGATCCCCGAGCCGGTCGATCTTCGCGGACTCTTCGACCAGATCCTTGAGAGCCAG
>CAZRZN010000372.1:0-2756 GCA_964604565.1 uncultured Rhodobacterales bacterium
GCCCCAGATCGCCTTGATCGCCTCGTAGGCGCCTTCGAATGCCTTAGCTCTGGATCGGACCGCGATGTCGAAAGCCACCAGTCTTCCGGCTGACGTTCTGGCCGAAGGTCTGCTGATCTTCGAAGCCCCCTTCACATGCAAGCGGCGCGGCGTCGAGATGAAGATTGTTGCCGGCGAAAATGCACCCGCTCCCGATCCGACGTTGCTGCGCGGCCTGCGCAATGCGCGCCGCTGGACAACCGCCATGAAGGCCGGGACGCCCCTCGCCCAACTGGCCGAAACCGAGCGGCTCTCGGCACGCTACATCGCAAGGGTCATTCCGCTCGCGGGCCTGTCGCCCAAGATCCAGGCCGCCATCGTCGCCGGAACCCAGCGCCCGGATCTCACGCTCGAGCGCCTTGTCAGGCAACCGTTGCCGCTGGACTGGGAGGTCCAGGAACGCATGTTCGGTTCACACGACGGACGTTGACCCACAAGCCGCCCCGAGCTTCGCTGATCTACATTGCGCGCACTCTGTTCGCTCATTGACACCCTATCGGCTCCGAAGAATTCCCTGCAAATTCCCTGCACGCAGGGAAATCTGGCGCAAACCGCACCGGGTCTCAGGCCGCACTGAGACCAACGCCCGAAACCGGTGCGAAATCGCATGCGCAGTGCGTCTCAATGTTATGACCATGGTTACAAGTCACCAAAATCGCGCGGGAATTCCGTGCGGCTTGGACATGTCGTTGAGAGAGAAAGCTGACTGGCTGGGGTGGTAGGATTCGAACCTACGGTGCGCGGTACCAAAAACCGGTGCCTTACCACTTGGCTACACCCCATCCGTGGTGGGGTGAATACGATGCAGAACTTGCAGGATCAAGACCAAATTTACTGGAAATCTACTTGCTGGCCAACTGCGCTGCGCGGCCTTCTCCTGCGTCCCCGGAATGGAAACGATATTGCGAACGGCCCGCGCGTTTGGCGTTGTAGAGGGCATGATCAGCTTGTCTGAGCACGCTTGCAGGGTCCGTTAACGACCCCTCGGATGTCGCAACACCAATACTGGCTGAGACTTGACACTCACGGCCTTCGTGGATCACCGGTTCTTCTATACGCTGGATCATGCGGGCTGCGATTTCCGCCAACCGGCGCGGATGGGTCAAGGCATGGAAGACGATCACGAATTCATCCCCGCCCACCCGGGCGGCCGTGTCTTCCTTGCGCGTCGCCTCGGTCATGACCCGCGCCACATGCCTGAGCACCTGATCGCCCGCCGCATGTCCGAGGCTGTCATTCACCTGCTTGAAGAAATCCAGATCCACATGCATGAGGGAAAAGGCATCTCCGTTACGGCGCAGCCGCTCAAGCACCGCTTCCAGAGCGCGGCGGTTGCGCAGGCCGGTCAATGGGTCCGTAAAGGCCCGCTCCTCCGCTTCGACCATGGCGCCTTGCAGGCGCGTATTCAGGTCGCGCGATGACTGCATCGCTGCGGATTTCGCTTCGACGAGGTAGAGCATTTCGATCGCCAGATCGGTGGGTGCAAAATCGGTGCTCGTGAGCGAATAGTCCCGCACGGCCGTCATGACATGATGTCCGAAGGAGAGGTTGATCACCGCACCGCCACGACCGTCTGCGACCAGCACCCCGGTCAGCGGTGTATGCAATCCGCCTCGCAGACGTAGCCTGATCTTGCGTCCCTCTGTCTGAATGAGCTGGCTCATTCCGCAGACGGCCCGGGGGCGGTAGACCTCGAACACTTCGAGGAATTGCGCCCCCTCCAGCCGTTCCGGGCTGAGCTTGTGCAAGGTGGGGCCTGCTTGTCGAATATGTCCCGTCGGGGCCAGAATGGCATGCATCGGGCAAATCATGTTGAGGATGGTCTCTGGCAGTATGCTCAACAGCTGCCTCCGGCCCCATGATTTGCGGCAAGTTCAAATTTCCGCCCCTTGGCATAGGCGGTCTCGATAACCTTGATGTCCAGAATCTGTTCGCCCCGCTGCCCTGCGGTCGTATCCAGAAGCGCGAGGGCCCCGTAGTCGTCGGCCATCGCCCTGAGCACGCCCATCATGACATATGCGAACCCGGGTAACCCGTCGCCGACAATCAGGTGAAACTGGTTTTGGCCATTATCGGTCAATTCGAGATCCGGCAGCACAAGGTCGGCCACTGCCAGACGGGTCCTGTCGGGCAGGTCGTCGAGGGAATGCAGGAATTCGATGAAATCGACACCGCCGAAACGAAGAAGGCGCCGCAGGCCTTCGCTGTTGGGATGTGAGACGAGATACGTGCCGACATCTTCCCAGACCGCCTCGGCGGGTTTGTTCAGCTGTTTTTCGGCAGACCCGATCAAGGCGCTGTAGATCTGTGGTTCATAGTTCAGCATCGCCTCGAAAACTTGCACGTCAAGTCCTGCCGCCTGAGTGATCCGCGACCATACTTCGGGGCCGTATGTATCCTCGACAAAGACCTCGAAGGTCCGCAGGATCAAGCCATGCATCTTTCTTACCTCTGATATCCGACGCAGCATGGCCGCCAGAGGTTTAAAATTACGGTAATAGAAAAGATTGACCGCGTTTTGCCTGATCAAATCACCCTATCCACAGGTGTCTTCGTGTAGGGACAAATTGCGGTAGGGCGGTCTTGGAAATGTTTGAAACTGGCGAATGCAGGTGCTCGGGGCAGTCAAAGGATGCCTTAGGGTCAGGACCCATTGATTTCCGCTGAGGGGCGTGATTCATCGCTCGAAAAACGAGCGGTGACATGTCTGATCTTTT
>CAZRZN010000373.1:0-2750 GCA_964604565.1 uncultured Rhodobacterales bacterium
ATCCTGACATCGCGCATTGCGACCCTGACCGAGCACTTCAAGAGCCACAAGAAGGACAACCACTCACGCCGTGGCCTTCTGATGATGGTCGCGCAGCGCCGCAAGCTGCTGGACTACCTCAAGGGCAAGGAAGAGGCCCGCTACCAGGACCTCATCAAGCGCCTCGGCATCCGCCGCTAAACGCCGGACCATCAACGGGTTCCATCAACACCCGCTCTGCATAGGGCGGGTGTTTCGCGTTCAGGGGCCGTTCTGTCAGGTCAGGTCGCGTTCCATGAAGATGAACCAAGGCTGCGCCTCGATCGGGTCTGAGCATTCCGGGTAGGCGTCGATGTATCGAAATCCGAGTGTCTCGTAGATCCGCAGCATGTCCGTGTTGCCGCGGATCGCGTTTACCAGCAGCGTCTTCCAGCCCATTTCGCGCGCGGCCTGTATGCGCAGGTCGACGATCTGACGGCCCAACCCGTGACCCGCCGCCTCCGGCCGGACATAGAGGCGTTTGAGTTCACCCGCATCCGCCCGCGCCTGGTGCAGGGTGCCGCAACCCACAAGCCGGCCAGTTTCGTCATGCGCGAGGATCAGGCGACCCGTCGGGGGCAGGATCTTGTGCAGATTGGGCCAGAAGGAGGATTTCAGCATCTCGGGTGTATAGATGGCGGGGCCGCCGGCTGCTGTGAACTTGCGGACGATGATGCCGTAATATTCCAGCAGGAGCGCGTCGAGCGCCGCACGGTCGGCCAGGTCGCCCTCATCGGAGACGGAGGATATTTGGAAATTCATCAGATACCCCTGTAATGAAGACATGATCAGATAAGCAGATTTCGCGGCCTGTGCGAAATCTTTTCGGTTCGGGGCAATTGCCTGCGCGATGAAAGACCTGAGCTGGCTATGCCGGGCCTGCATGGCGCATCAGGAATGAGCGGCGACAAGAGCGTGTTCGGGATTGTCAAGGATGGCTTCACAAAGCCTGTGCGCTGCTGTATGGGCCTGTCCATCTGAGACGTGACGCTCCGACCCCGGCGCATGGCATGATGAAGGGGGTTGGCGGCAATGGGGCCGCAAATCAATCGGAGGACCCGGCAGGGGCCGGGAGCGCCTCCAAGAGGATATCTGATGTTCAAAGAAGTTAAGAAGACGATGCAGTGGGGCGAAGAGACGCTCTCGCTGGAAACCGGCAAGGTTGCGCGTCAGGCCGACGGTTCGGTCATCGCAACGCTGGGTGAAACGAGCGTGATGGCCAACGTCACCTTCGCCAAGGAACCCAAGCCGGGCCAGGATTTCTTTCCCCTGACCGTCCATTACCAGGAAAAATACTACGCCGCGGGCAAGGTTCCCGGTGGTTTCTTCAAGCGTGAGGCCCGGCCCACCGAAAAGGAAACACTGACCGCACGCCTGATCGACCGCCCGATCCGTCCGCTGTTCGTCTCCGGCTTCAAGCACGAAGTGCTGGTGATGTGCACGGTTCTCAGCCACGATCTGGTCAACGACCCCGACATCGTCGCGATGATCGCCGCCAGCGCAGCGCTGACCATTTCGGGCGTGCCGTTCATGGGCCCGATTGCCGGCTGCCGCGTGGGTTTCGAGGGCGGCGAATACGTCCTGAACCCCACGGTCGAGGACATGGATCAACTGCGCAACAATCCCGAACAGCGTCTGGACCTCGTGGTCGCGGGGACCAAGGATGCGGTCATGATGGTCGAGTCCGAGGCCTATGAACTGACCGAGGACGAGATGCTGGGCGCGGTGCTGTTCGCACATGAGCAGATCCAGCCGGTCATCGACCTGATCATCGACATGGCAGAGGACGCCGCGAAAGAACCCTTTGATTTCCAGCCGCCAGATTATTCGGCGCTGTTCGAAGTGGTCAGGGCTGCCGGCGAGGACAAGATGCGCGCCGCCTATGCCATCTCCGACAAGCAGGAACGGGTCACCGCGCTGTCGGGGGTCAAGGACGACATCAAGGCCAGCCTGAGCGAAGAGCAGCTTGAGGATCCCAACCTTGGCGCCGCGATCAAGAAGCTGGAGGCAATCGTTCTGCGCGGCGACGTGGTCAAGAACGGTCGCCGCATCGATGGCCGTGCGCTGGACAAGGTGCGCCCGATCGTCAGCGAAACCGGCTTGCTGCCTCGCACCCACGGCTCCGCTCTGTTTACACGCGGAGAGACTCAGGCGTTGGTCGTGACAACGCTGGGCACCGGTGATGACGAACAGATCATTGATGCGCTGCATGGAAACTACCGGTCCAATTTCCTGCTGCATTACAACTTCCCGCCCTATTCGGTTGGTGAAGCGGGTCGCGTGGGCCCTCCGGGACGCCGCGAGATCGGACATGGCAAGCTGGCATGGCGCGCGCTTCAGGCCGTTTTGCCGGCGGCGACCGATTTCCCTTACACCATTCGTCTGGTGTCCGAGATCACGGAATCCAACGGCTCGTCCTCGATGGCGTCGGTCTGCGGCGGGTCGCTGTCCATGATGGACGCGGGCGTGCCGCTGAGGGCGCCGGTGGCCGGTGTGGCCATGGGCCTCGTCCTTGAAGAGGACGGCTCCTACGGGATTCTGACGGACATCCTCGGCGACGAGGATCACCTTGGGGACATGGATTTCAAGGTGGCCGGAACGGAGAATGGCATCACGTCCCTGCAGATGGACATCAAGGTCGCGGGCATCACGCCGGAGATCATGAAAACCGCCCTTGCCCAGGCCAAGGATGGCCGGATGCATATTCTGGGTGAGATGTCCAAGGCGCTGGC
>CAZRZN010000374.1:0-2745 GCA_964604565.1 uncultured Rhodobacterales bacterium
CGGTGATGTTCGCCTCGATGGAGTCAACCAGCCCTGCGGGGAGCGTGGCAGGCACGGCATAACCGGCGTGTCCGAACAGGGGCAGATCCCGGGGGGCAGTGCTGTTGCGCGCGGCGACAGAAAACAGGATCACCGCCAGGGCCACGACGCAGAGCAGCGCGGGCAGGACAAAGCTGCTCCAGATCCCGGGGCGGGATATGTGAAAACTTTGGCTGACATGGCCCGTCTGACCGCAAAGCGCGGTCGCGTGCACCAGTGCCTCGGCCCGCGGGACGCGGCCCAGAAGCCGGCCTGCCAGCTTGACCGGCGCCACCCTTTGGCCGGGCGGCAGATGCGTCGCCCCGCAGATCTCGATCACGGCGGGACGCACCGGCGCCGACAGCACATCCTTCCATTCCCCGTCGCTTGGCCATTCGGCAAGATCCGCGCTGGTCAGCCGTGGCGCGGCCCCCTGCAACGTATCGGGGGTCAGCGGCATTCCGCGCCGCGCGGCCATGTGCAAAGGCGCCGTGACGGTCATCGCCGCAGGTCTTTCGCTCCCCGAAGGACCCAGTTCCGCGCCCGTCTCCGTCAGTTTGAAGTGCCACGCGCCATCCCCCTTGCCAAGTTCCAGCGCATCGCCGTGCTTGAAGCTTTCGAAGGCCGCGGCTTGCGCGTCAAGATCCCGCTTTAGCGCCATGGAGTCGATCAGGTCGGCGAAATGCGCCCCTGTCGGAAGCGCCCCGTCACTGAAGAACACCTTGAGCTCGTCTCTGTTTCTGGTCATCGCGTGGTCTCCTGCGGGGGAATGGCGTCCTCGGGATCGGTCAGCACATAGGTTGATCCGATCCGCAGGGATCCATGTCCGTATCTGCGTGGGGCAATTGGAATGAGGTGCGGATCAGCGGTGTATCGGTCGCGCGCCTTGGGAGAGAAGCTGTGAAGATCGAAGCCAACGGCGAGATCGCCAATTCCACGCCGATAGGGCATGTAGCTCAGGCCGAGCGGACGCTGCGGCACCAGCACCGACCACGGCGTTGCGCAGGCGATCCGGGCGCGCCCGCCCCGGGCGGTGTCCTTGAGGCCGTGGATCAGGGCCGCGTCTTCGGCGGGTTGGGCAAATGCATGCAACAGGCCCACACCGTCGACCCGGGCCACCCGGGGGTGATCCGTCAGAATGGATTGCAGCGTATCCGCGTCGCAGGCCCCGTTTCCAATTTCCATGGGCGCGTCGGGGTCATGGACCCATGGCGCGATATGGTCCACCAGCAGCCGCTCAAGCTCGCCAAGAAGCGTGGAGGGCGCGCCTGACGCAGGCAGCACGCGCGCCTGCACCTGAAGCGGTTCCCATTGCGGGCTGCGCACCGACAGATGCACCCCCGGTGCGGCGTGTTCGGTCAGAAACTTCCAGATGTCATAGCGCTCGATCATGGGGATTTCGGGCGGGGCGCCGGACACCGGTCTGACCCTGACCGGGGCAACGGCGAGAACCATCTTGCCGGGCTCCGGCTGGCTCAGCCGCGCCTGCGACACGTTTTCGAAGTTGTCCAGCACAAGACGTTCATAGTCCTGTGCCGTTATCGCGCGGCCGCGGTGACGCAAACGGCCAGAGACGCGGGTGCGAAAGGCGGCTTCGGTCTCTGGCGGGCGTCCGCCCGCGCTTGGCATCGGCTGGCGCAGCGCCGCAAGGCCGGGCATCGTGCTGGCAGGAGCCCGGATCGTGCCGGCTGCAATCGTGGCCGGGCGCCTGTCGGTGTCGTCGGGGCGGGCGACGGGTTCCGTGCGGCTTTGCACCTCCGTCCCGTCCGGGGGGCCGGTCCGGTGACCCGCATCCTCCATCACACGCTCGACCATCGCGGCACGCAGATGCAAGCCGTTCATATACGCATATCGGTCCGGATCGCCCTCGATCGCGGCAGCGAGCCATGCGCGTTGCCCTGCAATGTCATGCGGCAGGCGAAAGGACACGACGCCCGGCGCGACAAGGCCGCGCGTGTCATCCTTGCCCAGCGCATCCTCGGGAAGGGGGCGCCAATGCGTGCCATCCCGGAATTGCCAGACAAGGCGCGGGCGCGGGAACCCGCTTCGCGCATGCCACTGGGGGGCATTGCTTTGGTCGATGTCGACCAGCATCGACAAGGGCGCGGGCGGGTCGATGCCGTCAAATCCCAGCAGCAGGAGCGCATCTGCTGTGGGCAGGTCCAACCGCAAGCCGCCCGCCGTCTCATCTGGCCAAAGCCGCGCATCGCCCCCCAATGGCAACAGCGCAAGATCCGGCCCCGGCGTGACACGGGCCGTGGCGGTATAGGTGAGTGAAACATCGCTGGCCAATGGCACCGGGGGTGGCAATGGCAGGTCAGCGGGGCTGGATGAGCCGAACCACCTTGCCCGCCAACCCGTCTCCCGCATCGCGGCCCGCGCCAGCACATTGGGATAAAGCATCTGGCCAAAGCCAGTCTTTGGCGCGGTGAGCCTGAGGCGAAGCCGACCGCCAAGATCCCTGCCCGCGAGGGACCAGCCGCGTCGCCTTGCAAGCCGTCCGTCTTGCTGAATGGCAAACAGGGGGGCGGCGGGCGTCGCGGTCCAATCCGACCCGTCGACCCATGCCATGTCGGCGGCAAAGGACGTAATATCCAGATCCTCGCCATAAGGCGCAAACACGTCTCGCCACATAGCGGTGTCCGCTGGCAGCCCCTCCCAGCACAGGTTCAGTGCCAGCGCGGTGACCGTCTTGCCCGCCAGTTCCGCCGCCTCAACGGTCAGCGC
>CAZRZN010000375.1:0-2712 GCA_964604565.1 uncultured Rhodobacterales bacterium
CCGCCGACACCACCGCCTGCGCGCCCGACCCGCACAGCCGGTTGACGTTCATCGCGGGCACCGTCTCGGGCACGCCGGCCTGCATCGCGGCGACGCGGCTCAGATACATGTCCTTGGGCACGGTGTTGATCACATGGCCAAAGACGACATGGCCGATCTGCCCGCCCTCGACCCCCGCGCGTTCCAGCGCGGCCTTGGCCGCCACGGTGGCCGTCTCTATCGGGGGCGTGCCGGCAAGGCTGCCGCCAAAGGTGCCGATGGCGGTCCGTGCGCCGCCAAGGATGACGATATCGTCGCTCATGATCTGATCCTTTTTCATGTCGCGCGCACTATGCGCCAGCCGCACAATCCTGTCAGCCGCAACTTGCCGTGACGAATACCCGCGCCTCGCGCGACAAAACGCGCTACTGTCGCAAAGGCGAAAAATGAAAATGAAGGACAGGACATGACCGCGACCTTGCAGGTGCTCTACCCCGTGGGGGACGATACCGAATTCGACCACGCCTATTACAGCGCCACCCACTTGCCGATGGTGGGTGCGGTATGGGGCGACCTCATCGACCGCACGCTCGTGACCAGGGGTCTGGCAGGCGGGCCCGATACCCCGGCCGGGTTCCACGCGGTCGCATCCATCGTCTTCAAAAGCGGCGAGGCGCTGCAGGAAGCGATGGCAAAGGCGGCCCCGCTGATGGAGGACATTCCGAAATTCACCAACACCAGGCCGCAGATGCTGGTGGGTGAGGTGATCGGCTGACGCGCGCATGATCCTGCCTTCCGCGATAGAGGCCATCGGCAACACGCCCCTCGTGGATCTGGCCCGCGTGACCGCCGCGCTGGGCCTTGAGGGGCGCATCCTCGGCAAGCTGGACTACCTGCTGCCCGGCTTTTCCAAGAAGGACCGCGCCGCCCGCGCCATCATCGAGGCGGCCCGCGCCAATGGCACGCTGGTCCCGGGCCAGCCGGTCGTCGAGCTGACCTCCGGCAACATGGGCACCGGGCTGGCCATCGTCTGCGGGCTGCTCGGCCATCCCTTCATCGCGGTGATGAGCCGGGGCAATTCCGTCGAACGGGCGCGCATGATGACCGCGCTGGGCGCCGAGGTCGTGCTGGTGGATCAGGCACCGGGCGGCACGCCGGGCCAGGTCTCCGGCGCGGATCTGGCCATGGTGGAGGCCGAGGCGCAGCGCCTCACCGCCGAACGCGGCGCCTTTCGCGCCGATCAGTTCGGCCACCCCGGCAATCCGGCCGCGCATGAGACCGGCACCGGGCCGGAGATCTGGCACCAATCCGGCGGCACGCTGGAGGTCTTTGTCGATTTCGTCGGATCGGGCGGCACGCTGGGCGGCACGGCGCGGTGCCTCGCCCCCAAGGGCGTGCGCTGCTACGCCGTCGAACCCGCGGGGGCGGAGGCGCTGTCCGGTGGTGCGATGGACCAGCCTGACCACCCGATTCAGGGCGGCGGTTACGGCATGGCGCGGCTTGACCACCTGCGGGATGCGCCCCTGTCGGGCACGGTGGCGGTCAGCGGCGCGCAGGCGCGTGACCACGCCCGCCTTCTGGCCCGGCATGAGGGGCTGTTCGCGGGCTATTCCGCCGGTGCCAACCTTGCCGCGGCCGCGCATCTTCTGCGGGGGGCGGAGCGCGGCCGCTGCGTGGGCATCGTGCTGTGTGACAGCGGGCTCAAATACCTCTCAACCGACCTCTGGCCGGAGGCGATCTGAGCCCGCGGAATACGACTGTGCACAAAAAAAGGCCGCCAAAGCGGCCCACTCTGTCCAAACTGTCAAAAACACCCGTTTCGGGCGGACGCTCCGCGGTCAGTCGACCAGAACGTGGATCGGAGAGATCCCGCTTGCCTCGACCCGCGTGTGCACGCTGAACGCCGCCACGCAAAGCACGACGATCAGGGCGAGATTGACCAAATTCAAAGCACTGCGCATCGATTTTCCCATCTGTTACCGGGGACGATACGCGCGGCATCCTCCCCTCGGATCACAAATCGTCGAAATTTGGCCCGGAATTTTCCGTAACCACGTGTCAAAATGCGGATTGCCCGCCTGTCTTCAAGGAGGCGCGGCAGTTTGTCCGCCTCCGGCGATCCCCGGCGCTCCCGCGCGCGGCAGATCCCGCATCCCATTCTCTTGCAGGACGGCGGCCGACCCTGTATCAAACGGCGTCATGAAACCCTGCGTCAACCGCACCGACCGCGCCCGCCTGCGCGAACGTTTCTTCGGCGCCACGCACAGCGTGCTGGCGCGACCATAGACGCGCCCGGACCCGGCCTTGAAACCGCCCCTGACGCGCCCCGCGTCACCCCCATACCATCGTCAACCAACGGGAGAGGACCCCATGTCCCCCAAGACGCTTTATGACAAGATCTGGGATGCCCATGTCGTCCAGCAGGACGAAGACGGCACCAGCCTGCTTTATATCGACCGCCACCTCGTGCACGAGGTGACCAGCCCGCAGGCCTTCGAAGGGCTGCGCATGGCCGGCCGCAAGGTGCGCGCCCCGGACAAGACCATCGCCGTTCCGGATCACAATGTCCCCACAACAGAGGGCCGGGAAAATCCCGACCAGATGCCGGAGGAAAGCCGCATTCAGGTGGCCGCGCTGGACACCAACGCCAAGGAATTCGGCGTGCATTACTACCCCGTTTCCGACATCCGTCAGGGCATCGTCCATATCGTCGGGCCGGAACAGGGCTGGACC
>CAZRZN010000376.1:0-2678 GCA_964604565.1 uncultured Rhodobacterales bacterium
CCGCGCGACCTGTCGAAGATGGCGGTCGGTCAGTGCAAATACGTCCTGATCACCAATGCCAACGGCGGCATCCTGAACGACCCCATCGCGCTCCGACTGGCCGAGGACCGGTTCTGGCTGTCGCTGGCCGACAGCGACATCCTGCTCTGGGCGCAGGGCCTTGCGGTGCATTCCGGGCTGGACGTGACCATCGGCGAACCCGACGTGTCGCCCTTGCAGCTACAGGGGCCGAACTCGCGCTACGTGATGCAGTCGCTTTTTGGCGATGAGATCCTCGATCTGCGCTACTTCTGGCTGCGCGAGATGGAGCTTGACGGCATTCCGCTGGTCGTCTCCCGCACCGGGTGGTCCAGCGAACTGGGCTATGAACTCTACCTTCAGGACGGATCGCGGGGCGACGAGCTGTGGGAAAAGATCATGGCCGCCGGGGCGCCCTACGGCTTGCAGCCCGGTCACACCTCGACGATCCGCCGGATCGAGGCGGGCATGCTGTCCTATCACGCCGACATGGATGCGCAGACCAACCCCTTCGAACTGGGGCTGGGACGGCTGGTCGATCTCGACACCGATGCGGAGTTTGTCGGCAAGGCCGCGCTGACCCGGATCCGTGACGAAGGCATCAGCCGCAAGCAGATCGGGCTGGTGATCGACGGCGCCCCGCTGGAGGGGCCGAACACCGTCTTCTGGCCGGTGATGAAAGACGGCCTGCGCGTCGGGCATGTGACCTCTGCGGTCTATTCCCCGCGTCTCGACCAGAACATCGCGCTTGCCCTGATCTCCGCCGAACATGCGCAGTTGGGCGACGATGTCGATGTGATGGTGGACACGGGCGCCGCACGGGCCCAGATCGTCGACCGGCCCTTCTTCGATCCCAAGAAGTCGCTCGCCCAGACCACGCCCCAGGTGGCATGATCCCGCGCCCGGCGTGCCACGCGCGCGCCGGGCCTCACGCCGATATTGACGCCTGCGCCGGCACGGACCAGCCGAAGCCCTGCGCCAAGGCCTCCGCGATCCCGACGATCCTCGGCCCGATCTGCGCGCGAAAGTCCGCCGTAAAGACCCGCGTCGATCCCGTCGCCCCGATCGACATGGCAGCCCCCGGCCCGCTCCGGCCCAGCGTCGCCGCGACAGAGGCCATGCCGCGCTCGATCTCCTCGACGCATTCCGCATAGCCGCGCTGCCGGATCGTCTCCAGATCCGCCTCCAGATCCGCGACCCGCGTCAGGGTGAACTCCGTATAGGCCTTCAACCGGCCTTCAAGCGTGCGCGACGGCACCAGATCGGGCGAAAAGGCCGCGATCGCCTTGGAACAGGAACAGGCGTGCAGCGGCCGCTTTCCCAGCCCCGGATGCAGGAAGGACACGCCCGTTTCCGGCGTCTCCACATGGATGATCTCCACCGCCCGCCCACGCAGCCGCGACAGGAAAAACGCCGCGCCGAAGTCCGCCGCCGCCCGTTTCAACTCCGGCGCCACAAGCGCCAGCAGGGCATGGTCGGATTGCTCGCCCTGCGTGATCCGCATCAGCCGCCCGCCGATCCCGAACCGCCCGCGGCCCAAGGGTTCCAGAAGGCCCGCGGCCACCAGATCCTGCACCAGCCGATAGGCCGACGCCTTGGGCAGATCGGAATGCGCGCAGATCTCCGCCACCGTGCTGTCGCCCTTCTGGCCGACGATCTCAAGGATCAGGATCAATCGTTCAAGATGCATCATTTTCCCGTATCATGAGAACATTGTTTTCGTTATATGAGACTCACGGAGGATTCAAGGGAGGAGTCGACACCATGGACGGAGGATGTTGCGGGCCGGGCTATGCCAGCCCGGCAGAGGCGATCAGGGCGCCCCGGGAAAAGCTGCTGTATTCCATCGCGATCTACACCGGCACGGGGATCCAGAAACCGGATTATCTGGCAACCGTGGACGCCGATCCCGACAGCCCGACCTATTCGCAGGTGATCCACCGGCTGGAAATGCCCGGCATCGGGGATGAATTGCACCACATGGGCTGGAACGCCTGTTCCTCCTGCCACGGCGACGGGTCGATGTCGCGCAAGTATCTGCTGGTGCCGGGCGTGCGGTCGAACAACATCCACATCGTGGACACCGCCACCGACCCGCGCGCACCGCGCCTGCACAAGGTGATCGACGGGGCGGAGATCAAGTCAAAGACCGATCTCTCAGGCCCCCACACCGTGCATTGCCTCGGCAGCGAGATCATCATTTCCTTCCTCGGCGACGCCAAGGGCGAGGCGCCGGGCGGCTATCTGCATCTCAACAAGGATTTCGAGATCGTCGGCCGGTGGGAGGCGTCGATGGGCGATATCCCCTTCGGCTATGATTTCTGGTATCAGCCGCGCCACAACGTGATGATTTCCTCGGAATGGGCCGCGCCCAACACCTTCATGCCGGGCTTCGACCTCGAAGAGGTGGGATACCTGAAATACGGCCGCCGCCTGCACATCTGGGACTTCGAGGCGCGCAAACCCATAGAGACAATGTATCTGGGCGAGGACGGGCTGATCCCGCTGGAGGTGAAATTCCTGCATGACCCGGACAGCACGCATGGGTTTTGCGGCGCGGCCCTGTCGACCAACGTGATCCATTTCTGGAAATCCGACGCGGGCAAATGGGAATGGGAAAAGGTCATCGACGTCGACAACGAACCGCATCCCGAATGGCC
>CAZRZN010000377.1:0-2677 GCA_964604565.1 uncultured Rhodobacterales bacterium
GGGCAAGAGGCAAGGTTCAGCTCCAGACCGCGCGCCGCAGCGCGCGTGTCAGGCGGATACTGCCCCGCATTGCCTTCCGCACAGCCGTGTCCGATCCGCCGCAGGAGGCGCCGGATCGGATGTTTTCGGTCTTTATGCGACGGCGTGCGCGATGGCGCATTGCTTCCACAACACGGTCAGCGCCTCCACCAGATGGTCGATGTCGGCGTCCGAATGCAGCGGGCCGGGGGTAAAGCGCAACCGCTCCGTCCCCTTGGGCACGGTCGGATAATTGATCGGCTGCACGTAGATGCCCCAATCGCGCATCAGGATGTCGGCAAGCATCCGGCACTTGGTCGGATCCTTGATCATCACCGGGATGATGTGGCTTTCGTTGTCCATGTGCGGGATGCCGCGCCTGTCGAGCATCGACCGAAGGCGCGCGACCTGACGGCGCTGTTGCTGGCGTTCGGCATCGGATTGCTTGAGATGCGCGATGGACACCTGCGCCGCCGCAGCCACTGCCGGCGGCAGGGCCGTGGTGAAGATGAAGCCGGAGGCAAAGCTGCGGATGAAATCGCAAAGCGCGTGGCTGCCGGTGACATAGCCGCCCATGCAGCCATAGGCCTTGCCCAGCGTGCCCTCGATCAACGTGATCCTGTCGGCAAGTCCGCGTTCCTCGGAGACACCGCCGCCGCGCGGACCGTAGAGACCCACGGCATGCACCTCATCGAGATAGGTCATCGCGCCGTGCTTTTCGGCGACCTCGACAATTTCCTGCATCGGGCAGATGTCGCCGTCCATCGAATAGACCGATTCGAAGGCGACGATCTTGGGCGCGTTCGCCGGAAGGGCGGCCAGCTTGCGGTCCAGATCCTCCGGGTCGTTGTGTTTCCAGATCACCTTGCGGGCGCGGGAATGGCGGATGCCCTCGATCATGCTCGCATGGTTCAGCTCATCCGACAGGATCACCGCGTCGGGCAGACGGCTGCCCAGCGTGCTGAGCGCCGCCCAGTTCGACACGTAACCGGAGGTGAAGAGCAGCGCCGCTTCCTTGCCGTGCAGATCGGCCAGTTCGCCTTCCAGATCGACATGGTGGCGATTGGTTCCGGAAATGTTCCGCGTCCCGCCCGCGCCTGTGCCGCAGCTTTCGACAACTTCGATCATGCGGTCACGCACCGCCTCATGCTGGCCCATGCCCAGGTAGTCGTTCGAACACCAGACCGTCACGCTGTCCGGGCTGTCGTCATCATGGCTTCTGGCCCGTGGAAAGGCACCGAATTCACGCTCCAACTCCGCGAAAATGCGGTAGTTTCCCTCTTTCTTCAACGCATCCAGCTGCGTCGTGAACATGGCGTCAAAATCCATGATGTCCCTCCGGTGTCTTTGGTCTTGTTGTTTGGGGCGCGGGCAGCATCCAGCGCCAGAGTTTCGCATCGGGCAGCGGCAGCACCATGAGCCAGTGCTCTGCCAGGGCCAGACCGGTGATCGCGGCGAGCAGGGCGAACCCCGCCAGTCCGCCAGTGCTTTCCGCGGCCCATAGTCGTTCGAGCCAGCAGGCGCAGGCAAAAACCAGCGCACAGACGGAAAACGGGAACAGCCAGTTCATCCGACGAATGCGAAAATGGCTGGGAAGATGGGCAAGCGCGCGCGGAATGAATTCCGTGTTGATGCGCGGCACGCCCAGATAAAGGTTCAGTTTCGCCGAGATGCGGGCGAAATACAGCACGACAAACGTCCACAGACCCACCGGGTTTTCCGCGCCCCAGCCCGCAACCGCCATCGCCAGAACCGCCGCAAGCAGCACCATCTCGTGATAGGCCACCGTGCCCCAGGCGCGGATGAACCGCTCCCACTCGTGCACGTCTTCGGGCAGCGGGCGGGTCACTGGTCCGGTGATGACACCGGTCAGAAAGGCCAGTTCGATCCAGCCCCAGACCGCCAGCGCGGCAACGAACGCGAGATAGGCGCTTTGCACGTCCAGCACGGGCAGCGTCTGCCAGTAGGCCCAGCCGCCCCAGACCAGCAGCGGCAGCGATCCCAGGGTCACGGCCTGCGCGGCGCGCTTGCCCTGGCGGTCAGCCAAACGCACGACCAGCAGGATCGCCCCGGTAGAGAACCACCAGAGGAACAACGCGCTGAGGGCGGCGATCCAGGGATCCGCGAACATCATGCGCCCCCCGTTTGCACAACGGGAACAGCGGCTTTGTCCGCGGTGTCCCGGGTCAGGCCCGGGACAGGATATGCGAACGGACCGACCATCCTCAGTAGCTGGGCTGCAAGCGGGTCACCGCAGGCACCTGATGCTTTTTGGCGGGGATGGTATAAAGCGCGGCAAAGCAGAACGCCGCCTTGGCGCTGCCCGCGAGGTTGCCAAGGAATCCGCCGACGCCGCCCGCCTGCTTGGCCTCGGCGATCTGCACATTGGCCCTTTGCAGCCGTTCGAGCGTGCGCTGCCAGCGCGGATGCTCGATGTCCAGCGTGATCGGAAAGATCTGCTCCGTCAGCTTGGACGTCTTGGTAAAGACCTCATGCGCATACCAGTCGGGATCGACGCCCAGCGCGGCGTGGAACTTGGGCCGCTGGTGGTCGCGCACATACATCGTCGCGTAGACCGCCGTCAGGAAGAACTTGATCCAGAAGACGTTCTTGCCGGAGGTCAGCTTGGGGTCGGTCTTCATCAGCAGGGCAAAGGCCT
>CAZRZN010000378.1:0-2677 GCA_964604565.1 uncultured Rhodobacterales bacterium
CGCAACAATCGAAAAGGTTTCCTGCGTCAAATCGACATTTGCTTTCTTGAACTTCGGTGGTTGACGCAGTGATCGGGTCGCCATAGTGTCCTCGCGCAACGCAAAGGAGCCTTGGGGATGTCCGCAGTAGGGGTAGTCGTAAGAAACAGGCGCATGGGCCGGTAACGGAACCCTGATTGGACCCCATGCGCCCCCGAAATAACCCTCGGGGGCTTTTTTGTGCGCAAACGTACAGTGTCGTGAATGGAGACCAAGCGATGACACGTCAGATGACCGGAGCGAAAATGGTGGTTCAGGCCCTCAGGGAGCAGGGTGTGGACACGGTATTCGGATACCCCGGCGGCGCTGTACTCCCCATCTATGATGAGGTGTTTCAGCAAAACGATATCCAGCACATTCTGGTCCGCCACGAACAGGGCGCAGTGCACGCCGCCGAAGGATATGCCCGCGCGACCGGCAAGCCCGGCGTGGTGCTCGTAACCTCCGGACCGGGCGCTACCAATGCCGTCACCGGCCTGACGGACGCGTTGATGGATTCGATCCCGCTGGTTGTCCTGACCGGACAGGTGCCGACCTTCATGATCGGCTCCGACGCCTTTCAGGAGGCCGACACAGTGGGCATCACCCGCCCCTGCACCAAACACAACTGGCTGGTGAAGGATACCGCGCGGCTGTCCTCCACGATCCACGAGGCGTTTCACGTCGCACGTTCCGGTCGTCCCGGCCCGGTGCTGGTCGACATTCCAAAGGACGTGCAATTCGCCAGTGCCGAGTATCTGGGCATCCCCAAGACCTCGACCCGGCATTACCAGCCGCAGGTCAAGGGCGACATGGAAATGATCACCGCGCTGGTCGAGGCGATCGAGACCGCCGAAAAGCCGGTGTTCTACACCGGCGGCGGCGTGATCAATTCCGGTCCCGGCGCAAGCCAGCTGCTGCGCGAACTGGTGGAGGCGACCGGCTTTCCGATCACGTCCACGCTGATGGGTCTTGGCTCTTATCCCGCGTCGGGAAAGAACTGGCTGGGCATGTTGGGCATGCACGGTCTCTACGAGGCGAACATGTCGATGCATGGTTGCGACCTGATGATCAATATCGGGGCGCGCTTTGACGACCGGATCACCGGGCGCATCGACGCCTTCAGCCCGAATTCGCGCAAGGCGCATGTCGATATTGACCCCTCGTCGATCAACAAGGTGGTCAAGACCGACTTTCCGATCATCGGCGACGTGGGCCATGTGCTGGAGGATGTGCTGAAGGTCTGGAAGGCGCGCGGCCGCAAGGTCAACCGCGAGGCACTGGCCCGCTGGTGGGCGCAGATCAACACGTGGCGCAAGACCGACTGCCTGTCGTTCAAACCGTCCGAGAAGTCGATCAAGCCGCAACATGCCCTGACCCGCCTCGAGGCGCTGACCAAGGACCGCGACCGGTATATCTGCACCGAAGTCGGCCAGCATCAGATGTGGGCGGCGCAGTATCTTGGCTTTGAGGATCCGAACCGCTGGATGACCTCCGGTGGTCTGGGCACCATGGGCTACGGGTTTCCCGCCTCCATCGGTGTGCAGGTCGCCCATCCCGAGGCACTGGTGATCAACGTCGCCGGTGAGGCGTCATGGCTGATGAACATGCAGGAAATGGGCACGGCGATCCAGTATCGACTGCCGGTCAAGCAGTTCATCCTCAACAACGAACGCCTTGGCATGGTGCGCCAGTGGCAGGAATTGCTGCACGGCGAACGCTATTCGCACAGCTGGTCCGAGGCGCTGCCCGACTTCGTCAAACTGGCAGAAGCCTTTGGTGCCAAGGGCATCCTGTGCAAGGATCCGGCGGATCTGGACGATGCGATCATGGAAATGCTCGACCATGACGGGCCGGTGATCTTTGACTGTCTTGTGGAAAAGCATGAGAATTGCTTTCCGATGATCCCGTCGGGCGCCCCGCACAACAAGATGCTGCTGGGCGAAGCCTCCACCCAAGGGGCGATCGACGCAAAGGGCGCCGTGCTCGTTTGATCGACAATGCCCACACCCGGGCCGTTCCGGCGGACCGGGTGCATTGGCTGGACCGGTCAAAAGGCGCGGGGATCCTGCTTGTCGTGCTGGGCCATGCCCTGCTTGGCACGCAGGCCGCCGGGCTGATGCCTGCGGACGATACGTTCAGGGCCCTGATCAAGGGCATCTACAATTTCCACATGCCGCTGTTCTTCCTGCTGTCCGGGATCACATTCGAGGTCTCGGCACGGCGCCATAGCGTCGTCAGGACCGCGCGTGACCGGACGGTTCGGCTGCTCTGGCCTTTCCTGCTTTGGACCTATGTCTTTCTGGGCTTGCAGCTGCTGGCAGGAGACGCGGTAAATTCGGCGGATGACCTGTCCGCCGGCTCGTTGATCTGGCCGCTGCCCCCGCGTGAACATCTTTGGTTCCTTTGGGCGCTTTTCATCATCCAGATGGTGACGCTGCCGATTGCGGCTCCGGGCCGCACACCGAGGCCCACGAGACTGTGGCTGGTTCTGGCGCTGACCGCGATCGTTCTGGTCGCCGTGCCGGGTCTGCCGCTGGGTCCGCTGACGGTGGACGCCGCCTTGCATCTCGGGATCTTCTGGCTTGGCGTCTGGCTTGCACGGCTGGGGCCGCTGCCATCGGGCGGCGTGGTGGCGCTGTTGGCCCTGGCGATCTTT
>CAZRZN010000379.1:0-2676 GCA_964604565.1 uncultured Rhodobacterales bacterium
CCGATCATGGCACGACCGAGGCTGCCTTGTTCGAAACCTTCTACGGTGAGCCACAGGATTGGCACACTGCGGGGTGGCGAGAGATGGCCGTGTTCTCATCGTGTGTGCTGAGGCCGCTCGAATGGGCAGGACTGCTGATGGAGACCCGCGAAGACGGCGCCGGCAAGCACGTGCATCACGTGTTCAAGACTCCGCTCTGGCGCAGCGCGCTCAATCTTGACACCGACGAAATGCTGCGATCGATTTCCGTTCAGTGAATGCAGTTTTCACCATCCCAAAGATGCGACGCCGCCTGCATAGGACGGCCCCCCAAGTTCGACAAAATCAGCATGGATCGGGCCGGATCGGTGTGGCGTGACCCTGTCCGATCAATGGTTTAGGTAGGCGCGCAGTCGGATTTTATGTAGTCACACGTCGTAGCCTTTTGGAGCATTGCAGAGTTGGGTATCAAGCCTTATTCTGTAGTCATGTTTGTGCGGATCAATGAGAGTGGCGGTCGGCGCTACCTGCAGATCGTGGAGTCCTACCGCAACGAGGCGGGCAAGCCGCGGCACAGGGTCGTTGCGAACCTTGGGCGCATCGACGGCATGCAGGATGACCATCTCGATGCGTTGATCCGTGGTCTTTGCCGGGCAGCCGGTCGCGACGAACCGGCCAAGCTCGAGATCGCGCACGCACCAGCCCAGGCTTTTGGTGATGTTTTCGCTCTCCACGAACTCTGGAAGGCGCTTGGCTTCGACCGGGCTCTCGGACGCGCCCTTCGCTCGGGCAAACGCAAACTGGATGTCGAGGCGCTGGTGCGCGCCATGGTGTTCAATCGTCTTTGCGCGCCCGACTCCAAGCTGGGCTGCCTGCGTTGGCTCGACACGGTCGCGATGCCGGCAATGCCCGACAAGATCACGCATCAGCACCTTCTGCGGGCGATGGATGCGCTTATGGACCACGCGGACCGGGTCGAAGCCGAACTGGCAAAGCAGATCAGGCCGCTCGTGGACCATGATCTGGAGATCGTGTTCTACGACCTGACCACAGTGCGGATCCACGGTGAGGGGCAGGTCGCTGACGACATCCGCGCCTTCGGCATGAACAAAGAGACAAGCGGCATCGCACGCCAATTCGTGCTGGGCGTTGTGCAAACAGCGGACGGCCTGCCACTGATGCACACTGTCCATCCCGGCAACGTTGCCGAAACCAGGACGCTGCAGGCAATGCTGGCGACCGTGCTCGAACGCTTTCCGATCCAGCGGGTGCTCCTGGTCGCCGACCGTGGGCTGCTGAGCCTCGAGAATATCGGCGAACTCACAGCACTGGCGGATCAAGGCGGGCGTCGGCTGGAGTTCATCCTCGCCGTCCCCGCGCGCCGCTACGCGGATCTCGCTGAGACTTTCCAGACCCTTGCCTTCGATACGAACGGCCTCGCGGAGAGCCGCTTCGCCGGCCATCGCCTGATCGTCGCACACGACCCCATTCGGGCCGAGGAACAAGGAAACCGGCGGCGTGCGCGCATCGTCGAGCTCGAAGCAATGGCCGAGAAAATGGCTGGCAAGCTCGATGCACAAGACGCCGGGCAGACCGCCAGCGGGCGTCGTGCTTCGGACCGCGGCGCCTATAGCCGGTTCACGAGGGCCGTCGCCGAGGCGGAGATGACGCGCTTCCTCAAGGCTGATCTCGACGCGGATCGCTTCAGCTGGTCAGTCGATGAGGGTGCCGTCGCGAGGGCCGAGCTGTTCGACGGCAAGCTTGCGCTGATCACCAACGCGCCCGATCTGACGCCGACCGACGCTGTCACGCGCTACAAGGGCCTGGCGGACATCGAGCGGGGCTTCCGGGTGCTGAAATCAGACATCGAGATCGCCCCCGTCCACCATCGGCTGCCCGATCGTATCCGGGCGCACGCCCTGATCTGCTTTCTCGCCCTTGTTCTCTACCGCGTCATGCGCATGAGGCTGAAGGCCAAGGGCCACGCCGCCAGCCCACGCGCCGCCCTCGACTTGCTGGCCCGGATTCAACGCCACCAGGCGAAAGTTGGAGAACGCTCGGTGACAGGGCTTTCCACGACAACACCCGATCAGATGGAGCTATTCGACACCCTGGATCTTCCAAAACCGGCCTGACAGAACGCGTGTAGTCACAAATTGGCGAAACCCGCCGAAATGAAATCAATTGCTTAGTCGATTTGCTGTCGAACTTGGGATACCCCGCCCGACAGCATCGCTTTGTGCAAAGATGGTTAAATTAGATTTTGACCATTCATGAGGAGAAGGCATTCATGTCGGAAGTCATAATGATCGGCGTCGATCTCGCAAGCATGTGCTCCAAGTTGACGGCACACGCGCAGATGGACCGGTCATCCCCCCGATCTTAGCGGGATTACCAACGGTCTGCGTGCACATTTTGCGGAATTCGGCATCGTGGCATCGATTGGCCGGCGAATTTGCAGCGCTTGCAGGAAGCGTTGACTGATGAAAGCGTAGAACTGCCTCAAGATGCCTGTGATCTTGGGTTCTCTACCTTGAACAAATCCGCCCGTTGGTGACAAAGATTGCGGGGTTGGAGCACCGCGTGAAGTCAGCTTCGGATCAGTCCGATGTCGCAAGACGACTAAAGACCATGCCAAGGGTTGGACCCGTCACCGCTATAGCCATCGAAACTTGTGCGCCGAATATGCAGGGCTTT
>CAZRZN010000380.1:0-2642 GCA_964604565.1 uncultured Rhodobacterales bacterium
CTGCGACCCACTGATTAAAAGTCAGTTGCTCTACCAACTGAGCTAACGGCCCACATGGCCGGTGTCTAGAAAGAGCGCAGGTTGCGGTCAACCCATAAAAGCAGGTTTTTTGAGGCACATGCGCATCGCCTTCCTGCGACCACTGGAAAGCGGCCGGCAACAGGCGTATATGCCGCGCCATGATACAGGATGCGCGCCCCCTTCCCTTCATGAAAATGCATGGGCTAGGCAATGATTTCGTTGTGATCGACTTGCGGCAGGGCGAGTCGCCGCCGAGCGCTGCGCGCATCCGGGCCATCGCCGATCGCCACACGGGCGTCGGCTTTGACCAGTTGGCGGTCGTGACCCTGCGCGAGGAAAAGCCGCATCTGACCTTCTACAACGCCGATGGTTCCACCTCCGCCACTTGCGGAAACGCCACCCGGTGCATTGCCCGGCACCTCATGGAGGAGACAGGTCAGACGGACCTGACCCTCACCACGGACCGCGGACAGTTGCAGGCCGTCGACGCGGGCGATGGATTGACCTCGGTCAACATGGGGCCGCCGCAGCTGACATGGCAGGAGATCCCGCTGGCCGAGGCGATGGACACGCTCGAACTGCCGATCGAGGGCAGCCCCGCAGCGACCGGCATGGGGAACCCGCATTGCACCTTTTTCGTGGACGATGCCGAGGCCATCCCGCTGGAGCAGTTCGGACCGCGCTACGAACACCATCCGCTGTTCCCCGAACGGACGAATGTGCAGGTGGCCAGCCTTGTTGCGCCGGATCATTTGCGCATGCGGGTCTGGGAACGGGGGGTGGGCGTCACGCTTGCCTCCGGGTCGTCGTCTTGCGCGACGGCGGTGGCCGCCGCGCGGCGGGGTCTGACAGGCCGTAACCTGCGCATCGATCTCGACGGGGGGTCGCTGGCCATCGACTGGCGCGAGGATGGCGTCTGGATGACCGGACCCACCGCGCATGTCTTCGACGGGCGATTCACGCCCGGATGGCTGAGTCTGCATCCATGAGCGCGCCACGGTTCACCACGCTGGGCTGCCGGTTGAACGCCTATGAGACCGAGGCGATGAAGGCACTGGCAGAGTCGGCGGGCGTGCAGGATGCCGTGGTCGTAAACACCTGCGCGGTTACGCAGGAGGCGGTGCGCAAGGCCCGGCAGGAGATCCGCCGCCTGAGGCGCGAAAACCCCGACGCGAAGGTCATCGTGACAGGTTGCGCCGCACAGATCGACCCCGACAGCTTTGCCGCGATGACAGAGGTCGACGCCGTCATCGGAAACACCGAAAAGATGACGCCCGCGACGTGGCAGGGCCTTGCCGCAGATTTCATTGGCGAGACGGAAAAGATGCAGGTCAACGACATTATGTCGGTGACCGAAACCGCTGGCCATCTGATCGACGGATTCGGCACCCGGTCGCGGGCCTATGTGCAGATCCAGAACGGCTGCGACCATCGCTGCACCTTCTGCATCATCCCGTATGGGCGGGGCAATTCACGCTCCGTTCCGGCGGGCGTCGTGGTGGATCAGATTCTGCGGCTGGTGGATCAGGGATACAACGAAGTGGTGCTGACCGGCGTGGACCTGACGTCGTGGGGGGCGGACCTGCCGGGGGCACCACGGCTGGGCGATCTGGTCATGCGCATTCTGCGATTGGTCCCGGGATTGCCGCGCCTGCGCCTGTCGTCGATCGATTCGATCGAGGCGGATGACAACCTGATGCTGGCCATCGCATCCGAACCGCGCCTGATGCCGCATCTTCACCTGTCCCTGCAACATGGTGACGACCTGATCCTCAAGCGGATGAAGCGGCGCCACCTGCGCGACGACGCCATCCGCTTTTGCGAGGAGGCGCGCAGGCTGCGGCCGGACATGACCTTTGGCGCCGACATCATCGCCGGATTCCCGACCGAGACAGAGGCGCATTTCGAAAACAGCCTCAAGCTGGTGCGGGACTGCGACTTGACGTGGCTGCATGTCTTTCCCTATTCCGCGCGCCCGGGCACCCCGGCGGCACGTATTCCTCAGCAGGTGAACGGCGCTACCATCAAATCCCGCGCCGCCCGCCTGCGCACAGCCGGCGCAGCACAGGTGCAAGCCCATCTGACCGCCCAGCAGGGGCGCGCGCATTCCGTCCTGATGGAGGCGCCGGATATGGGGCGGACCGAGCAATTCACCGAAGTGCGGTTTGCGGCACCACAGGCCGTCGGGCAGATTGTCCAGGCGACGATCAACGGTCACGATGGCCGGCAATTGATGGTCTGAGCGGATGCATCCGAACCCCGCCTTTCGCGAAACCGACACACAGCGGGCGCTGAACACCGCGCGAAACCGCGGATTCGGCATGCTTTTACTGTCGTCCGCGGGGGCACCGCTGATCGCGCATGTGCCCTTTCTGCTGTCGGACGATGGCGGACGGGCCGATCTGCACCTTGTGCGGTCCAACCCGATCTGCCGTGTCTGTGCAGAGCCACAGAGCGCGACCTTGGCGGTGAGTGGCCCGGATGGCTACGTGTCACCCGACTGGTACGGGATCGACGATCAGGTGCCGACATGGAACTACGTCGCCGTGCATCTGACGGGGAGGTTGCACGCCCTGCCGGGCGAGGCGCTGGAGCCGATGCTGGCGGCGCAATCGGCCGCG
>CAZRZN010000381.1:0-2615 GCA_964604565.1 uncultured Rhodobacterales bacterium
GTAGTCGTCCGCCCCCTGATCCAATGCGCCGACACGGTCCGAAACCTGTGACCGCGCGGTGAGAACGATCACAGGCGTTTCAAGGCGCGCTCGGCTTCTGGCAAGAAAGTCGCGCCCGTCGCCGTCGGGCAGCATGACGTCCAGCAGGATCAGATCGTAGCGGGCCGCGGCAAGGCAATCCTCGGCGGCGGCAAGGTTCGGCGCATGGTCGACGGCGTGACCGTCCAGCGCAAGGCGGTTCACGACCGCCTCGGCAAGTTCGAGGTTATCCTCGACCAGAAGATATCGCACCCACGTCCCCTCCCTGATGGCCCGTGTCAGGCTTCTGTCAGTTTTCTGTGGTGGTATGTGACCATGGGCGGCAGAGGACCGCCTGTCAAATGGGAGGATTCGATATGAAAATGGACATGACCCGCCGGGTCGTGATTGCAGCGGCCACGGCAACGCTCGCATTCTCTGGGACGGCTCATGCCGGAGGGCATCAGGTTCTGGAACAGCTGCATTTCATCGTTCCGGGTGGTGCTGGCGGCGGCTGGGACGGCACGGCGCGTGGCACGGGCGAGGCATTGACCAAATCGGGATTGGTCGGTTCCGCCAGCTACGAGAACATGTCCGGCGGCGGCGGCGGCGTCGCGATCGGCTACATGATCGAGAACGCCGAAAGCCTTGACAACACGCTGATGGTCAATTCGACGCCCATCGTCATCCGGTCGCTGACGGGTGTCTTCCCCCAAAGCTTCCGTGACCTGACGCTGGTGGCGGGCACAATCGGCGACTACGCGGCCTTCGTCGTGCCCGCCGACAGCCCGATCGAGAACATGGAGGGCCTGCTGGCCGAATACGCCAGTCAGGGACCGGATTTTGCGGTCGGCGGCGGGTCCGTTCCCGGCGGCATGGACCATCTGGTTGCCGCGATGGTGATGCAGGCCGCGGGCGAGGATCCGACCGCGCTGAACTACATTCCCTATGACGCGGGCGGCGAGGCGATGGCAGGTCTGCTGTCCGGGGAAATCGACGCTTTGTCGACAGGATTTTCCGAAGCGATTGCCCTCGCCGATCAAGGCGAAGTCCGCATTCTTGGCGTGACCGCCGAAGAGCGCGTGCCGGCCTATGACACGGCGCCCACCTTCATGGAGCAGGGGATCGAAACGTCTTTCGTCAATTGGCGCGGTTTCTTCGCGGCGCCGGGCACTTCGGACGAAAAGGTCGATAGCTACATCGCGGCGCTGGAAGCCATGTATGAGACCGAAGCCTGGGAAGAGGTCCGCTCACGGAACGGCTGGGTCAACATCTGGAATCCGGGCAGCGACTTCCGTGCGTTTCTCGAAGGTCAGGAAAAAGAGATCGGCGATCTGATGCGGACTCTCGGCTTCCTCTGAGGTTCTGATCCAATTCTTGCGCGTCCGGCGGGTATTCTTCCGCCGGACGCCTGGATCACCTTGTGTGCACCACCCCTTGGGGCGGTGTTCCCGAACAGGCAGTATTCCAAGGGAGGGAAACGTCATGGCGCTGGACCGCTGGATCGCGCTCGTCTTCATCACATTCTGCTGTGCTTACGGCTACATGGCCTTTTTCACCATGGACCAGTCGCTGCCCCCCTTCATGCAGCGAAATCCGGTCTGGCCTTCGACGTTCCCGAAGGTTCTTTCCATCCTCGGCGTGGTCGTCGGCATCATTGTCCTGCTGGGTCTCGAAAAGCCTTTGGGCGCACCCGAGCCATCGGCCACCGACATCAATTACCGCCGCCTGCACGAATACAAGCTGGGACAGGCGCTGCTGCTTCTGGGCCTCATGGTGGCCTACGCGCTGGCGCTCCGGCCGGTGGGGTTCCTGCTTGGGACGACCGTGTTTCTCGTCGCCGGCAGCGCGATCCTCGGAGAGCGGAAACTGCACGTGATGCTGCCGGTCGCCCTGCTGGCCACCGGCTTTGTCTGGTATCTCGTCCAGCAGGTTCTCGGCATCTTCCTGCGGCCTTTTCCGTTCTTTATGGGGAATTGAACCATGCTTGAAGGCATCATGATCGGCCTTTCGGCCGCGTTTTCGATCCAGAACATTCTCATGGTCGTCGCGGGGTGCCTGATCGGCACCTTCATCGGAATGCTGCCGGGCCTTGGCCCGATGTCCATCATCGCCATCATGATCCCCGTCGCGATCACGCTGGGCGATCCGACCGCCGCGCTGATCCTGCTGGCGGGCGTCTATTACGGCGCGATCTTTGGCGGCTCCACCTCGTCGATCCTGCTGAACGCGCCGGGGGTCGCGGGCACCGTCGCGACCAGCTTTGACGGCTATCCGATGGCGCGCAAGGGGCAGGCCGGAAAGGCGCTGACGATTGCCGCCGTTGCCAGTTTTGCCGGCGGCACGATTGGCGCGATCCTGTTGATGATCTTTGCCCCGGCGCTGTCCTCTGTCGCCCTGCTGTTCCATTCGGCCGAATATTTTGCACTCATGGTCGTGGGCCTGTCGGCCATCGCAGCCTTTGCAGGCACCGGTCAGGTGGCCAAGGCACTGATGATGACGATCCTGGGCCTGATCCTTGCCACCGTGGGCGAAGGCGCCTTGTTCAACATGCCGCGTTTCACGCTGGGGCTGATGGACCTGCAATCGGGCATTTC
>CAZRZN010000382.1:0-2610 GCA_964604565.1 uncultured Rhodobacterales bacterium
GATCCGACCGTGGCGCCGGTGGACACCGCAGACGCGCCTGATCCGACCGTGGCGCCGGTGGACACCGCCGACGCGCCCGATCCGACCACGGGGCCGGTGGATACCGCCGACGCGCCGGACGTGACGGCAGTCCCGCCCGGTCCCGCGCCTGTGACTGCTCCAGCGGATGCGCCGTCTCGGACCGTGGGCACGCCCGCGCCCACGGAGGCGCCCGCCGAAACCGCGGATGCGCCACCTTCGCCGGACGCACCGGTAGAGACATCCAGCGCGCCGGCCCGCGCGGAATCCGCTCCGTTTCCGGAGGCGGAAACCGCCCTGTTGCCACTGCTGGACCCCGAGGGCGGATCCCTCATCGCAGAGCCTCTTCTTGATGCAGAGACCAATCTGACGCGGCCCAGCTTCGATATGGTGCGCACCGAAAGCGATGGTTTCGCACTGATCGCGGGCGGCGGCGCGCCGGGGTCAAAGCTTGAGGTTCTGGTGAATGGCGAACCGGCAGAGACCCTTGAGGTTGGCCGCGATGGCAATTTCTCAACCTTCCTCAATCTCCCGCCGGATCAGGCGGCTGTCATCAGCCTGCGCATGACGCAGGATGAGACAACCGTTCTGTCCGAGGACGAAGTGCTGGTCGCCCCGCTGGAGATGGTCGCTGCGGAGGCCACGACGACGCCCGCGCCGGGGCAGGGTGCTCCGGCGGAGCCGGTCATCGAGGCGCAGCCCGGTGCTCGGACCGCGCCGGTCCCGGACCCCGCGCCGACACTGACGCCCCTGAGCGGCGACGCCCTTGCGCTCGCCAGTCCCGACCTTCCGGCCGCACCGGGGTCGTCGCCGGATCTGGCGCCCGTGCAGACACGCGACGTGGATCCCGACCGTACGGATCCGGTAGGCACGAGCCCCGCGCCCGCGCCCGCCGCCGCGCCCGAGGTGTCTGACGGAACCGCCCCGCTGCCGGAGGCTGGCCCCGCGCCGGACGGCCTGCGCAGCCCCGGGGATGGCGATGCCCCGGCGCCCCCCGGACGCCAACCCGCCCCGGTCACGGGTGTCGCGGGTGACTTGCGGCTTGGTCGCACCGCTTCCGATGCGGTGCCGGCGCAAAGCGCCTTACCCGGTGCGCCACCAAGCGTCGCGCTGACGGATCCCGCATCTCTTGCACCCCTCGATCCGGCAGATGGGGTCGCGGCCGCGGATCCGGCCACCCCCGATCCGGCGATCACCGCCCGGACCCAATCCGGCGTCGTGGATGCGCCCGTCGCCCCGCCGAGCACACCCACGGTCATGCTGTCCACTCCGCGCGGGGTGGAGGCGCTATCGACCGCGCCGCTGTCTCCCGGGGATGTCGCGCTTGATTCGATAAGCTATGACGGCGCGGGCGATGTGCTGCTGTCGGGACGGGGCAAGACCGCGGCTTTCGTGCGGATCTACCTCGACAATTCACCCATCACGACCTCGCGCATCCGCGACGACGGACGGTGGCGGGTTCAATTGCCAGAGGTGGACACCGGCACCTACACCCTGCGGGTTGATCAGATCGACGCGCGCGGTCAGGTGCTTGCGCGGATCGAAAGCCCGTTTCTGCGCGAAAGCACCGCGGTGCTGGAACGCGTGACGGCCCGCAGCGGCGGGGCCATCCGTTCGGTCACCATTCAGCCGGGCAACACGCTCTGGGGGATTTCGCGGGAACGCTACGGCGAAGGGATGCAATATGTCCGGATCTTCGAGGCCAATCGCGAACGCATCCGTGACCCGGACCTGATTTATCCCGGCCAGATTTTCGCTCTGCCTGACAGCGCTGCGGACTGACCATCAGACCCCTGTGCCGGTTGCGGCGGCGCGGGCTCTGGAAACTCCGCTGTTCCCCCGCTAGGTGAGAGGGGACATCACAAGGCCGGACCATGCCCCCTGAAACGCCCCTCGACACGGACAAGCAGATCGCCCGCGACGAACGCCGCTCCGGCTGGCGCACGGTGCGCCGCGTCGGACCCTATCTCTGGCCGGAGGGCGAGACTTGGGCCAAGCGGCGGGTTGTCATCTCGCTTGGCCTGCTGGTTCTGGCCAAGCTGATCGCCGTCGGCACGCCGATCTTCTACAAGGGTGCTGTGGACAGCCTGTCGGGCACCGCATCGGACCTGATGCTGGGGGCCGTGGGCCTGACGCTGGCCTATGGCACGGCGCGGCTGTTGACCGTGGCGTTTCAGCAGTTGCGCGATGCGATCTTTGCCAAGGTGGGGCAGCGTGCATTGCGGCAACTGGCGCTGGAAACCTTCGCCCATATTCACCGCCTGTCGATGCGCTATCATATCACGCGCAAGACCGGAGGGCTGAGCCGGATCATCGAACGCGGGGTCAAGGGTGTCGAATTCCTGCTGCGGTTCCTGCTGTTCAGCATCGGGCCGCTGTTCCTCGAACTGATCCTTGTGGCCGGGGTGCTCTTTTTCCTGTTCGACGTCTGGTATCTGGTGGTCGTCGTCGGTGTGGTCGGCCTTTACATCGCCTTCACCTTCAAGGTGACCGAATGGCGTGTGCAACTGCGCCGCGAGATGAACAAGCAGGACACAGACGCCAACCAGAAGGCCATCGACAGCCTGCTGAATTTCGAGACGGTCAAGTATT
>CAZRZN010000383.1:0-2598 GCA_964604565.1 uncultured Rhodobacterales bacterium
CCGATGTCGACGACCATGTTGCCGGTGGGGTCGGTGATCGGCATGCCCGCGCCGATCGCCGCGGCGATCGGTTCCGCGATGAGACCGGCCTTGCGCGCGCCCGCTGAAAGGACGGACTGCCGGATCGCCCGTTTCTCTACCGGCGTGGCGCCATGCGGCACGCAGACGATGATCTTGGGTTTCGAGAAGGTCGATCGCTTGTGCACCTTGCGGATGAAGTGCTTGATCATCTCCTCGGCGGTATCGAAATCCGCGATCACACCTTCGCGCATCGGCCGGATCGCCTGAATCGAGCCGGGCGTGCGGCCGAGCATCAATTTGGCGTCTTCGCCAACGGCAAGAACTTTTTTCACGCCATCCTTGATGTGATAGGCAACCACCGACGGTTCCGAAAGAATGACACCGCGACCCTTGACGTAAACGAGTGTGTTCGCCGTCCCGAGGTCGATCGCCATGTCCGAAGAGAACAGGCCCAGAATACGGTCCATGCCAAACATTATGCTCTTGCCCCATTGCCTTATCGGTCCGCGACTCTGCAAGTCCGAACCTTGGGTGTTATAGGCTTGCCTCCATGGATGCGGAAGGGGGGGCGCGCGGGAATTGGCGTTTAACCGCCGCTGACTTTCACCTGTGCCCGTTCACCGGTCGTTAACATGCTGGCATGGATAAATATTGACAGCTGCGCCCTATCCGCGCAGGCTTTTCACCTGCCCAGTTCAAAGCGAAAGGTATCGGCATGAAGCGATTTCTCACCGTGGTCATGGCGGTTTTCATGGCCACGCAGTCTGCTGTCGCGGACTCTTGCTGGAACCATAACGGATCTCTGATGCGCCTTACCGATCAGGGCAACAATCGCTGGTTCTGGTACGAAAATCCCCGTCAGGGGGTCCGCAATGCTGGCGTTCAACCCGGCACCCTTCTGTTCAATGGCAGCAAGAACGGAGAGTGGTACAGCGGCACGGCACGGGTTTTCGACAGCTACTGCGGTGCGCTGGAATACTATGTCGAGGGACCGGTGCTGCAAAATCCGCTTCGGGTGCAGGTGACCGGCCAGCGGCAGATCTATCAGAACTGTCAGCCCACGGGACGCTGGACCACGGACACGCTGGTCTTTACCTACCAGTATAACTGCTGATCTCTATCGCCGTCGGGGCGGCATCCACAAAACATGCCTTGAAAACGCGCGGTGGACCGGCCCGGTCCACCGCTTTTTTGCATGCTGTGACCGTGGTGCGACGCGATGATCCGGGAGCAAGTCGTTTTCCCCTCATGAGGTGTCGGGCGCGCGCGGCGCGGCCCTGCGCGGCAGGATATGGAAGACCGGAATGAACCGGAGACTCGCCACATGAAAACCCACGTCAAAGCCCTGGTCGTCGGCGGTGGTGCCGTCGGGACCTCGATTGCCTATCATCTTGCCAAGGCGGGCTGGGATGACGTCATGCTGCTGGAGCGTGACGAGCTGACGAGCGGATCCACCTGGCATGCCGCTGGCCTGTTGCCCTATTTCAACATGTCCTACGCGACCACGCATATCCACGATTATTCGATCAAGTATTACAAGACGCTGGAGGAAGAGACCGGGCTGAATGCGGGCTTTTCCGTGGTGGGCAATCTGCGCATCGCGCAAACCACGGAACGCATGGACGAATACATGCTCTACGCCTCCACAGCAGAAACCTGCGGCGTCCCCTTCGAATGGATGACCCCCGCCCAGATAAAGGAGCGCTGGCCGCTGGTGCGCACCGAAGATCTGAAGGGCGCGATCTATCACCCGACGGATGGCTACATCAATCCGGCGGATGTGACCATGGCGATGGCCAAGGGCGCCCGCCAGCGCGGCGTCACGATCGAGCGTAAATGGCAGGTCGACGGCTATACCTGGACCGGCAGCCATTGGGATGTCACCGTGACGAAGATGATCGAGAAGGGGGGCAATCTTTTACCCTCGGATGAACAGGCTGTCATCCACGCCGAACATGTGGTCACCGCCACGGGCAACCATGCGCAGCGCACCGCGAAACTGCTGGGCATCAAGATCCCGGCCATCCCGGTCGAACATCAGTTCATCGTGACCGAACCTGATCCGGCTCTGGTGGAATTCCGCAAGACCCACGGCGAACATCCCGTCCTGCGGGATGCCGATGCCAAATGGTATGTGCGCGAGGAACGCGGTGGCTGGATACTCGGCCCCTACGAATTGAACGCGCCTGCGCGTTTTGCCTATGGCGTTCCGGACAGTTTCCGCGCCGATCTGTTCCCGCTCGATCTGGAGCGCATCGAAGAAGAATACATGTCCATGATCCACCGGATCCCGTCGTCCGAAACGGTGGGCCTGAAGGATGATTACAACGGCCCGATCTGTTACACGCCCGATGGCAACCCCTTGCTCGGCCCGGCGCCGGGACTTCGCAACATGTGGCTGGCCGAGGGCTTTTCCTTTGGCATCACCGCTGCCGGTGGTGCGGGCAAATACCTTGCGGATCTCATGGTCGAGGGGGAGGCAGAGATCGACATGGCTTCGCTCGATCCGCGCCGCTACGGCGACTGGATCACAACGGACTATGCCTGTCGCAAGAACGAAGAAGCCTATGAACACGT
>CAZRZN010000384.1:0-2589 GCA_964604565.1 uncultured Rhodobacterales bacterium
GGCAAGACAGCTTGTGGCCGAATTTCGGACCGTTCGGACGGAAACTCCCAGTCGCGACGATCTGCCCCGGTCTCGAGGAGCCCCCGGGCGTTCGATGTCGTATCAATTGAACTGGGCATTCTTCCCCCCAGAAAGAACAGAGAAAATCAAACAAAAAAAGACCGCCGGTGCCATGCACAGTCACTGTGCCTTGGCAGGGTTGCCGGAATTTGCCTGTTTCGAAATTGGACCCGAGACGGGACGAATGGTGATCATTGACTGAACTTGGCTGGCAATCAAGTTTCTTGGTGCGGTCCGCGTCGTCAGAACATGCGGTGCGCTGGTCGGTCGGTTGGGTTCGGGGTCCGGTTCCGTGGTGGGGCATTTCCCGGTGCCCGGTGCCCGGAGGACGCAGGCCGCCTGCCGGGAGCGACGTGGGCTAAGGTTTTCCAGGCATCCCCTGCGGCATGGGCAAAACGTCGGCCCCCGTTGTCAGCCAACCTGCCTGCCCATGCTCCAGACCCCGCGCAGAACATGCGCCCGTTCCACGCGGCGCACGCGCAGGACATCGCCACGCAGTCCTTCGCAGAGCGCGCCGCGATCCGTCAGGCGCGCGGCCCGTGCCGGATTGGCGGTCACCGTTGCAATGGCCCTGGGCAGGTCCTGCCACAGACCGGCAAGGTGAAAGGCCGACAGCAAGAGCGCCGAAGGCACGTAATCCGACGAGACGATATCCAGCAGGCCCGCCCGGGCAAGATCTTCGGCCGCGACATTGCCGGAATGAGAGCCGCCCCGGATCAGGTTGGGCGCGCCCATCATCACGGCGATGCCATGGGCGCGGCAGGCCTCCGCCGCCTCGACCGTTGTGGGAAATTCCGCAAAGCCCACGCCATTCCGGGCGGAGGTCGCGACGTGCGCGACCGTCGTGTCGTCATGGCTTGCCAGCACCGCGCCAAGGCGATCTGCCTCCGCCACCGCTCCGGCCTCGTGCCGGGCGCCGAAGCGCTCCTGTAGGTTCCGCAGTTTCTGAACATGCTCGGTAAATTCCGTGTCGGTCATTCCGCGTCGCTTGCCCACGTAGGTCTTGAGCGCGGCCATGTCGCGGAACTGGCGCTGGCCCGGTGTGTGGTCCATCAGGCTGACGATCCCGATCCGGTCCTCGGGTCCGAAGGCCGCCAGTTCGTCAAGCAGCGTTTCGGAACAGATCTCGGCCCGCAGGTGCAGAAAATGGCTGATCCTGAACAGCCCGGCCTCCCGCGCGGCCAGCAGTTCATCCGCCAGCTTGCGGGCATAATTGTCGTAGCGCCCCTTGCCGTCGTGGATGGAGCCCGCGCGCATCGCGTCGAAAACCGTGGTTATCCCAGTCGAGGCCAATTCCCCGTCATGGGCAAGCAAGGCTGGCAGATGGGGCCAGTCCACCTCCGGGCGCGGTTCGATGTGGCGTTCCAGATTGTCGGTGTGCAACTCCACCAAGCCGGGCAGGATCAGATCACCTGCGCAATCGACGGCACCGGCTGGAACTTGATCGCCTTCCGAGATATCCGCGATGATGCCATTCTCGATTGTCACGGCACCGACCAGCACCCGATCGGGCAGAACCAGCCGCGCATTGGCCAGGCATAGATCGCCGGACCCGGACGTGTCATGGGTCGTTGCCAAGCGGGCGGATTGGAAAGGGGAATTCATGACATACTCTCGATTTGCGATCTATTATCTACCGCCCGCCGGACACCTTGCAGCATTCGGCGCATGCTGGTTGGGATGGGATGTGGAAAACGGCTGCGCGGTGCGTCAACCCGATCTGCCCGGTCTGGCCGTCATCACGAGGGCGGCGCGGAAATACGGGTTCCACGGAACGCTGAAGCCGCCGTTTCGCCTGAGCGCCGGGCGCACGGTCGAACATTTGAAGGCGGCCCTGTCGGAATTGGCGGCAGGGCTTTCGCCCGCCTCTTGCGAGACATTGGAGTTGTCCGTGATCGGGCGGTTTCTGGCGCTGACGCCGCGGGGCGACATGGCGGACCTTCAACGGGTTGCCGCGGCCTGTGTGCGTGATCTGGATGCGTTTCGCGCCCCCGCTGACACCCGGGAACTTGACCGCCGCCGCAA
Organism: uncultured Rhodobacterales bacterium; assembly: GCA_964604565.1. Taxonomy (GTDB): domain Bacteria; phylum Pseudomonadota; class Alphaproteobacteria; order Rhodobacterales; family Rhodobacteraceae; genus CAZRZN01. Next base: position 2,086 of record CAZRZN010000384.1, read on the forward strand.
GGCAGGTCTGACCGCGCGGCAGGAGGCGTTGCTGATGCAATGGGGCTACCCCTACGTGATGGAGGAATTCCGCTTTCACATGACGCTTTCCGGTTGGCTTCCAAAGGAAGATATCCCGGTCTGGTTCGACAAGGCGCGCAGCCATCTGCCGGACGTGCCCGCCCCGTTTGTCATGGATCAGGTTGCCCTGTGCGGCGAGCGCGAAGACGGGCGTTTCGAATTGATACATCGCTACACGCTCGCCGGTTGAAGGCGCGCCACCGCTTGCGCGACGGTCTTGGACAGCGGGCCATCGTTGGACAGAGCGATGACCTTCAGCCCTTCGGGCAGCGGTTTGCACGCTTCTGCCAGGCGATCGGAAATCTCCGCGTCCGTCTCGCGACCGCGCGCGGCAAGCCGGCGGGCAAGCGTGTCCGGTTGCGCGGTGATGTTCAGAACGATGAAGCGGGGAAAGATCCCGGCGGCCTCCGAAAGCGCCCTGCGCGAAAGGTTCACAAGACAATC
>CAZRZN010000385.1:0-2542 GCA_964604565.1 uncultured Rhodobacterales bacterium
GAACAGACGCTCCAGGCGGCTTACGACGCGGAATACGCGAATGCCGACCAGGGCGTAGAGTATAATGCATCGCACATCCTCGTGGAAACTGAGGAAGAGGCACAGGCCATCAAGACAGAGATCGAAGGTGGCGCGGATTTCGCCGAAACCGCCCGGGAAAAATCGACCGGCCCGTCGGGTCCGCGTGGTGGGATGCTGGGATGGTTCGGCACGGGCCGCATGGTCCCCGCCTTCGAAGCCGCAGTTGCGGAGTTGGAGCCTGGCACGGTTTCGGCGCCGGTTCAGACGCAATTCGGGTGGCATGTCATTCGCCTGAACGAGACTCGCATCAGCGATGCGCCGGCGTTCGAAGAGGTGCAGGCCGAATTGACGGAGACCGTGCAGCGTGCGGCCGTGCAGGCCTACATCGCCGATCTGCTGGACAGCGGCGAAGTGACGCGCACGGGCCGCGCCGAGATCGATACGTCGGTCATCAACAACCTCGACCTTCTGTCGGAGTGAACTGATGGCGCCCCGGTCTCCGCTTGCTCCTGACGCATTTCCTTCACTCCCGGTGATCGCCGGGGCGCAGTTTGCCATTGCCGAGGCCGGGGTGCGGTACAAGAATCGACCCGACGTGATGCTGGCGCTGCTGGATCCGGGCAGTGTGATGGCCGGGGTCTTTACCCGGTCGGCCACGCGGTCGGCGCCCGTTCTGGATTGTCAGGCCAAGATCGGCGCGGACAGCACGGAACCTGCGGCGATCATCGTCAACTCGGGCAACTCCAACGCTTTCACCGGTCGGAATGGTGTGGACGCGACACAGGCTGTCACGGCAGCGGTCTGTCAGGTGACGGGCGTGCCCGAAGCGCGGGTCTTTTCGTCGTCGACAGGTGTGATTGGTGAGCCGTTGCCTTACGATCGCATCATCCAAAAGCTGGCGGATCTGACCGGATCACTGGATCCGGCGGGCCTGCCGGATGCGGCCCGGGCGATCATGACCACGGACACGTTTCCAAAGGGCGCCGGGGCAGAGATCGACGTTGATGGCCAATCGGTCAAGATTGCGGGAATCGCCAAGGGGTCGGGCATGATCGCGCCCGACATGGCGACGATGCTGGTCTATATCTTCACCGATGCAAAGATCGGACGGGCGGACCTGCAGGCCCTGCTCGGCAATCTGAATGCGCGAACCTTCAACAATATTACCGTGGACAGTGACACATCCACATCCGACACGCTGCTGATGGCGGCCACGGGGACGTCGGGTGTTGACGTCACGGGCCACGAGGGATTCGCGGAGGCGCTGCATGGCGTCATGCTGGACCTTGCCCATCAGGTCGTGCGGGATGGCGAGGGTGCAACGAAATTCGTGACCGTGACAGTCAATGGCGCGGCAACGGACGTCGATGCGCGGACCCACGCGCTTTCGATTGCGAACTCCCCTCTGGTAAAGACCGCCCTCGCGGGGGAGGATCCGAATTGGGGACGCATCGTCATGGCGGTGGGCAAGTCGGGCGCGGCGGCGGATCGAGACGCGCTCACGATTCGTTTTGGGGACCTGCTGGTCGCAGAGCAGGGCTGGGTGTCGCCCGCGTATCGTGAGGCGGACGGCGCTGCGTATTTCAAGCAGCCGGAAATTGAAATCACGGTGGACATCGGTCTGGGACAGGGCATGGCGACTGTCTGGACTTGCGACCTTACACACGGCTACATCACCATCAACGCGGATTATCGCTCCTGAATAGGGGTGTGAGGCCTGATCAGAGCCCCCAGTCCGGAATTTCCGGAGGCGATTTTGATGACGGTCCGGAAACGAAAGCAAGCCCATGAAAATCATCCTTGTTTCTGCGGTGGCCTTGATCGACCCCGACGGCCGTGTCCTGCTGACACAACGCCCAGAGGGAAAGAGCATGGCCGGACTTTGGGAGTTTCCGGGCGGCAAGGTGGAGCCGGGTGAATCTCCTGAAAGCGCGCTGATCCGCGAACTGCATGAGGAACTGGGGATCGAGACTTGGTCGAGTTGTCTCGCTCCCTTGACCTTCGCCTCTCATGCCTATGAAGATTTCCACCTTTTGATGCCTCTATTTGTTTGCCGAAAATGGGGCGGAATGATTCGGGGGCAAGAGGGGCAGGCACTCAAATGGGTCCGCAAGCAGCACTTGCGGGACTATGCGATGCCGCCGGCGGATATTCCCTTGCTGCCGATCCTCAGAGACTGGCTCTGAGCAAGAAGAAAATATATTTAATTTGGAATATATATGCTTTTTGGTCTCCTCTGCCGGATTTTGATCCCGAAAGATCAAAAATATGGCAGGTTGTTGCTCATTTCCTGACTTTGAAATGTGGCATTGTTCTGTCCCCCGCACTATTATTGGTAAATTGGTGACATTGGGAGGTGTCGGAATGCTTCGAACGATCATTATCGGCAGCTGCGTATCGGTTCAGGGCCTTATGGAGAAAACACTGCCGGACGGCCGAATATCGGTGCGTGTGGGAGACAGTATCTTCGTCGGCATGCCGGTCAGCGGCACAGCATGATCAACCTTTGGAAAGTGGAGAG
>CAZRZN010000386.1:0-2534 GCA_964604565.1 uncultured Rhodobacterales bacterium
CGCGCGATGGAAAACACGGAATTGGAAGATGTCTGAACAGCCACGCCGCCGTATCCGCACGCAGGCCTCTGCCCGCGATGCGACCGTCATGTCTTTTGTCCTCGACGACACTGTGCAGCACGGCCGCTCCGGCCGGTTCGAGAGCGGCGCTGATGCCCCCCTGCCCCGCGCCCTTTTCGCCATTTCGGGTGTGGTCCGGGTAGAGGTGACGGGGTCGACGATCCTCCTTCAGAAGGCCCCGGAGGCCGACTGGGCGGATTTGAAGCCACGGATCGCAGCCGCCATCCGGAAGGTGCTGGACGAAACGGACACCCCCCTTGGCGCGGACGGCTGCGATCCGGACCCCGGTTCGGACTCAGATCTATTGCGCCGGGTGGAAGACCTGCTGGAACGGCAGGTCAATCCCTCGATCGCCGCTCACGGCGGGCAAATCATCGCCGAACGAGTCGAACAGGGCATTGTCTATCTTCGCATGTCGGGCGGCTGTCAGGGCTGTGCCGCCTCTTCCGCCACCCTGCGGGAGGGCGTCGAACGGATGTTGCGGGCCGCCCTGCCGCAGATCGGAAAAATCGTAGACGTCACCGATCATGCGGCGGGCAATAACCCGTTTTACACGCAGAACGACGTGGGTTCACCGCTTCTGAATCGTGCGCTGCCACCGGGCGTGATCGGATGGGATGACGGGCAGATCACTGTCGACCCCGATTTTCTTGCCCCGCGTCTGGGACTGACGCCCCAAGCCTTGCGCGCAGGATTGCGCAACGGTGATGTCGTCGGCGTCACGGAAACCGGCGAAGGCGCCGATCAGGGCAAGACGCGGATCGTCCTGCGCAGCACCGCACGGGCATGGGCGGCGGAGGTTCTGCCTGACGGATCGGCACGCGAAATCCCGCCCCCAAGCGAGGCAAGCTCTGCCGCGGGCCGCGAACAGGCGCTTGCAGATCGCCTGCGCGCGCATCTCTCGCAGCTTTCGTCCGATGATACGCCCATCACCTATGGAGCACTGGCGCGCAAATTTGGCCTCTGGGCGCCGGGATCCGTGCGCCGGATCACCCGCGCGCTGGAAACCACGATGCGCGAGGATGCCGCCGCCGGTCGGCCGTTCACCGCCGCGCATGCGGTCAGCCGCGCCAGAGAGGCACTGCCGGGACAGGGCTTTTTCGATCTTGCGAAGGCGCTGTCCTGCGGTCCTGCCCCGGGAGAGAGCGATGCCGAGTTTCACCGCCGCGAACGCAAACGGTTGGACGCGGCATATCCACAGGTTGCGAAAGGCCACGGGGCGCAGACGGGATCGCCAAGCCCCTGATCGCATCAGCGTCCTGTATTGACCTCACATGATTTCGGCGGCGGCTCGCCGTGCTGAAGCCAGCAGACCCGGATTGACGGCACCCGCACCAAGCCCTGCGTATCATTCCGCTGACTTGCCAATCATGCTGAATGTCGAACGGGACTACATCCTTCTTCGCTCTTTGAACGAGGTGGCCCAACAGGCAGGCTCCGGACCTTGTTCGCTTCATGCCTCTGCCTTGGCGCGTCGCCGATACCGCGCGGCCATGCCTTTCCAGACGGATACCGGTCATCCTGTGGGTCAAAATAGGGCAAGGAAACATACCAAGCTTTTGTTTACCGCATCAAATGTCGGTATGCGCAATCCAGCCTTAAATCGCAGGATGCGGTGCCAGCCCGGGGGGATGCGCCGCGTCGTTTGACAGGCTTGGCATCGGCGGTTCGAGAGGCCGATCCAAAACTCTTGCGGACTCGGCCTATACAATCCCATGCAAAAAGAGTATGGCTTCATGCATCAATTCTGCTTGCGCTCAAATGATTCAATGTCTGGGAAGGCGCCGCTATCGCGTTTACCGCAGAGCCAAAGACTGGCCTCTCCCAACGATCTCCGAACAACGTATTCGCCGAGCATGACATTAGTGCGCGAGGCCGGTGTGTATGCCAATGGATTAAGGATTTACAAGTGCCAGATAGCGTAAAACAACCCAACAGTGTATTGGTGGTTGAAGACAACACATTGCTGGCATTCGAAATCTTTGAAATTTTGCGTGCCGCTGACTTCGAACCCTTGGGCCCTTGCTCGACCTATACCGAAACCTTGGAATCGCTGTATGACGTCGTGCCCGAATTCTGCGTTCTGGATCTTGATCTGGGGATTCCTCCCGACCTTGGGTTGCCCCCGGGCGCGGAAGGTCGAAAGATTTTGTCGGTGTTGAATTCCAAAGGGATCAAGACGGTCGTTTACAGCGCATATTGCAGCATCCAGACCAATCTCAGAGCGCTGCATCAAACGATGGAAATGGTCGACAAGGCGGAGCCTACGGAACGCGTTGTCGATGCGATGCGCAAACTTCAAGCGGCGGAATAAAGGTCTGCTCCTTCCGGGACAGGGTAACGGCAGATCCTGTTCGATTGCCCCTCTCTGGAATGTCAGGTTGGGTGGAAAAATTGACTGTAGGTCACCTGACGCAGATTGCCTGCCCTGCCGGAACATGTCGTGAGGACTGGCAAGAATGTGCACGTGCTTA